>NZ_JBIAIN010000019.1:0-169556 GCF_042871445.1 Streptomyces sp. NPDC005794
CACCGCGGCAACCGTCTCCTCAAACGCGCCTTGTTCCAGGCTGCGTTCGCCGCGATCGGCTGCAAGAGCGACCCGTCCTCCCGGATCTACTACGACCGCCAACGCGCACGCGGCAAAACCCACACCCAGGCCATCCTCCGCCTGGCCCGGCAACGCGTGAACGTCATCCACGCGATGATCCGCAACGGCACCCTCTACGAACCTCGCGCCCTCGACCTCGCCGCCTGACAACCACGCCACCCCTACCTTTTCCGGTCCACCGCACCCGTCACCGGCACGACCACCCCGTCGCGCCGGCCACCGGGCTGCCCGCACCACACCCGATCCGCCGGGAACATCCCACTTCGCGGCACGTTCCCGGAAACCAACACGAACCCCGACGAACCAGCCCCGCCAGGGTTGACGAAACAGATAGGGGCACCCCCCTTCGAGGGCCCGGACGTGCGAGGCGTCGACCGCGGCGTCCCCCATGTCCAGCAGGCCGGCTCTGCGGAGTTCCGCGAGGAGGATTTCGTGCAGGCGGGGCCAGACGCCGACCTCGGTCCAGTCCCGCAGGCGCCGCCAGCACGTCACCCCGCTACAGCCGATCGTCTCGGTCGGCACATCCGCCCAGGTCACATCCGTGCGCAAGACGTAGACGATCCCGCGCAGAGCCGCACGGTCATCCATTGGCAGGCGGCCCGGATACCGCCGACGCCGCGGCGGACGAGGAGGGAGCAGCGGCGCGACACGTTCCCACAGATCATCAGGCACAAGATCATCCGACACCTGGACCACTCTGCCGCCACCGGATCCGATCGCCAAGCCCTCACACCGAACTCATCCCGAAAAAATCAGTGAAGGGTGTCCGCGCCTTTGTCAAATGCCTCCCTGTGTCGTTCGACTTCGGGGAGGTGGTCGGCGGTCCAGGAGCGCAGGATCGAGAAGGGCTCCTCAAGCGTGCGGCCCAGCGGTGTGATCCGGTACTCCACAGCAACGGGGCGTTGCATCAGTACCCGGCGCTCGACGAGGCCGTTGCGTTCCAACCGTCGCAGTGCCTGCGTCAGCGATTTTTGAGTGACCCCATCGAGCTCTCTCTTGAGCTCGTTGAAGCGTCGCGGCTGCCGGCACAACGCGGCCAGCAGCAGATGACCCCACTTGTCCAGCAGCTGATCCAGGAGCTCGCGCTGCGGGCCAACGATGGTCTCGTGACCGGCCCGATCTTCGCGGATACCAGGTTTCTTTGAAGTACCTGCCATGTACCAGGTATACCAGAGATACCGGCGACCCAAGGGAATCTCATGACCGAACAGTCCCTGCCCAGCCTCAATCTCAAGCGCCAGGACGGAGTGCTATGGGTCTCAATTGACGTTCCGCCCGTCAACCTGATGACGGCGCAGCTCATGCTCGACCTGGACGCCGTCGCTGCATCGGCCGAGAATGATCCCGACCTGCACGTCATCGTGGTCCAGAGCGCTAATCCGGAGTTCTTCCTGGCGCACGGCGACCTGTCATTCGTGGAGGACCCCGCGACCTACGCCGCCCTCCCGGTCGCGGAGGAGACGCTTGTCGGGACGGGCCCGATGATGCGGCTTCATGAACGCTGGCGGCGTCTGCCTCAGACCACCATCGCCAAGGTCGCGGGACTCGCCCGTGGCGGTGGAGCCGAGCTGGTCTCCAGCCTGGATCTGCGATTCGCGGCCCTCGAGACTGCGGCGTTCGGCCAGTTCGAGGCACTGATCGGCATCGTGCCTGGAGCCGGTGCAACTGCCCACCTGCCCCGCCTCGTGGGTCGCGCTCGCGCTCTCGAGATCGTGCTGACAGGCGGGCTCGTCGACGCGGCGACTGCCGAGCGGTGGGGTTGGGTGAACCGAGCTCTGCCCGCCGCAGAACTGGATGAATATGTTGAGTGGGTCGCACTGGCCATCGCGTCTCTGCCCGACGGTGTCCGCGCCGCGGCTATCGAAGCAATCGACGCGGCCGACGGCACGCTTGAGGACGCACTGCGCGCGGAAAACCGCCTGCTCGGCGAAACGTTCACTCCCGCGTCTGGAGAGCTTGCCCGGGCAGCGCTCGCGGCCGGGGTTCACACGCGCGAGGTGGAGCTGAACCTCGAAAAGGCGCTGCGCGCGAACCTCGTCCGACATTCGTAACGAATCGCCCTGCGCGGGTGGAGTGCAGAAGTTGTCCGTACGGTCCGTTTGGTAATTCGGGTCGAACGACCGTACGGGCCGCCTCCAACTCTGTGAAGCTGATTGTTTCGGGATGAGTTCGGTGTGAGGGCTTGGCGATCGGATCCGGTGGCGGCAGAGTGATCCAGGTGCCGGATGATCTTGTGCCTGATGATCTGTGGGAACGTATCGCTCCGCTGCTGCCGCCCCGGCCGCCGCGCCGTCATCGGCATCCCGGACGCCTGCCGGCGGACGACCGCGCGGCCCTGCGAGGCATCGTTTTAGGTACTGCGTAAGAACGTGAGCTGGAGAGATGTACCCGCCGAGCAGACCGGGTGCAGCGGCGTGACAGCGTGGCGGCGGTTGCGGGACTGGACCGAGGCCGGGGTGTGGTCCCGCCTGCACAAAGTGCTCCTGCCGAGCTGCGCAAGGCAGGACTGCTGGACATGGACGACGCTGCGATCGACGGCTCACACGTTCGAGCCCTCAAAGGGGGGCTCACACCGGGCCTTCGCCGGTCGACCGCGCACGGCCGGGCAGCGAACGCCACCTGATCGTCGACCGGCACGGCACCCCTCTCGCCGTCACCCTGACCGGCGAAAACAGGCACGACGTCACCCAGTTGACACCCCTACTGGACGCGATCCCCCGCATCCGAGGACTTCGCGGACGACCGCGGCACCGGCCAGGCCGGCTCTTCGCCGACCGCGGCTACGACTACGACAAGTACCGCCGCATCCTCCGAGCCCGCGGCATCACACCCAAGATCGCCCGCCGAGGCGTCCCGCACGGATCGGGACTGGGCAAGACCTGCTCGGTCGTGGAACGGACCTTCGCCCGGCTCCACCAGTTCAAACGCCTGCGCATCCGCTACGAGATACGCGCCGACCTCCACCTTGGCCTGCTCCCACTCGCCTGCAGCATCATCTGCTTGCGACGCCCACGAACCTCATTCTGAAACGATCAGTAAGCCCCGCGCTTGCCGCCCATTCAAGGGCAGCAAGCGTGGGGCCTTTCTTATTCCGACAACCTATCCGCCCCCCGGCAGCGCTTTTAAACCCTGGTAGGCCTCGCGAAGATCCGTCGCCTCCGGAAGCTGTCGGGCTTCTACCGCGTTGACCACTTCAAGTGCACGCCAATGATTCGATGGGACGATGCGACCGGACAATATAGCCCGCTGCGCTGCGTTGCACGCCTCATCCAGCCGGTCACCGCCTAGCAAATCCAACGCCAAATCGATATTCGCTGACGCCACTCGGCGCGGCCATTTCTCCACATCGCCAGCGGGAGCAAGTCGCGCGATTACCTGCCGTGCGTAGTCTTCCGCTGCGGGATCTCCAACCCATGCGAGCGTCGCTGCTGTGTAGGCCAGCGCCTTGCCGGGGTCGTATTGGTAGTGATGTTCGGTGCCCTTGTGCGGGACGAGTGCGGCCGACATGCGCTGAACTCGCTCTATGGCCGAGTATGTTCCAGACTCTTCCCCGAGCCGTGCTCTTGCCCCTCCCTCTTGTGCCGTCGATTGGATTGCAGCCGAGGTTCCGGCTGGTGCCAACTTCTGTAAACGCTGAGTAGCACCCGGATGTGATGGACCGGTCCTCAGGCCGGGTTGGGCGTACCTGTGACGACGTCCACCGCGTGGCGGCGGTGGGCGGCGAAGAGGGGGAGGGCGGCCTGGGGGTCGCGGGCGCGCAGGGCGGCGGCCAGTGCGTGGTGCTCCTGGGGGATGCAGCCGAGGTAGCCCTCGGTGCTGAGGCCGATGCGGGTCAGCAGGAACAGGTGGACCTGGCAGCGGATGGACTCCCAGGCCGCGGCGAGGCGCTGGTGGCCGGTGGCGGCGAAGACGGCGTCGTGGAAGGCGATGTCCAGGCGGACCATGTCGTGCGGGTCCGTCGTGTGCTCCATCAGGCCGGCCGCCTTCTCGATGGCGACGAGGTCCTCCTCGGAGGCGTGCGTGATGGCCTGATGGACGGCGAGGTCCTCCAGCGCGCCGCGCAGACTGTCGAGCTCGGCGACATCCTCGGCGGACAGCGTGGTGACGACGGTGCCGCGGTGCCAGGCGCAGTGCACGAGTCCCTCGCGCTCCAGTACGCGCAGAGCCTCACGCACCGGACCTCTGCTGACTTGCAGGACGCCGGAGAGTTCGACCTCGCGCAGCGGTGCCCCGGGGGCGTATGCGCCGCTGAAGATCGCCTCCCGGATCCGGTCGGCGACTTCGTCGGCCAGTCCGCGACGGCGGGCGGGGGCCACCGCGTCTATGACGTGCGTCTTCTCCATGGCTTAATGTTAACATTCCTCATGTTGGCGCAATGTCAACATTGCGACAAGTTGAGCGACCGGCCATCCGGCCAGAAAAGAGGCGATCCATGAAGGTGTTCCAGATCGGTGCCGCCGGAAGTGTCGGCAGGAGGCTCGCCGGCCTGCTCTCCGAGCGCGGCGACAAGGTGACCGGCATGCACCGCAGCCCGGCCCAGGCCGACACGCTCCGTGCGACCGGTGCGACGCCGGTGACCGGCGACCTGATCGCCGCCTCCGTGGAAGAACTCGCGGGCAAGCTCGCGGGGCACGACGCAGTGGTGTTCTCGGCCGGCGCCCATGGAACCGGCATGGACAAGACCACCCTCATCGACGGCAAAGGCCTGGAGAAGGCAGCCGACGCAGCCGCGCTCGCCGGGGTGACACGGTTCGTCCTGGTTTCGGTCTTCCCCGATGCGCTGCGCGGCGGCGAGGCCGGTGAGGGCTTCGAGCACTACATCAAGGTCAAGAAGAGCGCCGACGTGTACCTGGCGCGCACCGATCTCGACTGGCTGATCGTCCGTCCCGGGACCCTGCTGGACACCCCCGGCAGCGGCCGGGTCACCGCCGGGCCTGCCGTCGAGTACGGCGACGTGCACCGCGACGATGTCGCCGCGTTCATCGACGCGGCTCTGCACGAGCCCGCCCTCAGCCGCGTCGTCGTCGAGCTGACCTCCGGCGACACCCCCGTCGCGGACGCGGTCGCCCGCCTGGCTTCCTGAGCCCGGCGCCCCACCCACCCCCGCATCCACACCAGAGAAGGACAACCACCATGACTGCCATCGACTCCTACAGCCACGGCGTCTCGGGCGAGCACGAGTTCGGCTTCGCCCAGGCCATCAAGGTCGAGCACACGATCTATGTCTCGGGCCAGCTCTCCCACGACGACACGGGCAACTTCCTCTACGCGGACGACTTCGAGGCCCAGACCGCGCAGGTCTTCGCCAACTTCGAGAAGGTCCTCGCCCACTACGGCGCCACCCGCAACCAGGTCGTCTCCGAGACCCAGTACGTCGTGGACCTGCCGAAGTACAACAACGCGATGGCGGCCGCCAACCTGGCCTACTTCGGCGACCACCGCCCCACCAGCAGCACCATCGGCGTGGCCTCGCTGTTCTTCCCCGGCCAGCTCATCGAGACCAACTTCGTCCTCGACACCCGTCTGCCCGCCTGATGGCGCAGGCGTACTGGAGCTCCGTCTTCACCAGCTCCGCGGACGAGACATGGGCGGTCGTCCGGCAGTTCAACGGCCTGCCCGACTGGCACCCGGCCATCCGGGCGAGCGAGATCACCGGGGGCGGCAACGGGCTCACCCCTGGTGCGGTCCGCCTTCTCACCGGGGTGGACGGCAGCATGTACCGGGAACGGCTCGTGGGCCTGGACGAGGCCGGCCGGAAGCTGAGTTACGAGATCGTCGAGGCACCGCTGCCGGTCCGCGGCTACCGCTCGACGCTGCACGTCCAGCCCGTCGCCGACACCGGCGGCGCCTTCCTCAGCTGGCACGCCACCTTCGACCCGGCCCAGGGCACCACCGCCCAGGAAGCCGCCACGGTCCTCGAAGCGGCCTACGCCCCCGCCCTCGCAGGCCTCCATACCCTCCTCGCCTGACACCGGACGGCAGCCGCCCCGTCCGACGACACCGATCACGAAGGAAGCACCACCCCCATGAGTTCCCTGTTCGCCCCCCTCACCCTGCGATCCCTGTCGATACCCAACCGGGTCTGGATGTCCCCGATGTGCATGTACTCCGCCGCCCCCGAGGGCCCGGACACCGGTGCGCCGACCGACTTCCACCTCACCCACCTGGCCTCGCGCGCCGCCGGCGGTGCGGGCCTGGTCATGGCCGAGGCCACCGGCGTCCGGCCCGACGGGCGCATCAGCCCCTGGGACCTCGGCCTGTGGAACGACCGCCAGCAGGAAGCGTTCACCCGCATCACCGAGGCCATCAAGGCCCACGGTGCCGTCCCGGCCATCCAGCTCGCGCACGCCGGCCGCAAGGCGTCGGTGGACAAGCCCTGGCTGTCCGACCGCTACCTGAGCGAGTCCGAGGGCGGCTGGCAGCCCGTCGCCCCCAGCGCGATCGCCTACGACGGACTCGCTGTCCCGCACGAGCTGACCGTGGAGGAGATCCAGCAGCTCGTACGCGACTTCGCGGACTCCGCGCGGCGCGCGCTGGCCGCCGGATTCCAGGTCGCCGAGGTGCACGGCGCCCACGGCTACCTGATCAACTCCTTCCTCTCCCCCGCCTCCAACCACCGCACCGACGCCTACGGCGGCAGCTTCGAGAACCGCATCCGCTTCGCCCTGGAGGTCGTCGACGCCGTCCGCGCCGTATGGCCCGAGGACCTGCCGGTGTTCTTCCGCACCTCGGCCACCGACTGGCTGACCGAGAACCCCGAGGACACCCGCGAGGGCTGGACCGGGGACGACACCGTCCGCCTCGCCAAGGAACTCCAGGCCCGCGGCGTCGACCTGCTCGACGTGTCCACCGGCGGCATGGTCCGCGACGCCAAGATCGTCGCCGGACCCAGCTACCAGGTCCGCTTCGCCACCCAGGCCCGCCAGTCCACCGGCATCCCCACCGCCGCCGTCGGCATCATCACCGAGCCACAGCAGGCGCAGGACATCCTCACCAGCGGGCAGGCCGACGCCGTCTTCCTCGGCCGCGAACTGCTCCGCAACCCCTACTGGGCCCAGCACGCCGCACTCACGCTCGACGCCGAGCCGACCTGGCCGGACCAGTACGCCTACGCCGTCAAGCGCCGCAAGCACTGACCTCCCCGTACCGCCACAGCCTCCGCCGCGCCGCCCTCACCAGGGGAGGCGCGCCGAACCACCGCACCGGGAGATCCCCATGAACCACCTGCAGGACAAGGTCGTCGTCATCACCGGCGCCTCCTCCGGCATCGGCGCCGTCAGCGCCAAGGCCCTCGCCGTCCGCGGCGCCAGGATCGTCGCCGCCGCCCGCGGCCAGGAAGACCTCGACCATCTGGTCGCCGACATCGAGAAGGCCGGCGGCACCGCCGCCGCCCGGCTCACCGACGTCACCGACGCCGCGGACATGCAGGCGCTGGCCGACTTCGCCGTCGACACGTACGGGCGTATCGACGTCCTCGTCAACAACGCCGGACTGATGCTCTTCTCGTACTGGAAGGACCGCGCGCTCGACGACTGGAACCGGATGCTCGACGTGAACATCCGCGGCTACCTCAACGGCGTCCACGCCGTCCTGCCCGTGATGCTCCGCCAGAAGTCCGGCCACATCCTCAACATGGACTCGGTAGCCGGACACCAGGTCGGCGACGGCGCCGGTGTCTACAGCGCGACGAAGTTCTTCGTGCAGGCCATGACCGAGTCCATGCGCAGGGAACTCGGCGTCCGCGAGGGCATCAAGGCGTCCACGATCAGCCCAGGCGTCATCGACACCGGCTGGGCCGACAAGGTCACCGACCCCGCCGGACGCAAGGCCGCCCAGGAGCTCAACACCATCGCCATCAGCCCCGAGGCCATTGCCGACGCCGTCGTCTACGCCCTCGACCAGCCCGCCGACGTCACCGTCAACGACCTGATCGTTTCCCCCACCCGTCAGAACTGGTAAGCGCCAGGCACTCCACGCCGCACGGAAGGAACCCCACCCATGTCCGGTCCTGCCTCCCCCATTCCCCGCTTCCACCTCGCCGTCCCGGTCGACGACCTGGACGCTGCCCGCCGCTTCTACGGCGAGACCCTCGGCCTGGAGCAAGGCCGCAGCGCAGACACCTGGGTGGACTGGAACCTGCACGGCCACCAGTTCGTCACCCACCTCGCCCCGGCCCGCGCCGAACGGACGCACAACCCGGTTGACGGCCACGACGTCCCCGTACCGCACTTCGGGCTGATCCTGACCGTCGACGCCTTCCACCGGCTCGCCGAACGGCTGCGCGCCGCGGACACCGACTTCGTCATCGAGCCCTACGTGCGCTTCGCGGGCGAGGCCGGCGAGCAGTGGACGATGTTCCTGCTCGACCCTGCCGGCAACGCCCTGGAGTTCAAGGCGTTCGCCGACGACTCCCAAGTGTTCGCAGCCTGACATCCTCCGTGGACGGTGGAGGGATTTCAGAGGGGCTGCCCGACGGTCCACCTGCGCCGCCCCGGCGGGCTCCCCATGCCGCACCGGCAAGGGCAAGGTGGCGATCCAGTACCACACCGCCCGCTTCCGCCTCGTACCCCAACTCGCCAAGGCGCTCAGTGTGCCGACCCCCGCCGTACATAAGCCGGGTTCGGCCTGGACCGAGCTGCCCCGCCCCGTAGGCGCCGGCGCCGAACCGGTCGGGCACGTCCGCCTCGGATACGCCCGCGCCTCGACCGCCCGGCAGTCCCTCCACGCGCAGCTCGACTCCCTCGCCGAGGCCGGGGGGGCACCCGGGTCCTCTCCTCCGGTACGGGGAGGAAGCACATGCCCGGCATCGCGAACGCGTCCGCGCCGATGACGATCTCGTCCTCGGCCTCGGCCTCGGCCTCGCACAGCACCTGCCAGTCGAGCACCCCGCACCAGAAGCGGGCCGGCGACGGCAGATCGTGGGCATCGACGGCGAGGTGGTAAAAGCGAACGGCCATGCCTGCCAGGGATACTGGCAGGCATGGCCGTTCGCCGTCACAACGGACGACGACTGGAATCAGACGTTGAAGCCGAGTGCGCGAAGCTGCTCGCGACCATCGTCGGTGATCTTGTCCGGGCCCCACGGCGGCATCCAGACCCAGTTGATCCGCAACTCGTTGACGATGCCGTCCGTCGCGGACTTCGCCTGGTCCTCGATGACATCGGTCAGCGGACAGGCCGCGGACGTCAGGGTCATGTCGAGGGTGGCGATGTTGGCGTCGTCGATGTGGATGCCGTAGATCAGGCCGAGGTTGACGACGTCGATGCCCAGCTCGGGGTCGACCACGTCGTACAGAGCCTCGCGGACCTCCTCCTCGGAGGCCGGCTTGGTCGTAAGAGTCTCGTTCTCGCTCATGCCGTCTTCCCTTCGGACAGCGCCTGCGCCGTCGCGTCCTTCCACGCCATCCAGCTGAGCAGCGCGCACTTGACCCGGGCCGGGTACTTGGAGACACCGGCGAACGCGACGGCGTCCTCCAGCACCTCCTCCATCGCGTCGTCCGGCTCCAGCTGACCCTTGGACTGCATCAGTTCCAGGAAGGTCTCCTGGATCTTCTGCCCCTCGCCGAGCCGCTTGCCGACCAGCAGCTCGTTGAGCACGGAAGCGCTGGCCTGGCTGATGGAGCAGCCCTGGCCCTCGTAACTGACGTCGGCGATGGTCTCGCCGTCGTACCTCACGCGGAGCGTGATCTCGTCGCCGCACGTCGGGTTGACGTGATGCACCTCGGCGTCGCCGTCCCGCAGGCCACGCCCGTGGGGGTGCTTGTAGTGGTCCAGGATCACTTCCTGGTACATGGAATCAAGCTTCACCAGTCAACCCTCGCCCTTAACCGAAAAAGTTCCGCACGTGTTCCAGACCGTCCACCAGGGCGTCGACCTCGGCGGGCGTGGAGTACAGATAGAACGACGCTCGCGTCGTCGCAGGAATTCCGTACCGCAGGCAGACCGGCCGTGCGCAGTGGTGTCCGACCCGGACGGCGATACCCAGCTCGTCGAGTACCTGGCCCACGTCGTGGGGGTGGATGTCGCCGAGCGTGAAGGAGATCGTCGCGCCGCGGTCCTCGGCCGTGGCCGGACCGATGATCCGGAGGTCGGGGACCTCCAGGAGACGCTTCACCGCGTACTCGGTGATCGCCTGCTCATGGCGGTGGATGTTCTCCATGCCGATGGCCGAGAGGTAGTCCACGGCCGCGCCGAGGCCGACGGCCTGCGCGATCGGGGGTGTACCGGCCTCGAACTTGTGCGGCGCGGGCGCGTACGTCGACGAGTGCATCGACACGGTCTCGATCATCTCGCCGCCACCGAGGAACGGCGGCAGGTCCTCCAGGAGTTCCTGCCGTCCCCAGAGCACGCCGATGCCCGTCGGACCGACCATCTTGTGGCCGGTGAAGGCCACGAAGTCGGCCTGCAGCGCCTGCACGTCGAGCACCATGTGCGGGGCCGCCTGCGAGGCGTCGATGCAGACCAGCGCGCCGACCTGCTGGGCACGGCGGATGATCTTCTCCACCGGGTTGATCGTGCCCATGATGTTGGAGACCAGCGTGAAGGAGACGATCTTCGTCTTCTCGGTGATGATCTCGTCGATGTTCGACAGGTCCAGCCGGCCGTCGTCCGTGATGCCGAACCACTTCAGCTTCGCGCCGGTGCGCTGCGAGAGCAGCTGCCACGGCACGATGTTGGAGTGGTGCTCCATCTCCGTGGTGACGATCTCGGTGTCGCTGTCGACCCGGTAGGGCTCGTCGGCCCAGCCGAGCATGTTGGCGACGAGGTTGAGCGACTCCGAGGCGTTCTTGGTGAAGATCACCTCGTTGCGGCTGGGTGCGTTGATGAAGGCCGCGACCTTGTCGCGAGCGCCCTCGTACAGCGCGGTGGCCTCCTCGGCGATCGTGTACACACCGCGGTGGACGTTGGCGTTGTGCCGCTCGTAGTACTCGTTGAGCGCGTCGAGGACCTGGCGCGGCTTCTGCGAGGTCGCAGCGCTGTCCAGGTAAACGATCTTCTTGCCGTCGTGGACCGTGCGGTCCAGGATCGGGAAGTCCTTGCGGATCGCCTCGGTGTCGAGGAGGCCGGAGAGCCCCTGTCGGGCGTCAGTCACGCGACCGTACCTCCTGAGTTCGCTCCGCTCACGGGGCCACCCTTCGTGTAGGCCTCGTAGCCCTCGTTCTCCAGCGTGTCCGCGAGCTCGGCGCCACCGGAGGCGGCGATCCGGCCGTTGGCGAAGACATGCACGTAGTCGGGCTTGATGTACTTGAGGATGCGCGTGTAGTGCGTGATCAGCAGGGTGCCGACCTCGCCGCTCTCACGCACCCGGTTGACGCCTTCGGAGACGGTCTTCAGCGCGTCGACGTCCAGGCCGGAGTCGGTCTCGTCGAGGATCGCGATCTTCGGCTTGAGGAGCTCCAGCTGGAGGATCTCGTGGCGCTTCTTCTCACCGCCGGAGAAGCCCTCGTTGACGTTGCGCTCGGCGAAGGCGGGGTCCATCTGGAGCTCGGCCATCGCCTCCTTGACCTCCTTCACCCACGTCCGCAGCTTGGGGGCCTCGCCGCGGACGGCGGTGGCGGAGGTGCGCAGGAAGTTGGAGACCGAGACACCGGGGATCTCGACCGGGTACTGCATGGCGAGGAACAGGCCGGCGCGGGCCCGCTCGTCGACGGACATCTCCAGGACGTCCTCGCCGTCCAGGGTCACCGTGCCACTCGTGATCGTGTACTTGGGGTGACCCGCGAGCGAGTACGCGAGGGTGGACTTGCCGGACCCGTTCGGGCCCATGATGGCGTGGGTCTCGCCCTGCTTCACGGTCAGGTCGACGCCCTTGAGGATCTCCTTCGTGGCGTTGTCGGCCTCGACGGAGACGTGCAGGTCGCGGATTTCAAGCGTTGCCATGGGTGACTCAGGACTCCTGGGTGACGGAGACGAGCACATCGTCCCCTTCGATCTTTACGGGGTATACGGGGACGGGGCGCGTCGCGGGAAGACCGGACGGCTTGCCGGTGCGGAGGTCGAAGCTCGATCCGTGCAGCCAGCACTCGATCGCGCAGTCCTCCACCTCGCCCTCCGACAGCGAGACGTTCGCGTGCGAGCAGATGTCGTTGATCGCGAACACCTCGCCCTCGGTGCGGACGAGGGACACCGGCGTGCCGTCGAGCTCCACCCTCTTGGGGGTGTCGTCCTCCAGCTCGCTCAGCGCACAGGCTTTGACGAAGGCCATCTCAGACCGACGCCTTCAGCTCGGTCTCGATCTTGTCGAGGAGACGGGCTTCGACGTCCGGCAGACCGATCTGCTGGACCAGCTCGGCGAAGAAGCCGCGCACGACGAGTCGGCGGGCCTCCTCGGCCGGGATACCGCGGGACTGCAGGTAGAACAGCTGCTCGTCGTCGAAGCGGCCGGTCGCCGAGGCGTGGCCGGCGCCGACGATCTCGCCGGTCTCGATCTCCAGGTTCGGTACGGAGTCGACCCGGGCACCGTCGGTGAGAACCAGGTTGCGGTTCATCTCGTAGGTGTCGGTGCCCTCGGCGGCCGCCTGGATGAGGACGTCGCCGATCCAGACGGCGTGTGCGCCCTCGCCCTGCAGCGCGCCCTTGTAGGCCACGTTGGACTTGCAGTGCGGGGCGTTGTGGTCGACCAGGAGACGGTGCTCCTGGTGCTGGCCCTTGTCGGTGAAGTACAGACCGAAGAGCTCCGCCTCGCCGCCGGTGGCCGCGTAGGCGACCCGCGGGTGGAGGCGGACCACGTCGCCGCCGAAGGTGACGACGATGGACTTGAAGGAGGCGTCCCGTCCGATCAGCGCGTTGTGCTGACCGACGTGGACGGCCTTCTCGTCCCAGTCCTGGACGGAGACGACGGTGAGCTTCGCACCGTCGCCCAGGACGTAGTCGACGTTGGCGGCGAGCACCGCGTCACCGGTGTGGTCGATGACGACGACGGCCTCGGCGAAGGCGCCCAGCTCGATGACCTGGTGGCCGTAGGCCACACCGCCCTCGCCGTGCACCGCGATCCGGACCGGCTCGGTGAGCACGGCCTCCTTGGCGACCGTGACGACCGAGGCCTGCTCGAAGGACGAGTACGCCTGGGCGGCGACACGGTCCACCGGGGTGCCCGCCCTGCCGAGCCGCGCGTCGTCGCGGCCGACGGTCTCGACCGTGACGCCGGAGGGCGCCTCGATCACGACCTTGACACCGCCACCGGTCGCGACGGCGGTGCCGTCGTGCAGCCCGCGCAGCCGCTCCAGCGGCGTGAACCGCCACTCCTCCTCGCGGCCGTGCGGGACCGGGAAGTCCGCGACGTCGAAGGACGGGGGCGCGCTCATGCGCGTGGCGACGGTGGACTCGGCGGCCACCGCGATGGAACCGGCGGTCGTCGAACCGGCCGGGATGTTCTGAGCCTCAGCCATGGCTGTCGTAGTGCTCGCTTTCTCAGTCAAGAACTCTTGGGACGCGGTCGGCGGGCGTATCAGCCGACCGAACCCTCCATCTGCAGCTCGATCAGCCGGTTGAGCTCCAGGGCGTACTCCATGGGCAGCTCCTTGGCGATCGGCTCGACGAAGCCGCGCACGATCATCGCCATGGCCTCGAACTCCGTCATGCCGCGGCTCATCAGGTAGAAGAGCTGGTCCTCGGAGACCTTGGAGACGGTCGCCTCGTGACCCATCGACACGTCGTCCTCGCGGACGTCGACGTACGGGTAGGTGTCCGAGCGGGAGATGGTGTCCACGAGCAGCGCGTCGCACAGCACGTTGGACTTGGCGCCCGGCGCACCCTCGCCGATCTCGATGAGACCGCGGTAGGAGGTGCGGCCACCGCCTCGCGCCACCGACTTCGAGACGATGTTGGAGGAGGTGTTCGGTGCCATGTGGACCATCTTGGCGCCGGCGTCCTGGTGCTGGCCCTCGCCCGCGAAGGCGATGGACAGGGTCTCGCCCTTGGCGTGCTCACCCATCAGGTAGACGGCCGGGTACTTCATGGTGACCTTGGAGCCGATGTTGCCGTCGACCCACTCCATGGTCGCGCCCTCGTACGCCACGGCACGCTTGGTGACCAGGTTGTAGACGTTGTTCGACCAGTTCTGGATGGTCGTGTAGCGGCAGCGGCCGCCCTTCTTCACGATGATCTCGACGACCGCGGAGTGCAGCGAGTCCGAGGAGTAGATCGGCGCGGTGCAGCCCTCGACGTAGTGGACGTAGGCGTCCTCGTCGACGATGATCAGCGTCCGCTCGAACTGGCCCATGTTCTCCGTGTTGATACGGAAGTAGGCCTGGAGCGGGATCTCGACGTGCACGCCCTTCGGCACGTAGATGAAGGAGCCACCGGACCACACGGCGGAGTTCAGCGAGGCGAACTTGTTGTCACCGACGGGGATGACGGTGCCGAAGTACTCCTTGAACAGCTCCGGGTGCTCCTTGAGCGCGGTGTCGGTGTCCATGAAGATGACACCCTGCGCCTCGAGCTCCTCGTTGATCTGGTGGTAGACCACCTCGGACTCGTACTGCGCGGCGACACCGGCGACCAGGCGCTGCTTCTCCGCCTCCGGGATGCCCAGCTTGTCGTACGTGTTCTTGATGTCCTCGGGCAGGTCCTCCCAGGACTCCGCCTGCTTCTCCGTGGACCGCACGAAGTACTTGATGTTGTCGAAGTCGATGCCCGACAGGTCGGAGCCCCAGTTCGGCATGGGCTTCTTGCCGAACAGCTTCAGGCCCTTGAGCCGGAGCTTGAGCATCCACTCCGGCTCGTTCTTCTTCTCCGAGATGTCGCGGACGACAGCTTCGGACAGGCCGCGCTTCGCCGCCGCGCCTGCCGCGTCGGAGTCGGCCCAGCCGAATTCGTACGTACCCAGACCCTCGAGCTCAGGGTGGGCAGTCTCCGTAGGGAGCGTCATGCGGGGTTCCTCCCGGCCGTACTTGCAGATACTGAATGGGTGGTCTGTGAAGCCTGTGGTGCTGCGGGGCTGCCGCGCGGAACGAACGTCGTGCACACACCGTCGCCGTGGGCGAGTGTGGCGAGACGCTGCACATGGGTCCCGAGCAGACTGGAGAAGAATTCCGTCTCCGCCTCGCACAGCTGCGGGAACTGCTCGGCTACGTGCGCGACCGGGCAGTGGTGCTGACAGAGCTGCTCGCCCTGCTGGGGACCCGGCGCGCTACGCGCCGTAGCAGCGTACCCGTCGGCGGACAAGGCCTTGGCCAAGGCCTCGGTGCGCGCTTCGGGGCCCGCGGCCTCGATCACGGCGCGGTACGCCTCGGACTGGGCGGCCATCCTGGCGCGGGCGAAAGCGACGAGCGCCTCGTCCCCCGCCGTGTCGGCGATCCAGCGCAGCGCGTCGGCGGCGAGCTTGTCGTAGGACTGGTCGAACGCGTCCCTGCCGCAGTCGGTGAGGGCGAAGACCTTGGCCGGACGGCCGCGGGTCCGCGCTCCGTAGACCCGCTGTTCGCGGGGCTCGACCACATCGTCGGAGACGAGGGCGTCCAGGTGACGGCGCACCGCGGCCTGGGTCAGCCCGACGCGCTTCGCCAGATCGGCGGCGGTGGACGGGCCGTGGTCCAGGATGGAGCGCGCGACGCGGTTGCGCGTCGAGCGCTCACCGGTCGCGAGTTCCTCCTGAGGAGCCTCGCCAACGTATTTCACAACGCCATTGTTGCGTAATTCTTCGGGGCGTGACAACCCACCTCCCAGCCGACTGCGGTGCCCTTCGTCACTTAGGTGAACCTAAGTTGACCTGCGGAAACAAACGATCGGTGCAGGCCGTCGCAGGTGACGCCCTCGGGGGCCGGCCGGCGGCCGGGCCACCGGAATGCTCGTGGGAGCTCGGGCAACCCGGCGCGCCGGACCCCTGACCGGCCAGCCTAGACTTGCCCGCCATGAGCAGTGAGCCCGTCGTACAGGCCAAGGGCCTCGTCAAGCGGTACGGCACCAAAACGGCGGTCAACGGCCTCGATCTGGAGGTCGCGGCGGGCGCGGTGACCGCGGTCCTCGGCCCCAACGGCGCCGGGAAGACCACCACCGTCGAAACCTGCGAGGGATACCGCCGGCCGGACGAGGGGACCGTACGGGTCCTCGGCCTCGACCCGGTCGCCGATGCCGCGGCGCTCCGGCCCCGTATCGGCGTGATGCTGCAGTCCGGCGGCGTCTACTCGGGCGCCCGCGCCGACGAGATGCTGCGCCACATGGCGAAGCTGCACGCCCATCCGCTGGACGTCGACGCGCTCGTCGAGCGCCTCGGACTCGGCAGCTGCGGCCGGACCACCTACCGCCGGCTCTCCGGCGGCCAGCAGCAGCGCCTGGCGCTGGCCATGGCCGTCGTCGGCCGCCCCGAGCTGGTCTTCCTGGACGAGCCGACGGCCGGCCTCGACCCGCAGGCCCGCCGCTCCACCTGGGACCTGATCCGCGAGCTGCGCACCGACGGGGTGTCGGTCGTCCTCACCACCCACTTCATGGACGAGGCCGAGGCGCTCGCCGACGACGTCGCCGTCATCGACGCGGGCCGGGTCATCGCCCAGGGCAGCCCCGAGCAGCTCTGCCGTGGCGGCGCCGAGAACACCCTGCGCTTCACCGGCCGCCCCGGTCTGGACCTCGGCTCGCTGCTGAAGGCGCTGCCCGACGGCAGCGAGGCGGCCGAGCTCGCCACCGGCACGTACCGCATCACCGGGCGGATCGACCCGGAGCTGCTCGCCACCGTCACCTCCTGGTGCGCCCAGCACGGCGTGATGCCGGACGGCATCGCGGTGGAGCGGCACACCCTCGAGGACGTCTTCCTGGAACTGACCGGCAAGGAGCTGCGCGCATGAGCGCCGGTACGTACACCCCGCGCCCCGGCGCCGCCCCACTGCCCCGCATGATCGCCGCGCAGGCCGCGCTGGAGACGCGGATGCTCCTGCGCAACGGCGAACAGCTGCTGCTGACGGTGGTCATCCCGACGCTGCTGCTCGTGCTGTTCAGCGCGGTCGACATCGTCGACACCGGCGCGGGTGAACCGGTCGACTTCCTGGCGCCCGGCGTCCTGGCGCTCGCGGTGATGTCCACGGCCTTCACGGGCCAGGCCATCGCGACCGGTTTCGAACGCCGCTACGGGGTGCTCAAGCGGCTGGGCGCCTCGCCACTGCCCCGCTGGGGCCTGATGACGGCGAAGACCCTCTCGGTCCTGGTCACGGAGGTACTGCAGATCGTCCTGCTGACGGTGATCGCCTTCGCCCTCGGCTGGTCGCCCGCGGGCAATCCGTTCGCCGTGCTGCTGCTCCTGGCGCTGGGCACCGTCGCCTTCTCCGGGCTCGGGCTTCTGATGGCCGGGACGCTGAAGGCAGAGGCGACGCTGGCAGCGGCCAACCTGGTCTTCCTGCTGCTGCTGGTCGGCGGCGGGGTCATCGTGCCGCTGGACAAGTTCCCCGACGCGGCACAGTCGGTGCTGGGCCTGCTTCCGATCTCGGCGCTCTCCGACGGGCTCAGGGACGTCCTGCAGCACGGCGCGGCGATGCCCTGGGGCGACGCGGCGATCCTGGCGGTCTGGGCGGTGCTGGGACTGGGAGCGGCGGCGAGGTTCTTCCGCTGGGAGTGAGCGGACCGGGTGAGGCGGACCGGGTGAGCGGACCGGCCCACCGCTGATGTCCCGGGTCATCCGGGAACGGCCGACCCCTCGTGAAAACATGCACAAGCCGTTGCCTACGATGGTGCGCGTGGAAACCCCCATCTCCTACATCGCCAAGCGCTGGACTCCGTCGGCGAAGACGGCCAAGCGCGCCGCACTCTCCGCGGTGATGATGAGCGTCTTCATCATCGTCACCGGCGGCGCGGTACGGCTGACCGGTTCCGGTCTGGGCTGCGACACCTGGCCCAAGTGCACCGACGACAGCCTCTTCGCCACGCCGGAGCAGGGCCTGCACGGCGCCATCGAATTCGGCAACCGGATGCTCACCTACGTCCTGTCGGCCGCGGTCGGCTGGGCGATCATCGCGGCACGCGCCCTGAAGCCCCGCCGGCGCGGTCTCACCCGCCTGGCGTGGTCGCAGTTCTGGCTGGTGATGGGGAACGCCGTCATCGGCGGCATCACTGTCTGGGCCGGCCTCAACCCGTGGTCGGTGGCCGGGCACTTCCTGCTCGCCAACTGCCTGCTCACGGTGGCCGTGATCACCTGGGTGCGGATCGGCGAGGGCGACGGCGCGCGGCGCCCACGGGCCCCGCGGCCGGTGCGGCAGCTGTCCTGGGCCGTCGTCGGCACCACGGTGGTCCTGATCGTGCTCGGCACCACCGTGACCGGCTCCGGCAAGCACGCCGGTGACAGCAGCGACGTACCGCGCATGCCGTGGGACTGGAGCGCGGCCGCACACATCCACGCCATCGCCGCCTGGGTCGTCTGCGCCCTGGCCATCGCGATGTGGTTCGCCCTGCGCGTCGTCGACGCCCCCGCCGACACCCGGGCTCGCGCCCGTGACCTGCTGATCGTGCTGGTGGCGCAGGGCGTCATCGGATACGTGCAGTACTTCAACGACGTACCGGAGATCCTGGTCGGCCTCCACATGTTCGGCTCGGCCCTGCTGTGGATCGCGGTGCTGCGCCTGCTGCTGTCGCTGCGGGAGCGCCCGGCGGCCGATGTCGGTGTTCCCGCGCCGACGGCCGGAGAGCAGCCGGAGCACGCCGCCGCGCACTGAGCAAGAGCGCCTCCCCGGTACGATTCGCCCGGCGTTTCGGCCATAGCGCTCCGTGCCTCTGGACCGGCTCCGCCCCGCCCCTCCACCATGGTCCCGGTCTCCGACCGAGCGTCCGTCGGCGAAGGGTGGGGCAATGGGCATGTGCTCCGGGGAACACCGCATGAACTGCTTCTACGAGAAGGCCTTCCCCGTAGGGGCCTTCCAGGACCGCGCCCAGCCGCTGCGCCGCGGTGAGCTCGCCGCGGTTCCGACGGCCGGGCCACTGCTCATACCGGTGGCCGCGGTGTTGCTGCTGGTGGCCGACTTCTCCTGGAAGCTGGCCGGACTCGAAATCCTGCTCGTCCCCGTCCTGGTGCTCCTGGCACGCCGACGGATCCGTGGCAGGCACGAGGCCCGCGAGAAGGCGGCGGTGTTCGCCGAGCGCGCGCATCCGGCCGCCGGCAACGACCGGTCCGGCGCGGACATCCGGCACTGCTCCGGCTGCACACGCGTCCTCGTGCGGAAGAAGGACACCGACTCCCCGGACGACTACACCTCCCCCACCGACGCGGACGGCTGGGAGGCGTGGGCCCGCGACCAGGGAGCGGACTTCGGCCCGGCGTCCGGGCCGGCCGAGCCGAAGCCCGAGGCCGGGCCCGAACCCGAGCCCGGGAAGCCTTAGGCCTTGTCGTTGGACGGGCCGCCGACCTGGATCCCGGCCATCCGGGACCACTCGTACGGACCGGTGCGGACCTTCGCCGCGAATTCGCCGTCGAAGTTCTCGTGGACCGTGATGCCGGCCTTCCGCGTGGCGCTCTCCGCGACGGCGTGGGAGGGGGCGACCAGGTCGCCCCAGCCGCCGTCCTCACCGACCAGCACGATGCGGGTACCCGTCTGGCCGAGGTAGGCGAGCTGCCCCTCGGCGCCGCCGTGCTCCTTGGCGAAGGCACCGATCTGCTTGGCGAGCTTCGCGGCCCTGCGCTCGGCGCGGGCCGCGTGCTTGCTGTCGTCCGTCTGCTGGGTCTGGGGCTCTGCCGTCTCTGCCATGGACAGGATGCTACCGACGGGTAGATCAACTGGCGACGGGCGGGGGGCGTGGCATCGGCCACGTCCCCCGCCCGTCGGCGGAGCTTCGGTGCGTGCGGGACTACCTCAGGAACGGGTCCACCGCTACGGCGACGAAGAGGAGCGAGACATAGGTGATGGACCAGTGGAACAGCCGCATCTCCTTGAGCTTGCCGCCGGTCACGCCCGCCTTCGCCCGGTTCTGCAGGCCGTGCGCCTCCCAGAGCCAGAAACCACCGGTCAGCAGCGCCACCGCGGTGTAGAACCAGCCGGTGTAGCCCAACGGGGTGAGCAGCAGCGAGACGGCGACCATGACCCAGCTGTAGACGACGATCTGGCGGGCCACCACCTGGTTGGAGGCGACGACCGGAAGCATCGGGACGCCGACCCGGGCGTAGTCCTCCTTCACCTTCATCGACAGCGGCCAGTAGTGCGGCGGCGTCCAGAAGAAGATGACGGCGAAAAGAATCACCGCGGCCCAGGACATCGAATTGGTCACGGCGGACCAGCCGATGAGTACGGGCATGCAGCCGGCGATTCCGCCCCAGACGATGTTCTGCGAGGTCCGGCGCTTCAACAGCATCGTGTAGACGACGACATAGAACAGAAGTGCGCCGAGTGCGAGCGCCGCCGAGAGCCAGTTGACGAGGAGTCCGAACCAGACCGTGGAAATCACCGCGAGGGCGATTCCGAAGGCCAGGCACTCACGCGGGCTCACCATGCCGGTGACCAGCGGCCTCTGCGACGTACGGTCCATGAGCGCGTCGATGTCGCGGTCGATATACATGTTGAGCGCATTGGCACCGCCCGCGGAGAGATATCCGCCGACGGTGGTGGTGACTACGAGCAACAGATCAGGCACGCCCTGAGCGGCGAGGAACATCACCGGAACGGTGGTGATCAGCAGCAGCTCGATGATGCGCGGCTTGGTAAGAGCCACGAATGCCTTGATGCGGGCCCCGAACGGGCGTTGGCCCGCTGGGCTCGGAGTCAAGGCGACCCCTGCGGGTCGGGACTCGACGGCCGTCACGCACACCCCTGACAGAGAAATCCCAGCAAGCTCCGGGCGTGAAGGCGGCCCGGTAAAGACTTGCGCGAACCAGACCACTGTAGACGTTGGGCATACGCCGCTCTTCGCGGGGGTGGGGTCGTGTTGGGGTGGCGCAGAAGTGAACGGAGGCGCTCATACGGGAGGCGAACTCCGCAGGTCGCCCGCACTGTGGAAAGGGCAGAAGTACCGCCTTGTGACGGGGGTAGGCTCGACAATGCCCGGTGCGGTAACCAGTCACCGGTTTACGAACAGTGGAGAGGAGCCCTGACTCAGGGTGAGCACCAAGCCGACCACCACAGACCTTCAGTGGACCGAATTGGACCAGCGGGCCGTGGACACCGTCCGCGTCCTCGCCGCGGACGCCGTACAGAAAGTCGGAAACGGCCACCCGGGTACGGCGATGAGCCTGGCTCCTGCCGCGTACACCCTCTTCCAGAAGGTGATGCGTCACGACCCGGCGGACGCGGACTGGACCGGGCGCGACCGGTTCGTACTGTCCGCGGGCCACTCCAGCCTGACGTTGTACATCCAGCTCTACCTCGCCGGGTACGGCCTGGAGCTGGACGACCTCAAGGCCTTCCGCACCTGGGGTTCCAAGACCCCGGGCCACCCGGAGTACGGCCACACCACCGGTGTCGAGACGACGACCGGCCCCCTCGGCCAGGGTGTCGCCAACGCCGTGGGCATGGCGATGGCCTCCCGCTACGAGCGCGGTCTCTTCGACCCGCAGGCGGCCCCCGGCACCTCCCCGTTCGACCACACCATCTGGGTCGTCGCCGGTGACGGCTGCCTCCAGGAGGGCATCTCGGCGGAGGCGTCCTCGCTCGCCGGCCACCAGAAGCTCGGCAACCTGGTGCTGCTGTGGGACGACAACCACATCTCGATCGAGGGCGACACCGAGACCGCGGTCTCCGAGGACACCCTGAAGCGCTACGAGTCCTACGGCTGGCACGTCCAGCGTGTGGACCAGCTGCCCAGCGGTGACCTGGACCCCGAGGGTCTCTACCGCGCGCTGCAGGCCGCCAAGGCCGAGACGGAGCGCCCGTCGTTCATCGCGGCCCGTTCGATCATCGCCTGGCCCGCCCCGAACGCCCAGAACACCGAGGCCGCGCACGGCTCGGCGCTCGGCGACGACGAGATCGCGGCCACCAAGCGGGTGCTCGGCTTCGACCCGGAGAAGACCTTCGAGGTCTCCGACGAGGTCATCGCGCACACCCGTGAGGCGCTGGACCGCGGCCGTGAGGCCAAGGCCGAGTGGGACAAGAGCTTCGCCGCGTGGCGCACCGCCAACCCGGAGCGCGCCGCCGACTTCGACCGCATCGCCGCCGGCGAGCTGCCCGCGGGCTGGGAGGACGAGCTCCCGGTCTTCGAGGCCGGTCACGGGGTCGCCACCCGTGCCGCCTCCGGCAAGGTCCTGCAGGCGCTCGGCGGTGTCATCCCCGAGCTGTGGGGCGGCTCCGCCGACCTGGCCGGCTCGAACAACACCACGATCGACAAGACGTCGTCGTTCCTCCCGGTGGGCAACCCGCTTCCCGAGGCCGACCCGTACGGCCGGACGATCCACTTCGGCATCCGCGAGCACGCCATGGCCGCGGCCATGAACGGCATCGCGCTGCACGGCAACACCCGCATCTACGGCGGCACCTTCCTGGTGTTCTCCGACTACATGCGCAACGCCGTCCGCCTGTCCGCGCTGATGCACCTCCCGGTGACGTACGTCTGGACGCACGACTCGATCGGTCTCGGCGAGGACGGCCCGACCCACCAGCCGGTGGAGCACATCGCCTCGCTGCGTGCCATCCCGGGCCTGAACGTCGTCCGCCCGGCCGACGCCAACGAGACGACCATCGCCTGGCGCGAGATCCTCAAGCGCGGCAAGAAGGACTACGGCAAGAGCGCCCCGCACGGTCTGGCGCTGACCCGTCAGGGCGTGCCCACCTACCCGGCGAACGACGACGCGGCCAAGGGCGGCTACGTACTCTTCGACGCCGAAGGCGGCGAGGCGCAGGCCGTTCTGATCGCGACGGGCTCCGAGGTCCAGCTGGCCGTCGAGGCCCGCGACGAGCTCCAGGCGGCCGGTGTGCCGACCCGTGTGGTCTCCATGCCGTGTGTCGAGTGGTTCGAGGAGCAGGACCAGGCGTACAAGGACAGCGTGCTGCCGCCGTCCGTGAAGGCCCGGGTCGCCGTCGAAGCCGGCATCGGCCTCACCTGGCACCGGTACGTGGGCGACGCCGGCCGGATCGTCTCGCTGGAGCACTTCGGTGCGTCGGCGGACGCCAAGATCCTCTTCCGCGAGTTCGGCTTCACCGCCGCGCACGTGGCGGAAGCCGCCCGGGAATCTCTCGCATCCGCTGCGCGCTGACGCGATTACACGATTAGTAGGAGATGTAATTCTCATGACAGACGCACTCAGGCGCCTCTCCGACGAGGGCGTGGCGATCTGGCTGGACGACCTGTCGCGCAAGCGGATCACGTCCGGCAACCTGGCCGAGCTGATCGACCAGAGCCACGTCGTGGGTGTCACGACCAACCCGTCGATCTTCCAGAAGGCGATCTCCTCGGGTGACGGTTACGAGCAGCAGCTCACCGACCTCGCCGCCCGCAAGGTCACCGTCGAGGAAGCCATCCGCATGATCACGACGGCGGACGTCCGTGACGCCGCCGACATCCTGCGTCCGGTCTTCGACGCGACGCAGGGCCAGGACGGCCGGGTCTCCATCGAGGTCGACCCGCGCCTGGCCCACAACACCGTGGCCACGGTCGCCGAGGCCAAGCAGCTGGCCTGGCTGGTGGACCGGCCGAACACGCTCATCAAGATCCCGGCGACGAAGGCCGGCCTGCCGGCGATCACCGAGACCATCGCGCGGGGCATCAGCGTCAACGTGACCCTGATCTTCTCGCTGGAGCGCTACCGCGAGGTCATGGACGCCTACCTGGTGGGCCTGGAGAAGGCGAAGGCCGCGGGCCTCGACCTCTCCAAGATCCACTCCGTGGCGTCCTTCTTCGTGTCCCGCGTGGACACCGAGATCGACAAGCGTCTGGACGCGGTCGGCAGCGACGCGGCGAAGGCGGCGAAGGGCAAGTCCGCCCTCGCCAACGCCCGGCTGGCCTACGAGGCGTACGAGGAGGTCTTCGCGGGCGACCGCTGGGCCGCCCTGGACAAGGCGCAGGCCAACAAGCAGCGTCCGCTGTGGGCTTCCACCGGCGTCAAGGACCCGTCGCTCAAGGACACCCTGTACGTCGACGACCTCGTCGCCCCCAACACGGTCAACACCATGCCGGAGGCGACGCTGGAGGCCGTGGCCGACCACGGCGACATCACCGGCAACACCGTCGCCGGTGGCTACGACCAGGCCCGCGCCGACCTCGAGGCCATCAAGAATCTCGGGGTCAGCTACGACGACGTCGTCCAGCTGCTGGAGGACGAAGGCGTCGAGAAGTTCGAGGCCGCCTGGAACGACCTGCTCAACTCGACCGAGGCCGAGCTCGATCGCCTCGCTCCTTCGGAGGGCTGACCACCTTGTCTGGTGTTCCCGGAGCCAACCCGCTCCGTGACGCCCAGGACCGACGGCTCCCGCGTATCGCGGGGCCGTCGGGCCTGGTGATCTTTGGCGTCACGGGCGATTTGTCCCGTAAAAAGCTGATGCCCGCTGTCTATGACCTGGCCAACCGCGGCCTGCTGCCACCGGGCTTCTCGCTCATCGGCTTCGCGCGCCGCGACTGGGAGGACGAGGACTTCGCCCAGGTCGTCCACGACGCCGTCAAAGAGCATTCCCGCACCCCGTTCCGCGAAGAGGTCTGGCAGCAGCTCAGCCAGGGCATGCGTTTCGTCCAGGGCAACTTCGACGACGACGCGGCGTTCGAGACCCTCAAGGGCACGATCGAGGAACTCGACAAGGCGCAGGGCACGGGCGGCAACTTCGCCTTCTACCTGTCCGTGCCGCCGAAGTTCTTCCCCAAGGTCGTCGAGCAGCTCAAGAAGCACGGGCTGGCCGACCAGAAGGAAGGCAGCTGGCGGCGGGCCGTCATCGAGAAGCCGTTCGGTCACGACCTGGAGAGCGCGCAGGAGCTGAACCAGCTCGTGCACGACGTCTTCCCGCCGAACGAGGTCTTCCGTATCGACCACTACCTCGGCAAGGAGACGGTCCAGAACATCCTGGCGCTGCGCTTCGCCAACACGATGTTCGAGCCGATCTGGAACAGGTCGTACGTCGACCACGTCCAGATCACGATGGCCGAGGACATCGGCATCGGCGGCCGGGCCGGTTACTACGACGGCATCGGCGCGGCCCGTGACGTCATCCAGAACCACCTGCTCCAGCTGCTGGCGCTGACGGCGATGGAGGAGCCCGGCTCCTTCCACCCGAAGGCCCTGGTCGCCGAGAAGCTGAAGGTGCTCACGGCGGTGGAGCTGCCCGAGGACCTCGGCAAGCACACGGTGCGCGGACAGTACGCGCACGCCTGGCAGGGCGGCGAGGAAGCGCTCGGCTATCTGGAGGAGGACGGTATCGACCCCAAGTCGAAGACCGACACCTTCGCCGCGATCAAGCTGACGATCAACAACCGCCGCTGGGCGGGCGTGCCGTTCTATCTCCGCACCGGCAAGCGCCTCGGCCGCCGGGTCACCGAGATCGCGGTCGTCTTCAAGCGCGCCCCGTACCTGCCCTTCGAGTCCGGTGCGACGGAGGAGCTCGGCGGCAACGCCCTGGTCATCCGGGTGCAGCCGGACGAGGGGGTCACGGTCCGGTTCGGCTCGAAGGTGCCGGGGACGTCCATGGAGGTACGGGACGTCACGATGGACTTCGCCTACGGCGAGTCCTTCACCGAGTCCAGCCCGGAGGCGTACGAGCGGCTCATCCTCGATGTGCTGCTCGGTGACGCCAACCTCTTCCCGCGCCACCAGGAGGTCGAGCTCTCCTGGAACATCCTCGACCCGATCGAGGAGTACTGGGACAAGCACGGCAAGCCCGCCCAGTACCCGGCGGGCACGTGGGGACCGGCCGAGGCCGACGAGATGCTCGCACGCGACGGACGGAGCTGGCGCCGGCCATGAAGATCGATCTCACGGAAACCACGTCCAGCAAGATCAATCAAGCCCTGGTCTCGGCGCGCCGCTCCATCGGCACGCCCGCCATCGGCATGGTGCTCACCCTCGTCATCGTCACCGACGAGGAGAACGCCTACGACGCGCTCCGGTCGGCGAGCGACTCCTCCCGCGAGCACCCGTCGCGGATCATCGCGGTGATCAAGCGGGTCAGCAAGTCGCCGCGCGCCCGGCGCGACGCACGGCTCGACGCCGAGATCCGGGTCGGTTCCGACGCGGGCTCGGGCGAGACCGTCGTGCTGCGTCTGCACGGTGAGCTGGCCAACCACGCCCAGTCGGTCGTCCTGCCGCTCCTGCTGCCGGACGCCCCGGTCGTGGTGTGGTGGCCCGAGGACGCCCCTGCGGACCCGGCCAAGGACCCGCTGGGCGCGCTCGCCCAGCGCCGCATCACCGACACCTACTCCGCCGAGCACCCGCTCGACGAGCTGTCGGTGCGCGCGGCCACGTACCGGCCCGGGGACACGGACCTGGCCTGGACGCGCATCACGCCGTGGCGCTCGATGCTGGCGGCGGCGCTCGACCAGCAGCCCGCGCAGATCGTCTCCGCGACGGTCGAGGGCGAGTCCGACAACCCGAGCTGCGAACTGCTGGCCATGTGGCTCGCGGACCGGCTCGGGGTCCCGGTGGAGCGCACCCACTCGGGCGGTCCCGGTCTGACGGCCGTGCGGCTGGAGACCAAGAACGGCGCGATCGTTCTGGACCGGCCCGACGGCTCGCTGGCCACGCTCAGCATGGCCGGCCAGCCGGACCGCGCCGTCGCGCTGAAGCGGCGGGAGACCGCGGAGCTCCTCGCGGAGGAACTGCGCCGTCTGGACCCGGACAACATCTACGAGGCCACGGTGAAGTTCGGCGTGGAGCGCCTCGGCGGACCCACGGAGCCGTCGTCCGTGGGTACGGGGCAGAAGCGGCCGGAGCCGGCGGGTTCCGCCGCCCCTGCCGCGAAGAAGGCGGCGGCCAAGAAGGCGGCGTCGAAGTGAGCGCACCGCAGCTCGTCGTGCACCGCGACAAGGAGCTGATGGCTCAGGCCACGGCGGCCAGGCTGATCACGAAGGTCGTGGACGCCCAGGCCGCCCGCGGTTCCGCCTCGGTGGTCCTCACCGGCGGGCGGAACGGCAACGGCCTGCTGGCCGCTCTCGCCGCCTCGCCCGCCCGGGACGCGATCGACTGGTCGCGGCTCGATCTCTGGTGGGGCGACGAGCGGTTCCTGCCCGAGGGCGACCCGGAGCGCAATGTCACGCAGGCCCGTGAGGCCCTGCTGGACACGGTGGAGCTGGACCCCTCCCGGGTCCACGCGATGCCGGCGTCCGACGGGCCGTACGGCGGCGACGCCGACGCGGCCGCCGCGGGGTACGCGGCGGAACTCGCCGCCGCGGCGGGCCCGGAGGACCACGGGCCCGTTCCGACGTTCGACGTGCTGATGCTGGGCGTCGGCCCGGACACCCATGTGGCGTCGCTCTTCCCGGAGCTGCCCGCGGTGCGGGAGACCGAGCGCACCGTCGTCGGTGTGCACGGCGCCCCCAAGCCGCCGCCCACCCGCGTCTCGCTCACGCTGCCCGCCATCCGGGCGGCGCGTGAGGTGTGGCTGCTGGCCGCGGGGGAGGACAAGGCGGAGGCGGCGGAGATCGCGCTGTCCGGGGCCGGGGAGATCCAGGCACCGGCGGCGGGAGCGTACGGCCGTAGCCGCACCTTGTGGCTGCTGGACGCCGCGGCGGCCTCGAAGCTGCCGCGGGCGCTGTACCCGCCCGCGTCGGCGTAGGAGAGCGTGACAACGGCCCGGCCCGCTCTTCGTAGCGGGCCGGGCCGTTCGCCATGTCGTGCGGCAACCGGCCGCGGGGTGGAGCAGGACCGGGGCACTTCGCTCCGTTCCGGCCGACGGCAGCGCGCACAGGGCCCTGACTTGTCGGCTCAGCCACGCTCCAGGAAGGGCTCCAGCAGCCCCGGGACGGCGTCGGCGGCGAAGACGAGGCCCTCCGACGCGTCGGTGTCGTGCGCCGTGTAGGCGCCGCCTCCGGCGGCCGTCGTGGCGGTGACGCTCAACAGCCCGGCACGGCGCTGGAAGAAGGACTGCCGCACCGACCAGCCGATCACCCCGGACCGCTGCAGAGCCGCGGTGGAGCGCCGGACCGAACCGGAGCGGGTCACCAGGTAGCCGCCGCTGAGTGTGTGCCCCAACGAGCGGTACGCGTCGAGGGCCAGCAGCACGGCGACGGGCACCGACACCACCGCGCAGCCGAGCGCGGTCCACAGCAGTACGGGGGTCAGCAGGACGCCCAGCAGTACCTGGACCAGCACGGGCGCCAGGGTCACCGCCAGGGCACGGCGCAACCGTCGCCCACGGGCCGCCCGGGGGTGCGCGGTGAGCGGGGCGCCCGTCGGGGTGACCGGCTCGCGCAGCACTTCCGCGGCGATGGTGTCGGCCAGTGCACGGGGCGCGGCCGGCAGCAGCGTGTTGTGGTCGGCGCTCCGCGACTCCTCGTCGCTGCTCAGGCCGGTGGCGATCGCGTCGACCCGGGCGGCGCCCGCCAGCCGCGCGCCGAGGGGTTCCACCAGGTCCACCCCGCGCAGACGCCGTTCCTCGACGGACAGGGAGCGCGAGGTGAACAGTCCGCGCCGCACCCGCAGGGTGCCGCCCTGTTCGCGCTCCAGGCGGTAGTTCCACCACATCTCGATCCACAGCCCGAGTGCTCCGATCACACCGGCGACCAGGGCCGCCACGACCAGGGCGACGATCATCCAGACCAGCGGGGTGTCCCGAAAGCGGTCGGCGATCCAGTGGATCACCTCGGCCTGCGCCCCGACCCACTCGCTGACCTGCATCACACCGCCGGCCGCAGCACCACCGAGCAGGGGCGTGGCGAAGGAGACGGGTGCGTAGCGGATCCACCGGGTGTCGAGCGTGGCCAGTTCGCCGTCGCGGTGCGTCCCGGCGACCTCGGCGACGGCGCGGTCGAGGAGGTCACGGCGCAGCCGCTCGCCCTCGGCACGGGCGACGGGGTCCAGTTCGAGGGTGGAGTCGCCGCCCGCGTGCTCCCCGGTGCCGATCCGCACCGTGACCAGCCCGAGGATCCGCAGCAGCGGATGGGCGGTGAGGTCGACGCTGCGGATCCGCTCGCGGGCCAGCGAGCGGCGCTTCACCAGGAGGAGTCCGGTGTGCAGGTCGACGCGCTCGGCGCCGACACGGTACCGGGTGCGCCGCCACCGTACGTAGTCGCCGGCGGCCGCGCAGCCGATCAGCAGGGCGGCTCCCGCCAGGGCCCAGCCGACGGCTGTCGCGTACCCGAGACGGCCGGACAGCGCGACCGTGACCGGCACGGCCGCGCCCGCGGCCACTCCCGCCGTGACCAGCGCGGTGACCAGGACCGTACGGGGATGGAGCCGCCGCCAGCCGGGGCCGCTGTCGGCGGCCGTGCTCATGTGGCGTCCCCGGGGGTGTCCTGGGTGATGCGGGTCAGCCGCTCGACGAGATCGGCGGCGACCTCGTGGGTGAGCCCCTCGATCTGTACGGCGCCCTTGGCGGACGCGGTGGTGACGGTGACCGTGGCCAGCCCGAAGAGCTGTTCCAGGGGGCCGCGCACGGTGTCCACGGTCTGGATGCGGGACATCGGCGCGATCCGCCACTCCCGCAGAAAGGCCCCGGTACTCACGTAGACCGCCTCGTCGGTGACCTCCCAGCGGTGGGTGCGGAACCACCAGAAGGGAAAGAGGACGGCGCACAGCAGGCCTCCGGCCGCGAGCACCGCGGCAGGCAGCAGCAGCCAGAACCTGGCGGGCTCGATGAGCGCGCCCAGGATGCCGAGGACCGCGACCGGGGCCGCCGTCAGCAGCAGCCACTGGGTCCGCCACCACCCGACCGCCCGCCGGTCCGGTGCGTTGCGCGGCGGCCTGAGCCGTACCGTCCCCTCCCCCGTGGTCATGGCTCAGCGGCCCCGCAGCGAGCGGTACGCCGAGACGAGCGCGGCGGTGGAGCTGTCCAGCTGTTCGCCGCCCGTGCCCTCGGTCAGGACCGGCTCGATCCTCTTGGCGAGTACCTTGCCCAGCTCGACGCCCCACTGGTCGAAGGAGTCGATGTTCCAGACGGCGCCCTGGACGAAGACCTTGTGCTCGTACAGCGCGATCAGCTGGCCGAGCACCGAAGGGGTGAGCCGGTCGGCGAGGATCGTGGTGGTCGGGTGGTTGCCGCGGAACGTCTTGTGCGGCACCAGCTCCTCCGCGACACCTTCCGCACGGACCTCGTCAGGCGTCTTGCCGAAGGCGAGGGCCTGGGTCTGCGCGAAGAAGTTGGCCATCAGCAGGTCGTGCTGGGCGATCAGCCCGGGCAACAGGTCCTGGACCGGGGACGCGAAGCCGATGAAGTCGGCCGGGATGATCTTCGTACCCTGGTGGATCAGCTGGTAGTAGGCGTGCTGCCCGTTGGTGCCGGGGGTGCCCCAGACGACCGGTCCGGTCTCCCACTCGACCGGATTGCCGTTCCGGTCCACGGACTTGCCGTTGGACTCCATGTCCAGCTGCTGCAAGTACGCGGTGAACTTGGACAGATAGTGGCTGTACGGCAGGACCGCGTGGGACTGCGCGTCGAAGAACTGGCCGTACCAGACGCCCAGCAGGCCGAGCAGCAGCGGGGCGTTCTCCTCGGCGGGCGCCCTGCGGAAATGCTCGTCGACGAGGTGGAATCCGTCGAGCATCTCGCGGAACCGGTCCGGGCCGATGGCGATCATCAGCGAGAGGCCGATCGCCGAGTCGAAGGAGTAGCGGCCGCCGACCCAGTCCCAGAACTCGAACATGTTGGCCGTGTCGATGCCGAAGTCCGTGACCTTGTCCGCGTTGGTCGACAGCGCCACGAAGTGCTTGGCGACGGCTTCCTGACCGGCCTTCAGCCCGGTGAGGAGCCAGTCGCGGGCGGAGGTGGCGTTGGTGATGGTCTCGATCGTGGTGAAGGTCTTGGACGCGACGATGAACAGCGTCTCGGCCGGGTCCAGGTCACGGACGGCCTCGTGGAGGTCCGCACCGTCGACGTTCGACACGAAGCGGACGGTGAGCGAACGGTCCGTGAAGGAGCGCAGCACCTCGTAGGCCATGGCCGGTCCGAGGTCGGAGCCGCCGATGCCGATGTTCACGATGTTCTTGACCGGCTTGCCGGTGTGACCGGTCCACTCCCCTGCCCTGACCCGGTCGGAGAAGGCGGACATCCGGTCGAGGACGGCGTGCACGGCCGGCACCACGTTCTCGCCGTCGACCTCGGTCACGGCGTCGCGCGGGGCGCGCAGCGCGGTGTGCAGGACGGCGCGGTCCTCGGTGGTGTTGATCTTCTCGCCGCGGAACATGGCGTCCCGCAGCCCGGCGACGTCCGTCGCCACGGCGAGGGCGCGCAGCAGACGGAGCGTCTCGTCGGTGACCAGGTGCTTGGAGTAGTCGATGTGGAGGTCGCCGACCCTGAGGGTGTACGCGGCCCCACGGTCCGGCGTGTCCGCGAACAGCCGGCGCAGATGCGTGTCGCCGAACTCCTCACGGTGCTTACCGAGAGCCGCCCACTCGGGCGTCTGGTTGAGCTTGGTTCGGCTTTGTGCGTTCATCCCGGAAATCGCCCACTTCTTCTCGTACCTGCAACCTTCCCCGCTGCCCCTCCAACCTAAATGATCCGGGGGGTGTGGCGGGGCATCGGCGGGCTACGGAGCGACCTACGGATTCCGGCCGGACACCCAGGGGGTGGCCGGCCGGTGAACAACGTCTAGATCTCGCCGCGGAGCTTCGCGAGGGCTTCCGCGAGGATGGCCTCGCCGTCCGCGTCGCTGCGCCGCTCACGCACGTACGCCAGGTGCGTCTTGTACGGTTCGGTGCGCGGTGGCGCCGGCGGGCTGTCCCGGTCCTGTCCGGCCGGGAAGCCGCAGCGCGGGCAGTCCCAGGTCTCCGGTACCTGCGCGTCATGGGCGAAGCTCGGCTGCGTCTCGTGCCCGTTCGAGCACCAGAAGGAGATGCGGAGGCGCGGCGCGGACTCGCCTCGCTCGGCCTCCCCCATCGGCCCCGCTCCGACCCGGCTTCCCCGGATCGCGTTGCCACTTGCCACGGTCGTAACTCCCTGCGTGATGGTGCTCGAAGATGCCCCAGTCTACGTAAGGCCCAACGCGCGTCCAGTGAAAGGAGTTACACCCTCACCGGGAATCGCCGACGACGGGTCAGCTGTCCAGCTTGATGAGCAGGGCGAGGACGACAATGCACGCGAACCAGCCCAGACCGACCACGACGGTGATGCGGTCGAGGTTCCGCTCGGCAACCGAAGAGCCACCCACGGAAGACTGCATTCCACCACCGAACATGTCGGAAAGGCCGCCGCCCTTTCCCTTGTGCATCAGCACCAGCAGCATCAGCAGCAGGCTGAAGACGATCAGGGCGATCTCGAACGCCAAAACCACGGCTGGTCCCTACTTTCCGGAATTCCTAGGACTGCATGTACGAACAGCGGGGGCCAGAGGGTAGACCCCCCTCGGCCCCCGCAAGGGTACGACGGATCCGCGCTACCGCATACTCACTGGTCGCGGAACCGGACGATCTTGACGAACTCGTCGGCGTCGAGCGCGGCGCCGCCGATCAGGGCACCGTCCACGTCGGGCTGCGCCATGATGGCCGCGACGTTGCCGGACTTCACCGAGCCGCCGTACTGGATGCGGACGGCGTCGGCCAGCTCCTGCGAGTACAGCTCGGCCAGCCGGCTGCGGATCGCGCCGCAGACCTCCTGGGCGTCCTCGGGGGTGGCGACCTCGCCGGTTCCGATGGCCCAGACCGGCTCGTAGGCGATCACGACGGACTCGGCCTGCTCGGCCGGGATGTCCTTCAGCGCGCCGTCGAGCTGTGCGAGCGTGTAGGAGACCTGGTCACCGGCCTTGCGGATGTCCAGGCCCTCGCCGACGCAGAGGATCGGGGTCAGGCCGTGCTTGTACGCGGCCTTCACCTTGGCGTTGCAGACCTCGTCGTCCTCACCGTGGTACTGGCGGCGCTCGCTGTGACCTACGGCCACGTACGTGCACTTCAGCTTGGCAAGCATGGGACCCGAGATCTCACCGGTGTAGGCGCCGGAGTCCTGGGCCGAGATGTCCTGGGCGCCGTACTTGATCTTCAGCTTGTCGCCGTCGACCAGGGTCTGCACGGAACGCAGGTCTGTGAAGGGCGGCAGGACGGCGACCTCGACGGCGTCGTAGTCCTTGTCGACCAGGGCGAAGGAGAGCTTCTGGACGTGTGCGATGGCCTCGAGGTGGTTGAGGTTCATCTTCCAGTTGCCCGCCATCAGCGGGGTGCGGGTGCTCATCAGGGGTCAGTCCTCCAGTGCGGCGAGTCCGGGAAGCGTCTTGCCCTCGAGGTATTCGAGGCTGGCGCCGCCACCGGTCGAGATGTGGCCGAATGCGTTCTCGTCGAAGCCCAGGATACGGACGGCCGCAGCGGAGTCCCCACCGCCGACGACGCTGAAGGCCTGGGAGTCGACGAGGGCCTGGGCGACCGCCTTGGTGCCCTCGGCGTAGTCGGGGTGCTCGAAGACGCCCATCGGGCCGTTCCAGAAGACGGTGGCCGCGTCGGCGAGCTTCGCTGCGTACAGCGTGCGGGTCTCGGGCCCGATGTCCAGACCCTCCTGGTCGGCCGGGATGGCGTCGGCGGCGACCGTGGTGGGGTTGGCCGGGGCCTTGGTCTTCAGGTCCGGGAACTCCCCCGCGACGAGGACGTCGACGGGGAGCACGAACTCCACACCGAGCTCCTCGGCCCGCTTGAGGTAACCCTGGACGGCCGGGACCTGGTCCTCCTGGAGCAGCGAGATGCCCACCTCGTGCCCCTTGGCCTTGAGGAAGGTGTACGCCATGCCGCCGCCGATCAGGATGCGGTCGGCCTTCTCCAGCAGGTGGTCGATGACGCCGAGCTTGTCGGAGACCTTGGCGCCGCCGAGGACCACGGCGTAGGGGCGCGCGACGTCCTCGGTGAGCTTCTTCAGGACGCCGACCTCGGTGGCGATCAGTCCGCCGGCGGCGTGCGGCAGCCGGGCCGGGAGGTCGAAGACCGAGGCGTGCTTGCGGTGGACGGCACCGAAGCCGTCGCCCACGTACACATCGGCGAGCTCGGCGAGCTGGTCGGCGAAGGCGCCGCGCTCGGCGTCGTCCTTCGACGTCTCACCGGCGTTGAAGCGGAGGTTCTCGATGACGGCCACCTGGCCGTCGGTGAGGGCGGCGACCGTGGCGCGGGCGGACTCGCCGACGGTGTCGGTCGCGAAGGCGACCTCGGCACCGAGCAGTTCACCGAGGCGCGCGGCGGCGGGGGCCAGCGAGAAGGCCGGGTCCGGGGCGCCCTTCGGGCGGCCGAGGTGCGAGGCGACGATGACCCGCGCACCGGCTGCGGCGAGCTCGGCGACCGTCGGCCGGACGGCGCGGATGCGACCGTCGTCGGTGATCGTGGTGCCGTCCAGCGGCACGTTGAGGTCGGCGCGGACGAATACCCGCTTGCCCGCGACCCCTTCGGCGAGAAGTTCGTCGATCGTCTTCATCTGTTCCCATACTCCTTGGAAGGACTGATGAGCATGCAAGGGGGCTCGAACGGCGCCGCATTGCGCCGTCCGAGCCCCTCACATCACACCTGGATGCCTGCCGATCCTAGGATCAGAGCTGGCCGCCGACGAAGACGGTCAGGTCGACGAGGCGGTTGGAGTAACCCCACTCGTTGTCGTACCAGCCGAGGATCTTCACCGAGTTGCCCTCCTGGACCATGGTCAGGGAGGAGTCGAAGGTGCAGGACGACGGGTCGCCGACGATGTCCGAGGAGACGATCGGGTCCTCGGTGTAGGTCAGGAAGCCCTTGAGGTCGCCGTCGTCGGAAGCCTTCTTGAAGGCGGCGTTGACCTCGTCCTTGGTGACCTCGCGCTGCAGGGTCACGACGAGGTCGGTGGCGGAACCGGTCGGGACCGGGACACGCATCGCGATGCCGTCGAGCTTGCCCTTGAGCTGCGGGAGGACCAGGGCGGTCGCCTTGGCGGCGCCCGTCGTGGTCGGGATGATGTTCTCGGCGGCGGCGCGGGCGCGACGCAGGTCCGAGTGCGGGAAGTCCAGGATGCGCTGGTCGTTCGTGTACGCGTGGACCGTCGTCATCAGGCCCTTGACGATGCCGAAGTTCTCGTCGAGAACCTTGGCCATCGGCGCCACACAGTTGGTGGTGCAGGAGGCGTTGGAGATGACGTGGTGGTTGGCCGCGTCGTACTTGTCCTGGTTGACGCCCATCACGATGGTGATGTCCTCGTCCTTGGCCGGAGCCGAGATGAGGACCTTCTTGGCGCCACCGGCGATGTGCTTCGCGGCGTCGGCCTTCTTGGTGAAGATGCCGGTCGACTCGATGACGATGTCGACGCCCAGCTCACCCCAGGGGATGTCCGCCGGGTTGCGCTCGGAGAGCACCTTGATGGTGTGCCCGTCGACGGTGATGGTGTCGGCGGTGTGGCTGACCTCTGCCTTGAGACGACCCAGAATGGTGTCGTACTTCAGCAGGTGAGCCGTGGTCGCAGTGTCACCCAGGTCGTTGACAGCCACGATCTCGATGTCCGCACCCTGCTCCAGCAGCGCGCGGAAGTAGTTACGACCGATGCGGCCAAAGCCGTTGATGCCTACGCGGATCGTCACGAACCGATCTCCTCGTTAGGAACGCCGGTTTCGATGCCGGCGAGTTTTATAGGGATGTCCCCGACCGCCTCCGACCCTACCTCTCCGAAGGCTCCGGGGTGACATCGAGAGGGACGCCGGGAAGAGAGATCCTCTTACTCCCCGGTAGGAGTAAGGAAATCCGGCCGGACGGACCGGCGAGGACGACCACCGCGCACCGCATGACCACCGAGCGTCAACCTCCGGCCGACCCGGCCCCCTTGTGGGGACCCGGTGGACGCCGGCTTCGGCTCGCCCACTGTCACCGGCAGTCACCAACGGCGGCCGCTGACGCGGGCTCAGCCCTGACACCCCTCCCCGCCGCCCGCACCCGCGAATGCCGCCCGCCACACCTTCGCTCAATTGGGCGGAGTCGCACTCAATCGATAAAAGTGCCGGGTGCATATTTCCCGGACTGCCGGGCGAGGGAACCGCGGAACCCCGTCCCGCTCAATCGTGCGGGGTGGCGCTCAATCAATCCCGCGAGGTGACGTCTGAGCCCATTCCGAAAAAGACGCTCCGCCGAATTCCGGAATGGATCCCGCCACGGAAGGAAAACCCGGCCTGCCCGGCCCCGGCCGCGCCTGTGGGGCGGCCGGTGACCTCCTGCGGGTCTCAGCCCACGAGGCCGTCGGCGAGCTCCTCGCTCAGCGTCGATTCCGTGCCCGGGATACCGAGGTCCTGGGCCCGCTTGTCAGCCATGGCCAGCAGCCGCCTGATCCGGCCCGCGACCGCGTCCTTGGTCAGCGGCGGGTCGGCGAGCGCCCCCAGCTCCTCCAGGGAGGCCTGCTTGTGCTCCATGCGCAGCCGTCCGGCCGCCGCGAGGTGCTCCGGAACCTCCTCGCCCAGGATCTCCAGCGCGCGCCCCACCCGGGCACCCGCGGCGACCGCGGCGCGGGCCGAGCGGCGGAGGTTGGCGTCGTCGAAGTTGGCGAGCCGGTTGGCCGTGGCGCGGACCTCGCGCCGCATCCGGCGCTCCTCCCAGGCGAGCACCGCGTCATGGGCTCCCAGGCGGGTCAGCAGGGCGCCGATCGCGTCACCGTCACGGACGACGACCCGGTCCACTCCCCGCACCTCACGGGCCTTGGCGGCGATCGAGAGCCTGCGGGCCGCGCCCACCAGGGCGAGGGCGGCCTCAGGGCCGGGGCAGGTCACCTCCAGCGAGGAGGAACGGCCCGGCTCGGTCAGCGAACCGTGGGCCAGGAAGGCACCGCGCCAGGCGGCCTCCGCGTCGCAGGTGGCCCCCGAGACCACCTGCGGGGGCAGCCCGCGGATGGGACGGCCGCGGCCGTCCACCAGCCCGGTCTGGCGGGCCAGCTGGTCGCCGCCCGCCACCACACGTACGACGAAACGCGAACCGCGGCGCAGTCCGCCGGGGGCCATCACGATCAGCTCCGAGCTGTGCCCGAAGATCTCCAGGATGTCCCGCTTGAGCCTGCGTGCCGCGCTCCCCGTGTCCAGCTCGGCCTCGATCACGATCCGGCCGCTCACCAGGTGCAGCCCACCCGCGAACCGAAGAATCGCCGAGACCTCCGCCTTTCTGCAGCAGGTCCGGGTCACGGGAAGCCGAGAGATTTCGTCCTTCACCGCTGGCGTCATCGCCATGGGCCGATCCTTCCATGCATCCGAAAAATACGGTCGTACGCGGCGGCCAACAGCTCCGGATCATGAATCGGAACGCCGTCGGGTGAGGCCACGGGGGCCAGCTCGACCACGGCTCCGAGCCGCTGTGCGGCGTCGGCGAGGGACTCGCGGTCGGGCACGGCGGCCTCGTCGGCCAGCACCACGTCCATGGCGAGTTTAGGGGCGTGTCGTCCCAAAACCTCCAAATGACGCTGCGGTGAGAACCCTTCTGTTTCACCGGGCTGTGGTGCGAGGTTCAGCGAGAGGACCTTACGGGCCTTCGTCGTCACCAGTGCGTCGAGCAGCTCCGGCACCAGCAGATGCGGAATCACGGAGGAAAACCAGGACCCCGGGCCAAGAACCACCCAATCGGCGTCGAGGACGGCGGCAACCGCCTCGGGGACCGCCGGCGGGTCGGCCGGCACGACGTGGACCGACTGCACCTCCCCCGGGGTCAGCGCCACCGTCGCCTGCCCGCGCACGGTGACCGTGTCCTCGGGGCGCTCCGGGTCGTGCCCCCGCACGAGGGCCTGGAGCTCCAGGGGCACTGCGGACATCGGCAGCACCCTGCCGTGCGCCCCGAGCAGCTTGCCGACCAGGTCGAGGGCCTGGACGTGGTCGCCCAGCTGTTCCCAGAGGGCGACGATGAGCAGATTGCCCACCGCGTGCTCGTGCAGATCGCCCTTGGACTCGAAGCGGTGCTGGATGACCTGGGCCCAGGTCTGTCCCCATTCGTCGTCGCCGCAGAGCGCGGCGAGCGCTTTGCGCAGGTCACCCGGCGGAAGGACACCGAGCTCCTCGCGGAGCCGGCCGCTGGAGCCGCCGTCGTCGGCGACGGTCACCACGGCCGTGAGGTCGCCGGTGATCCTGCGCAGCGCCGTGAGCGACGCCGACAGGCCCATGCCGCCGCCGAGGGCCACGACCTTGGGTGTGCCGCGGTTGCGGCCGGAGAGCGCGGCCGTGGCCCTGCTCAACCGCCGCAGACGCAGATTGCGACTGGTCACTCTCGCCCCATGTCCCGGTGGACGAGGACGGTTTCGACCCCTTCGGTGGCCAGCCGCGCGGCCAGCTTCTCCGACATCGCGACGGAGCGGTGCTTACCGCCCGTGCACCCGACGGCGATGGTCACGTACCGCTTGCCCTCACGGCGGTACCCGGCGGCGATGAGCTGCAGCAGCTCCGTGTACTGGTTGAGGAACTCCTTGGCGCCCGGCTGGTTGAAGACGTAGTCGGACACCTCCTCGTTGAGCCCGGTGAACGGACGGAGCTCGGGAACCCAGTGCGGATTGGGCAGGAAGCGGCAGTCCACGACGAGGTCGGCGTCGACCGGCAGCCCGTACTTGAAGCCGAAGGACATGACCGTCGCCCGGAGCTCCGGCTCCTCGTCACCGGCGAACTGGGCGTCCATCTTGGCCCGCAGTTCGTGCACGTTGAGGCTGGAGGTGTCGATGACCAGGTCGGCGTCGCCCCGCAGCTCGCGCAGCAGGTCACGCTCGGCCGCGATGCCGTCGACGATACGGCCGTCGCCCTGGAGCGGGTGCGGGCGGCGGACCGATTCGAAACGGCGTACGAGGGCGTCGTCGGAGGACTCCAGGAAGACGATCCGCCGGGTGACGTGCTTGGCCGCCAGGTCCGCGAGGGACTCCCGGAGGTTGTCGAAGAAGCGCCGGCCCCGTACGTCGACGACGACGGCGATGCGGGCGACGTTGCCCTGGGACCGGGCACCGAGCTCCACCATCGTGGGGATCAGAGCGGGCGGCAGGTTGTCGACGACGAACCAGCCGAGGTCCTCCAGACACTTGGCGGCGGTGCTGCGCCCCGCGCCCGACATTCCGGAGATGATCACCAGCTCGGGGATGGCGGGCGTGGTGGCCTCGGCCTTCTCCGTGGTGCTTCCCGTACTCACGTCTGCTGCTCCGTCTGCTCGGCCGCTGTCGTCCTGGTGTTCCTGCGTGTGCTCGGTCATGTCCTTCTGCCCCCGTCGTCCTCTTCGATGATCTCTCCAGTGGCCGTGTTCACGGCGGGTGCGGCCGGGGCGGCCGCGGCGAAGGCGACGGCCACCGATTCCGCGGTCCTGCGCCCTATCCCCGGAACCTCGCAGATCTCTTCGATTGTCGCCTGCCTCAGCTTCTTGACGGAGCCGAAATGCTTGATCAGCGCCTGCTTCCGGGTCTCGCCGAGGCCCGGGACGTCGTCCAGGGGGCTGCTGCGGATGCGCTTGGCCCGCTTGGCCCGCTGGTAGGTGATGGCGAAGCGGTGGGCCTCGTCCCGGATGCGCTGGAGGAGGTAAAGGCCCTCGCTGGAGCGGGGCAGGACCACCGGGTCGTCGTCATCGGGCAGCCAGACCTCTTCGAGGCGCTTGGCGAGACCGCAGACGGCGATGTCGTCGATGCCCAGCTCGTCCAGGGCACGCTTGGCGGCGGCGACCTGGGGCTGCCCTCCGTCGACCACGACGAGCTGCGGCGGGTAGGCGAAGCGCTTGGGACGGCCGTCGTCCTCGCGGGGCTCCTGGGGCTCCTCGCGGGGCTCCTCACGGCCGGGAGCGGGGTCCTGCGCGGCAGGGGCTGTGAGGTCCGGCGCCGCGGGTTCACCGGGCACGGGTCCACCGGGCACGGGTCCACCGGGAGCCACGGCCTCCGCGGGTGCGGGGACGGGGCCTGTGGGTGCCGGGGTCTCCTCCCACTCCCCCGTCCGCTCCTTCTCCTGGAGGTAGCGCTTGAAGCGGCGGCCGATGACCTCGTGCATCGACCGGACGTCGTCCTGTCCCTCGAAGCCCTTGATCTGGAAGCGGCGGTACTCGCTCTTGCGTGCGAGCCCGTCCTCGAACACCACCATGGACGCGACCACGTCATCACCCTGGAGGTGCGAGATGTCGAAGCATTCGACGCGCAGCGGAGCGGTGTCGAGACCGAGCGCCTCGGCGATCTCCTCCAGGGCGCGGGAGCGCGTCGTGAGGTCGGAGGCGCGCTTGGTCTTGTGCAGCCCCAGCGCCTGCTGGGCGTTGCGCTGGACCGTGCCCATCAGGTCCTTCTTGTCGCCCCGCTGCGGGATGCGCAGGCTGACCTGGGACCCCCTGCGGCCCGCGAGCCACTGGGACACGGCGTCGGGGTCCTCGGGGAGCGCCGGGACCAGTACCTCCTTGGGGACGGAGTCGCCCGACTCCTCCCCGTACAGCTGCTGGAGCGCGTGCTCCACCAGGCCCGCCGTGTCGACGGCCTCCACCTTGTCGGTCACCCAGCCCCGCTGGCCCCGCACCCGGCCACCGCGGACGTGGAAGATCTGCACCGCCGCCTCGAGCTCGTCCTCGGCCACGGCGATCAGGTCGGCGTCGGTGGCGTCGGCGAGGACGACTGCGCTCTTCTCCATGGCCCGCTTCAGCGCCCCCGCGTCGTCGCGCAGCCGCGCCGCGCGCTCGTACTCCATCTCCTCGGCCGCCTGCATCATGTCCTTCTCGAGGCGGCGGATGTAGGTCCCGGTGCGGCCTGCCATGAAGTCGCAGAATTCGTCGGCCAGATCCCGGTGCTCCTCGGGGGTGACCCGTCCGACGCACGGGGCGGAGCACTTGCCGATGTAGCCGAGGAGGCAGGGCCGGCCGGTCCGCTCGGCGTTCTTGAAGACACCTGCGGAGCAGGTACGGACGGGGAAGACCCGGAGCATCAGGTCGACGGTCTCGCGGATCGCCCAGGCGTGCCCGTACGGACCGAAGTAACGCACGCCCTTCTTCTTGGCGCCGCGCATCACCTGGACACGCGGGAACTCCTCGTTGAGCGTGACCGCGAGGTACGGGTAGCTCTTGTCGTCGCGGTACTTGACGTTGAACCGGGGGTCGAACTCCTTGATCCAGGAGTACTCCAGCTGAAGTGCCTCGACCTCGGTGGAGACCACGGTCCATTCCACGGAGGCGGCCGTGGTGACCATCGTGCGGGTACGCGGGTGCAGACCGGCCAGGTCCTGGAAGTAGTTGGCCAGGCGCTGACGCAGGTTCTTGGCCTTCCCGACGTAGATCACCCGGCGGTGCTCGTCGCGGAATTTGTAGACCCCCGGGGAGTCGGGGATCTGTCCCGGCCTGGGTCGGTAGCTGGAGGGGTCTGCCATGTCTCACACCCTACTGGCGGGCAGTGACAGGGCGGCATGTCCGTGGCCACGAGGGCCTGCGCAAGGGGCTTGCCCGCCGGTCAGGCTCCGGGGCCCGCGACGAGCTTCCCGCCCTCGAGCTTCAGCGGGACCGAGGGCAGCGGCACGGTGGCAGGGCCCTTCAGCGCCTTGCCCGTGGTCATGTCGAAGCGGCTGCCGTGGCAGGGGCAGTTGCCCTCGTTGCCCTCGACCTTGTCCAGCAGGCAGCCCGCGTGGGTGCACTGCGCGCTGAAGGCCTTGTACTCACCGGCGGCCGGGCAGCTCACGACGACCCGCTGCTCCCGGTAGAGCTTCGCCCCGCCGACCGGGACCTCGTCCGCGGCACCGAGCTCCACGGGTGCGGTGGGCGTGGGCGTCTGCGCATGGCCGAGCTTCGACTCGGTCGAACAGGCGGCCGCTCCCAGCCCGGCGGCACCGGCGAGAGCGGCGCCCTTCAGTACGGTACGGCGGGCGGCGGGCAGGCCGGACATGCGGTCTCCACAGGTCGGGGGGACAGAGAGCCACCGTCACCGTCCGGGGCGCCGGGTACCAGGGACTCCGGGCACGGGCCGCATCTGATGGCATGGCGACAGACCCGACGATACCGACGGAGAACGCCGGCCCTTCGACCGGCCCCGGGGAGTGCCCGGTCGGACGGATGAGCCGGCGGGGACGGAAAGGCCCGTCCGGCCGGGGCGGCGTCCTTGTGCGGGGCGCCGCCCCGGCCGGGCGGTGGTCAGGCCTTCCGCGCGCGGGCGGCCTTCTTGGCCGGGGGCTGCTCCGCCGCCTTGCCGGCCGTCCTGGCCGTGGCCGTCCTGCGGGCCGTGGTCGCCTTCGCGGCGACGGCCTTCTTCGCGGGCGCCTTACGGGCCTTGCGGGCCGCGGGCATCGCGGTCTCACCGATCCGGTCCGCGCCCAGGATCCCCTGGAGGAACTTCCCGGTGTGGCTGGCCGGCACCGAGGCGATCTGCTCCGGAGTGCCCTCGGCGACGACCAGACCGCCGCCGTTACCACCCTCGGGGCCCATGTCGACGACCCAGTCGGCGGTCTTGATCACATCGAGGTTGTGCTCGATGACGATCACCGTGTTGCCCTTGTCGACCAGGCCCGACAGCACCGCGATGAGCTTGCTGATGTCCTCGAAGTGCAGACCGGTCGTCGGCTCGTCCAGGACGTAGACCGTGCGGCCGGTGGAGCGCTTCTGCAGCTCGCTCGCCAGCTTCACCCGCTGCGCCTCACCGCCGGAGAGCGTCGGCGCGGACTGGCCGAGCCTGACGTACCCGAGGCCCACCTCGTTGAGCGTGCGGAGGTGGCGGGCGATCGTCGGGACGGCCTCGAAGAACTCCAGGCCCTCCTCGATCGGCATGTCCAGCACCTCGGCGATGGACTTGCCCTTGTAGTGGACCTCCAGCGTCTCGCGGTTGTAGCGCGCACCGTGGCAGACCTCGCACGGGACGTACACGTCGGGCAGGAAGTTCATCTCGATCTTGATCGTGCCGTCGCCTGAGCAGTTCTCGCAGCGGCCGCCCTTGACGTTGAAGGAGAAGCGGCCCGGCAGATAGCCGCGCACCTTCGCCTCCATCGTCTCGGCGAACAGCCTGCGGACATGGTCGAAGACTCCGGTGTACGTGGCCGGGTTGGACCGGGGTGTACGGCCGATCGGCGACTGGTCGACGTGGACGACCTTGTCGACGAGGTCGTCACCGTCGACCCGGGTGTGCCGCCCGGGGACCGACTTGGCGCCGTTGAGCTCGCGTGCCAGGTGGGTGTAGAGGATGTCGTTGACCAGGGTCGACTTACCCGAACCGGAGACACCGGTGACGGCGGTGAGCACGCCGAGCGGGAACGAGACGTCGATGTCCTGGAGGTTGTTCTCCCGGGCGCCGTGCACCGTGAGCAGGCGCTGCGGGTCGACGGGACGCCGGACGTCCGGCATCTCGATCACCCTGCTGCCCGAGAGGTACTGACCGGTGATCGACTCCTTGTTGGCCAGCAGCTCCTTGAGCGAGCCGGAGTGGACGACCTTGCCGCCGTGCTCACCCGCACCGGGGCCGATGTCGACGACCCAGTCGGCGACCTTGATGGTGTCCTCGTCGTGTTCGACGACGATGAGCGTGTTGCCCATGTCCCGGAGCCGGACCAGGGTCTCGATCAGCCGGTGGTTGTCACGCTGGTGGAGGCCGATGGACGGCTCGTCCAGCACGTACAGCACGCCGACGAGACCGGAGCCGATCTGGGTGGCGAGCCGGATGCGCTGGGCCTCGCCGCCGGACAGGGTGCCGGCGGCACGGTTCAGCGAGAGGTAGTCGAGGCCGACGTCGACGAGGAACTTCAGCCGCTCGTTGACCTCCTTGAGCACCCGCTCGGCGATCTTCTTGTCGCGGGCGTTCAGCTTGAGGCGGCCGAGGAACTCGGCGCACTCGCTGATCGACATCGCGGCGACCTCGGCGATGGACTTCTCCATCACCGTCACCGCCAGGACCAGCGGCTTGAGCCGGGTTCCCTCACAGGTCGGGCAGGCCACCTCACGCATGTAGCCCTCGAAGCGCTCCCTGCTGGAGTCGCTCTCGGCCTCGGAGTGCCGCCGCTTGACGTACTGGACCGCACCCTCGAAGCGGGGGGTGGTGTAGGCGCGCTCGCGTCCGTACCTGTTGCGGTAGCGCACCTCGGTCTGGATCTTGTGGCCGTGGAGCAGAGCCTTCTTGGCACGCTGCGGCAGTCCGGCCCAGGGGATGTCCGTGCGGAATCCGAGGGCTTCGGCCAGCGCGGTGATCTGGCGCCCGAAGTACTCCTTGGTGTGGCCGTGCGACCAGGGGTGGATCGCGCCCTCGTCGAGGGACTTGTCCTCGTCCGGGACGATCAGCTCCGGGTCGACCTCCATCCGCGTGCCGATGCCCGTGCAGTCGGGGCAGGCGCCGAAGGGGGAGTTGAAGGAGAAGGAGCGGGGCTCCAGTTCCTCGAAGGAGAGGTCGTCGTACGGACAGTAGAGGTGCTCGGAGTACATCCGCTCACGCTCGGGGTCGTCCGCCTCGAGGTCGACGAAGTCGAGCACGACCATGCCGCCGGAGAGGCCCAGCGCCGTCTCGACGGAGTCGGTCAGCCGGCGCTTGGCACTGTCCTTCACCGTGAGGCGGTCGATGACCACCTCGATGGTGTGCTTCTCCTGCTTCTTCAGCGTGGGCGGCTCGGACAGCTGGATCGTCTCGCCGTCCACGCGGGCCCTGCTGTACCCCTTGGTCTGGAGATCGGCGAAGAGGTCGACGAACTCGCCCTTGCGCTCGCGCACCAGCGGCGAAAGGACCTGGAAGCGGCTGCCCTCGGGCAGACCGAGCACCTTGTCGACGATGGCCTGCGGCGACTGGCGCGCGATGGGCCTGGCGCACTCGGGGCAGTGCGGCTTGCCGATCCTGGCGAAGAGCAGCCTGAGGTAGTCGTAGACCTCGGTGATGGTGCCGACCGTCGAGCGCGGGTTGCGCGAGGTCGACTTCTGGTCGATGGAGACGGCGGGCGAGAGGCCTTCGATGAAGTCCACGTCCGGCTTGTCCATCTGGCCGAGGAACTGCCGGGCGTACGAGGAGAGTGACTCCACGTAGCGCCGCTGGCCCTCGGCGAAGATCGTGTCGAACGCGAGTGAGGACTTGCCCGATCCGGAGAGCCCGGTGAAGACGATGAGGGAGTCACGGGGGAGATCGAGCGAGACGTTCTTCAGGTTGTGCTCGCGCGCGCCACGGACGATGAGACGGTCGGCCACGCCGGTCCGCACCTTTCTGGAGAGAAGTGGGGGAACTGAGCCCCTGTCCCAGGGTATGGGGGGCGCTTCAGCGGTGTACGAAGCTTTCGACTCCGAGCGTATAGCACGCGCATTCGATTTACGGACGTCCGAAGACTCCATCACCCGAATGAGTGGTGGGGTCTACGCTCGGCTCATGACTGATCATGCGCGTGACCTGGATGCGGTACGTGAAGCGACCGATCGACTGCTCGGTGCGACGGGCACGATGGACGACGTCGCTGTTGCCGAGCCGTCGCGTCTGCCGGGCTGGAGCCGCGGCCATGTTCTCGCCCACCTGTCACGTAACGCCGACGCCCTCGTAAATGTTCTCCAAGGGCGCCCGATGTACGCGAACAGCGAAACCCGGGACGCCGAGATCGAACGGGACGCGCCTCGCGCCCTGGCCGAACACCTCGCCGACCTGCGTGGGAGCGGAGCGGCCTTCCTGGCGGCGGCGGAGGCGCCGGCCGACTGGTCACGCACGATCACGATGCGCAACGGAGTGACGGACTCGGCGTCCCGGGTCCCCTTCCGCCGCTGGGCCGAGGTCGAGCTGCACCACGTGGACCTGGGGGTGGGATACGAGCTGGAGGATCTGCCGGAGGAGTTCGTGCTCCGGGAGAACGACTTCCTGGCCGAGCGGTTCGCCGGGCACCGGGAGGTCGTCCCCACGACGGCGGTCACCGAGGACGGCCGGCTGTGGACCACGGGCGGCGGGGCCGAGGGTGCTCCGGTCACCGTCCGGGGCACGGCCCCCGACATCCTCGGCTGGCTCTGCGGACGCCGTGACGGCTCCGCGCTCAGCGTCGAAGGCGGCAGCCTTCCCGCGCTGCCCCCGCTATAGGCTGCGTCCCATGACGTACAGCGGAACGGTCAAGGTCGGCGGAGCTGCGGATGTGCACGAGCTGACGGATCTGATGATCTCCAAGGTCGCCGTCGGCCCGATGAACAACAACGCGTACCTGCTGCGCTGCCGGGCCACCGGCGAGCAGCTCCTGATCGACGCGGCCGACGAGGCCGGGACCCTGCTGCGGCTGGTCGGCGAGGACGGCATCGCGTCCGTCGTCACCACGCACCGGCACGGTGACCACTGGCAGGCGCTCGGCGAGGTGGTGGCAGCCACCGGAGCGAGGACGTACGCCGGGAGGTACGACGCCGAGGGCATCCCGGTCCCGACCGATGAGCTCGTCGAGGACGGCGGCACGGTCCGGGTGGGCCAGGTCTCACTGACCGCCCGCCATCTGACCGGCCACACCCCTGGGTCCATCGCCCTGGTCTACGACGACCCGCACGGGGCCCCGCACCTGTTCACCGGGGACTGCCTCTTCCCCGGCGGGCTGGGCAACACGCGCAAGGACCCGGAGGCGTTCGCGAGCCTGCTCCACGATGTGGAGACCAAGCTCTTCGACCGGCTGCCGGACGAGACGTGGGTCTACCCGGGCCACGGTCACGACACCACGCTCGGCGCCGAGCGGCCGCACCTGCCGGAGTGGCGCGAGCGCGGCTGGTGAACCGGTGAACGCCCGACGGCCGGGTGCCCCTCACGGGGCCCCGGCCGTCGGTGTGTCCGTCCGGCGTTACTTCTCGACGCCGACGTTCTCGCTGTCGTCCTTCTCCTCGGCCTCCTGCGCCGCCTTCTTCTTGTTGGCGATCAGGCTGGTGATCGTGGTGATCACCAGGACGCCGCAGATGACGGAGAGGGAGAACGGGATGGAGATCTCCGGGACGTGCACCCCGGACTCGTGCAGAGCGTGCAGCACCAGCTTGACGCCGATGAACCCGAGGATCACCGAGAGCCCGTAGCTGAGGTGGACCAGCTTCTTCAGCAGACCGCCGATGAGGAAGTACAGCTGACGCAGACCCATCAGGGCGAAGGCGTTGGCGGTGAAGACGATGTACGGGTCCTGGGTCAGGCCGAAGATCGCCGGGATGGAGTCCAGCGCGAACAGCACATCGGTGGTGCCGATGGCGAGCATGACCACCATGAGCGGGGTCAGGACGCGCTTGCCGTTCTTCTGGATGAAGAGCTTGGTTCCGTGGTACCTGTCGGCGACACCGAAGCGGTGCTCGACCGACTTCAGGAGACGGTTCTCCTCCCAGTCCTCTTCGTCCTCGTCGGCTCGCGCCTCCTGGATCAGCTTCCAGGCGGTGTAGATCAGGAACGCGCCGAAGATGTAGAAGACCCACGAGAAGTTGGCGATGACCGCGGCACCGGCTGCGATGAAGATCGCACGCAGCACCAGGGCGATCAGCACACCGATGAGCAGCACCCGCTGCTGGAGGTGGGAGGGCACCGAGAACTTCGCCATGATCAGGACGAAGACGAAGAGATTGTCGACACTGAGCGACTTCTCGGTGATGAAGCCGGCGAAGAATTCGCCCGAGGCCTGGCTTTCACCGAAGACCAGCAGACCGAGCCCGAAGAGCGCGGCCAGCGCGATCCAGACGATGGTCCAGATCCCGGCTTCCTTGGTCGACACATCATGAGGCTTGCGCCCGATGAAGAAGTCGACGGAGATGAGGGCGACGAGACCAAGAATGGTCAGCGTCCAAAGAGTCCATGAAACGTCCACTGCGCCTCCGGCAGTTCGCTACGGCTATAGATCAGCGTCGTCGCTGCCGGAGGTCTCTTCCACCCAGGTCACGCGGGCTGCGCGCCGGGCCGACGCCCCGGGACCGGTCACAGTCCGTACTGACGGGAACGCCGCGATCGGGAGTACTCCCCTCCGCATGAAGAACAGTACATGAAACACCAAGAAACAGTAAAGTCCCCTCCAAGACGTGACCAAAATGCCAGCTCAGGGCCCTTGCAGGCACATCTGACTTCGCGTCATACGGTTCAGCGGTAACCAGCGCGCCGGGCCGCGGCCACCCGGGCGAGGACCTGCTCCAGGACACGGCTGCCTTGGGGCACCCTCAGCGGCTCGTACGTCCACGCGTGGCCCACCCAGGGGTCGGCGAGGTGGTCGTCGGCCACGGGGGTGATCCGCAACAGGGACCGCCACAGTGGGTCGAGCACCGGTCCGTAGGCGCGGGCGTCCTCACGGTCGGCCACCATCAGCAGGTGCACGCCCACCGCGGGGCCCTCGTCGGCCAGGTAGCGCAGCTGGGTGACGGCCTTGTCGTCGAAGCCGTGCGGGAAGTCGTTGACGATCAGCAGGTGCTCCCCCGTGTCGAGGTCCGGGGGCAGCGCGTCCGCGGCGCCGGCCCTGACCGCCATCTGCACCAGGTCGACGCGCCGGGTGAGGTGGGCGAGGACCGAGGACACGCCGTGCGCCCCGACGGCGGGCGGCCCGGCGAGCACGCCGGAACCGACCACGGGTGAGAGCGGACCGGCCGCGGAACCGGCCGGGTCGATGACGTGCACGGAGAACTCGTCCGCCGGGTGGACGGCGAGCAGTCGCGCGGCCAGCGCGACCGCCGTCTCCATGGCCTGCCTCCGCACCTGGTCCCCGTCCGTCGCCGCGGCCGCCTCGGAGGCGGTACGTCCGCTGTCGACCCAGATCCCGCGCTCCAGCGGGAGCCGCACCAGGAGCGGGATGCGCAGTCCGGTGCCCTCGGGCAGATGGATGTCGCCGATGCGCAGGGCCATCGGCATCTCCATCGGGACGCGGTAGCCGTGCCAGACGGGGTTGCCCCAGCCCGCGTACGCGGCGGGGAGGGCCGGTTCGACGACGGCGGACTCGGCGGCGAGCTGGGCGAGATCACGCTCGAGCGCCTCGCGTGCCCGGCCGGTGAGTTCGTCGCGCTTGGCCCGGGCTTCCTCCCGGGCACGATCACCCGCACCGCCGATGCGGCTGCGCGGGTCCGTCAGGGTCCGGTCGAGTTCCTGGTCCATCCGGGACTCGGCGAAGTCGGCCGCGCTGCGGTAGGCGGCGACGGCGCGGGCCAGGTCCTCGAACATGCCCCAGATCTGGTTGTAGAGGCGCTCGTCCATGGACCAGCCGGCGGCGTCACCGGCGACGGGCTGCGCGGGCTGTCCCGGCGCGGCCGGCGGAGCCGTCGGGGGCGGCGGGGGCGGGGCCGAGGCCTGACGCCGCGGGTGCGCGTAGCTGACCGGGCCGCCAGGAGTGTCCGTGCGCGGGGGCGTCGGGGCGGTCGGCGGCTCAGGTGGCTGCACCGGCTCGGGGACCTGCGCCGAGGCGGGCGGCCTGCCGTTTCCTGCGGAGGGCGTGGGGCCTGCGGAAGCCGAGGGGCCTGCGGAAGCCGTGGGGCCTGCGGAAGCCGTGGGGCCTGCGGAGTGGCCCACCCGCTCGCCGCCGGGAGTGCGGGGCGGCGGCGTCACGGAGCGGGCCAGTCCGGAGGCGACGGCCTCCTGGATGGAGGCGGCCAGCTCCGCCGCTCCTGCCACGCCCTGGTCGGCGAGCATCTCGGCGAGCCCGGCGGCGTAGCCCTGGCCGACAGCGCGGACCTTCCAGACGCCATGGCGCCGGTAGAGCTCGAGCGCCGACACAGCGGATTCGGTGTCCAGGCCGGTGAGCGTGAACGTGGCGATCTCGGCGCCGTCGAGTCCGGTGACGGCGACGAAGGGCGCGGCGACCGCACCGAACCTGCCCGGCTGCCCGGGGCCCATCGGCAGGGCGAGGAGGACGGTGACGCGGTGCACCTCGTCGGGCAGGGCGTCCAGGTCCACGGCCAGCCGGTGGTCGGCCGCCGCCTGCCTGGACACCTCCAGCCCTGGAACCCGGTGCGAGGCGGGGTGGGCGATCCACTCGGCGCCGCGGACCGTGCCCCGCTCATCCCCCAGCGTGGCCCCGGCCACGACGGGTGAGCCCGCCGACACCCTGATCTCCAGACGGGTCTGGGGCAAGGTGTGGTTCTGCCCCCGGACCAGCTCGGCCGTCAATGCCCTGTCCCCTCGACGTTCGGTGTGGTGCCCTGCCCATGGGCGCAGCTCCCGGCGGCACGTGCCTCCGGGAGCTGCTCGTACGGCTCTGTGGCCCAGGTGTCGCCCGTGCCCCTGCCGCGCCTACAGGTGCGGCAGGATCGACGGCATCAGGTCCTGGAAGGTCCGGCCGTTGGCGGGGTTGCCGAGGGCGGTCATCTGCCATCCGCTGCCCGCGCGGTGCACCTTCGCCATGATCTGCGCCGTGTACTGGCCGCCGCCGTCCAGCGTGTAGCGGGCGAGCTCCTGGCCGTTGGTCTCGTCGACGATGCGGCAGAAGGCGTTCTGCACCTCCTGGAACGTCTGTCCGGTGAACGAGTTCACCGTGAAGACGATCTGGTCGATGTGGACCGGGATCCGCTGCAGGTCGACCAGGATCGCCTCGTCGTCGCCGCCCGAGCCGGCGCCGCCGACCAGGTTGTCACCGGTGTGCTTGACCGAGCCGTCGTCACTGACGAGGTGGCGGAAGAACACGACGTCCACGGGCTGCTTGTCGGCGAAGAGAACCGCCGAGGCGTCCAGGTCGATCTCCCGGGTGCGCGAGCCGAACAGCCCGCGCCGCGGGGCGGCTTGCCAGCCGAGCCCCATCCGTACCGCGGTCAGGGTCCCCCCGTCGCTCTTCTGCAGGCTGATGGCCTGGCCCTTGGTCATGTTGACCGTCACGCGCTGTCCCCTCTCCGCATTGCCCCGCACCCGTCGGTGTGCGGTTTCCCCGCACCCTACGCAGTCCCTGCAGGCGAGAAGGAGTGATGGGCCGTTTTTGTGTCGGTCCTGCAACACTGCGGGCCCCACGCGATCAGGCCAGTCCCGCCTCCCTCATCTGGCGCAGCTCCTTCTTCAGCTCCCCCACCTCGTCACGCAGGCGCGCGGCCACCTCGAACTGCAGGTCGGCCGCGGCGGCCCGCATGCGGTCCGTCATCTCCTCGATGATCCCCGCGAGCTCCGCGGCGGGCCGGTCGGTGACCACCGCGCCGCCCTTCTTCGCCTTGCTCCCCGCGGCGGCCTTGCCTCCCAGCGAGGGAACGGGGGCCTTGGTGTCCTTCGCCTGCCGGTAGCCGGTGCCGAGCAGCTGCTCGGTGTCGACCTCCTCGCGGGCGATGGACGCGACGATGTCGTTGATCTTCTTACGGAGGGGCTGCGGGTCCACCCCGCGCTCGGTGTTGTAGGCGATCTGCTTCTCGCGGCGGCGGTTGGTCTCGTCGATGGCCTGCGCCATGGCCGGGGTGATCTTGTCGGCGTACATGTGGACCTGCCCCGAGACGTTACGGGCGGCACGTCCGATGGTCTGGATCAGCGACGTGCCGGAGCGCAGGAAGCCCTGCTTGTCCGCGTCGAGGATGGCCACCAGTGACACCTCGGGCAGGTCGAGCCCCTCGCGCAGGAGGTTGATGCCGACCAGGACGTCGTACTCACCGGAGCGCAGCTCGCGCAGCAGTTCGATGCGGCGCAGCGTGTCGACGTCGCTGTGGAGATAGCGGACCTGGATGCCCAGCTCGAGGAAGTAGTCCGTGAGGTCCTCGGACATCTTCTTGGTGAGGGTGGTGACCAGGACGCGCTCGTCCTTCTCGGTCCGCTTGCGGATCTCGTGGACCAGGTCGTCGATCTGGCCCTCGGTGGGCTTGACGACGACCTCCGGGTCGACGAGCCCGGTGGGCCTGATGATCTGCTCGACGAAGCCGTCGCCCCGGGACATCTCGTACTTCCCGGGTGTGGCGGAGAGGTAGACCGTCTGATTGATACGGCCGAGGAACTCCTCCCACTTCAGCGGGCGGTTGTCCAGGGCGGACGGCAGCCTGAAGCCGTGGTCGACGAGGGTCCGCTTGCGGGAGGCGTCGCCCTCGTACATCGCGCCGATCTGCGGCACGGTGACGTGCGACTCGTCCAGGACGAGGAGGAAGTCCTCGGGGAAGTAGTCGAGGAGGGTGTTGGGGGCGGTGCCGGGAGAGCGGTCGTCGAAGTGCATCGAGTAGTTCTCGACGCCGGAGCAGGTGCCGATCTGGCGGAGCATCTCGATGTCGTAGGTGGTGCGCATCCGCAGCCGCTGGGCCTCCAGCATCCTGCCCTGCTTCTCCAGCTCGGCGAGGCGCTGCTCCAGCTCCCGCTCGATGCCGCCGACCGCCTTCTCCATGCGCTCGGGGCCCGCCACGTAGTGGCTGGCGGGGAAGACGTGGAGTGCGGTGTCCTCGCTGATGACCTCTCCGGTGAGCGGGTGGAGGGTCGAGAGCGCCTCGATCTCGTCGCCGAACATCTCGATGCGGACGGCGAGCTCCTCGTACACCGGGAAGATCTCGATCGTGTCGCCGCGCACCCGGAAGGTGCCGCGGGTGAACGCGAGGTCGTTGCGGGTGTACTGGATCTCGACGAAGCGGCGCAGCAGCTGGTCACGGTCGATCTCGTCGCCGACCTTGAGCTGGACCATCCGGTCCACGTACTCCTGCGGGGTGCCCAGGCCGTAGATGCAGGAGACGGAGGCGACCACGACGACGTCACGCCGGGTGAGCAGTGAATTCGTGGCGGAGTGCCGCAGCCGCTCGACCTCCTCGTTGATCGAGGAGTCCTTCTCGATGTAGGTGTCCGACTGCGGGACGTACGCCTCGGGCTGGTAGTAGTCGTAGTACGAGACGAAGTACTCCACGGCGTTGTTCGGGAGGAGCTCTCGGAACTCGTTGGCCAGCTGGGCGGCGAGCGTCTTGTTCGGCGCCATCACCAGGGTGGGGCGCTGCAGCTTCTCGATCATCCAGGCGGTCGTCGCCGACTTGCCCGTGCCGGTCGCGCCGAGCAGGACGACGTCCTTCTCACCTGCGCGGACGCGACGGTCCAGCTCGGCGATGGCCGCCGGCTGGTCACCGCTGGGCTGGTAGGGACTGACGACCTCGAAAGGCGCCACCGAACGTTCGATCTTCGAGACTGGCCGCATGCAACCACCGTACGACCCCCCACTGACAACGGCGGAGGATCAGCGGTTCCGCGGCTGCCGGTACTCCCTGCGTGAGACGGACTCGTAGGGCGGGGGGTAGCGGCGCTGGGCGGGGATCGAGGCCACCGGGCCACCGTGCCCGGAAGGGTGACCGGGCAGCCGGCCGGCACCTCCGGACGCACCGGTCACCACGAGCGGGTCGATCATCACGATCACTGCGGCGAGCAGCAGGAAACAGCCCGGGCCGATCATCATCGGCAGCAGCAGCGAAGTGGGGGACTCACCGGGCGGTACCGGTACGGCGTCCGGGTGCAGGTGCACCTCGAGCGCGGCCATTCCCGTGTAGTGCATCCCGCTCACGGCCACGCCCATGACCACGCTGGCTCCGAGGCTGGGGAGGAAGCCGCGGACGGAGACGGCCGCCCACAGTGAGGCGGTCGCTGCCACCACGGCGATGACCACGGAGAACGCGACGGTGAGTGTGTCGTACTGGAACAGTCCCTCGACGTTCATTCCGGCCATGCCGAGGTAGTGCATGGAGGCGACGCCGAGGCCGGTGATCGTTCCGCCGGTGACCAGTGCCATGCGGGTGGCGCCGCGGTAGCCGACGAGGAAGATGCCGATCCCGACCATCACGACCGCCACGGCGAGGCTGGCGAAGGTGAGGGGCCTGTCGTAGCTCACCGGCGCTTCCCGGACGGTGAAGCCCAGCATCGCGATGAAGTGCATCGTCCAGATGCCGGATCCGATGGACGTCGCGCCGAGGGCCAGCCAGCCGGCTCTGGAGGCACCTCGGGTGCGCAGGGACCGAGCGGTGCAGCGAAGACCGAGAGCAGCACCGAGGCATGCCATGAGGAACGCCGTGACGGGGGTCACGAGGCCGTAGGTGAATCCGTCAACTGTGCCCTGCATGCTGGTACGCCCTTCGCGGTGTGCCCGGGTTCGGGGGTGACCCTAAAGGGCAAGGCCCGGCAAGCAAACATAAGGACGGCATTTTATCCGCCTCCGAGCCCTCCGAAGATCCGGCACCCAACATTCCGTTCACAACACGGCCATCATCGCCCTCCCGTCCGTTGGGTCTCGGATGGGAGTCTCTGCCTGTCCGCATCCCGACGCGAGGAGTACACGTGTCCGTACGTACAGCAACCGCCTCAGGCGCCGCCGCCGCCCTGCTCGGCGCCTGCGTCCTGCTGCCCGCCACCCCGGCACAGGCCTCGGCCGCCCAGGACAGCCCGGTCGTCTACGCCCACCGGGGAGCGTCCGCCTACGCCCCGGAGAACACCCTGGCGGCTGTGGACGCGGCCGATGACCTGGGCATCGCGTGGGTGGAGAACGACGTGCAGCTCACCAAGGACGGCGTGCTGGTCGTCGTGCACGACACCACCCTGAGCCGGACCACCGACGCCGAGCAGGTCTTCCCCGACCGTGCGCCCTGGGCGGTCAAGGACTTCACCGCGGCGGAGATCGCGAAGCTGGACGCGGGCAGTTGGTTCGGCGCCGGCTTCGACGGGGCCCGGGTGCCGACGCTCACGCAGTACCTGCACCGTGTCGAGAGCAATCGCCAGAAGCTGCTCCTGGAGATCAAGAGCCCGGAGACCTACCCGGGGATCGAGAAGGAGACCCTGCGCGTCCTGCGCGAGGAGGGGTGGCTCGACCGAGGTCACGTCAAGAGCAAACTGATCATCCAGAGCTTCGGTGCAGAGAGTGTGAAAACTGTCCACGCCCAGCGTCCTGACGTCGTCACGGGCTTCCTGGGCACCCCCGCGGTGGCCGATCTTCCGTCGTACGCGGCGTTCACCGACCAGATCAATCCGTCGTACACGACGATCAGCGCCGACTACGTCGCCGCGGTGCAGAAGCTGAAGGGCGTCCACGGCAAACCGCTCCGGGTGAACACCTGGACCGTGAACGACGCGGCGAAGGCGGCGGAGGTGGCCGGCTTCGGTGTGGACGGCATCATCACCAACAACCCCGACACCGTCAGGGACGCCACCCGCTGAACGGCCGGACGGGCGGGCGTCGTACGAGTACCGATGTCAGTGGCCGGTCGTACGGTGGGTCGCATGGAGAGCAACGAGCAGGTCGTGGAGTGGTCCGTCGTGCCGAGCGACATCGGCCCTCTCCTGCTCGCCGCGACCCGCGTGGGCCTGGTGACGGTGGTCTTCCACGCGCACCCCGCGGTCCGGGACAAGGCGCTCGGACAGGTGCGGACCCGGCTGGGCGCGGAGCCCGTGGAGGCCCCGGACTCGGCGCTGCTGGCCGAGCCGGTGCGTCAGCTCGTGGCGTATTTCGCCGGAGAGCTGCGGGAGTTCTCACTCGCGCTGGACTGGTCGCTGAGCTCCGGCTTCCACCGCGAGGTGCTCCGCGAGCTCGCCTCCGGCGTGCCCTACGGGACGGTCGTGGGCTACGGGGATCTGGCGAGCCGGGTCGGCCGGCCGGGCGCCGCCCAGGCCGTGGGGGCGGCCATGGGCTCCAACCCGCTGCCCGTGGTGGTTCCGTGCCACCGGGTGGTGGAGAGCGACGGAGGGCTCGGCGGGTTCGGCGGCGGGCTGGAGACGAAGCGGCAGCTGCTGGCACTCGAGGGGATACTTCCGCAGCCGCTGTTCTCACCGGAGCCCCTTCCCGCGAGGAACTTCCTACAGGGGGTCCAGTTCCCCCAGGCCCATCGCTCGTAGGGTGTGATCGGCCATGCGCAGGTGGCCGGCGGCGTTCGGGTGGGCCGGTTCGTCGAGCCATGGAATCGGGTCGGCCTCGCCGTGGTGCGCCAGCCAGTGGGCCTCGTGGTCGACGAGCAGCGCATCCGTCTCCTTCGCGACCTCCCGTACGGCCTGGCAGTACGCGGGCAGTGCCGCGCGCCGCTCCCTGCCCGAGAAGCTGACCAGGGCGGGCGTGTGCAGGACGACCTGTGTCCGCGACCCCGCCCCGGTGACGATCCGGCGCAGCGCGTCGTGGAACTCGGGCAGTCCGCCCTCCCCGGCGAGGCAGTCGTTGGTGCCGAGGGACACGGACAGCACGTCGGGCTCGAACCGGCCGATGAGACGGTGGTGTTCCCCGAGTACGTCGGCCGCGCCCCACGCGGAGACCCCCGTGTTGACCACGACATCGGTGAGGCGGCCCAGCTGCCACCGGATCCGCTCGTGCACGTGCTCGACCCAGCCGCGAGCTCCGTGGGTGTGCAGAACCGCCTGGGTGATGCTGTCCCCGGTCGCCACCCAGGTCATGGGCTCGTCCGTCAGTCTGATCATGGTCTGTCCCTCCCCCGCCCGGTCACCGACCGCCCGTACCGGCATCGGCACCCCGTCGGCAGGACATGTTGCCCCTCCAAGATCGACCGCGCAATGCTCCGGTGGCCGGGGCGGTCCGGACTACGCCTCGTCGGCACCGTCCCGCGGTCCGCTCGGCGTCCCGGACGGCAGGCCCCGGCCGCTGAGCCCCGTCCAGGCGGGGTGGTGCGGATCGTCGGCCCGTACGACCGCGTCCGCACGTGCGGCCGGAGCGGCCTCGTCCTCGTACCGCGCGAAGGCGGGCAGGGTCCAGCGCTCGCTCTCCCCGGTGCGCCGCCGGAGCGCTCCCGGCGAGAGACTGAGGTGGATCCCGAGGTCGAACGGGAACCAGTGGCCGAGGAGCAGAGGTCCGTGCAGGATCAGTACCCCTCCCTCGGGCAGCACCCGGTACGCGCTGCGGGTGGCCCGGTCCGTCACGGGGTCCCAGAGGTCGGGCAGCACCCGTCCGCTGCCACCTGGCTCCAGCGGCCGGAACACTTCCCGCCACAGCGCTCCGGTGTCGAACCAGCCGTCGGCGTACGAGTCCGGGTCCTGCTTGCCGTATTCGTAGCGCAGACTCGCCGGGCGCAGGAAGCCGCCCGTGGAGACGGTGAGCACCGGGCGCCCACGAGCCCGCAGCGCTTCGGCGAGGTGTGCGGCGGGCTCTTCGGGCCGGGCGGCCGGAGCGCCGTCGATGCCCACCTTCAGCCAGGGTCCGCCGTCGGCCGGTTCCAGTCCGTCGGCGCGCTCGGCGAGGGCTTCGGAGAGCCGTTGCCAGGTGATCGGTTCGAATCGCACGTGCCCATCATCGCCCTGTCGCGTGATGCCCGGTATGGATCTCGCATACGCCCGCCGGTTCGCGGCCCGGTGGCAGGACGACTGGAACTCCCACGACCTGGACCGCATCCTCGCCCATTACCACGAGGAGGTGACCTTCAGCTCCCCGATGATCGCCCGGCTGACGGGCGCTCCGGCCGGGACCCTGCACGGCAAGGCGACGCTGCGCGCGTACTGGGCCACCGGGCTGGAGAAGATCCCCGACCTGGAGTTCCAGGTGATGGACGGGCGTGCGGGCGTCGACGCGCTGGTGATCGACTACCGCAACCAGATCGGTGGCCGGGTGTACGAGGTGCTGATCTTTCGGGACGGGCTCGTCGTCTCCGGTTTCGGAGCGTACGGGGAGACGGCCGCCGTCTGACGGACGGCTCGGGGCGTACACGGAAGGGCGACCGCCGTCGGGCGGACGCCCCCGCCGCGCCTCATCCCGCAGCCGGGCAGTCCACCGCGTCGGCGTCGTCCGAGAGTTCGCTGCCCTCGGGAAGCAGGTACGTCACCCACAGCACGACGGGTTGGGTCCCGAGGTTGCGCCCGATGTGCCGGTGGCCGGCCCCGGACGGTTCGATGAAGGACGTCCCCGCGGGGGTCACCTCGACCGAGCAGTCGTGGAGGGTCCGGGTGAGCGTCCCGGACTTGACCACGGCGATCAGCTGCCCCTTGTGGGTGTGCCAGCCGGTGGAGCCGCCGGGCTGCACGGTGATCTCCCGGAAGGTCACATCCGCGCGGCCCTCCGGAGGCTCGATCCTGAGCGGCCCCTCGGAGGTGCCCTCGGCGACGACGGTGCCGCTCACCCCGCTGCCCGGCGTGGCGACGGCCGCCGCCGGCACGAGGCACAGCGCGGCCACACAGAGACTCACGAGCAGGGCCTTGCGCAGCGCCCCCTGCCTGTCCGGGCTCTTCCCTGCCCTCGCACCGACCACACCGTCGGACCTCATGAACGACTCCTCAGCTTCCGCCGCGTGAACGCGACCACGCTACCGACGAGTTGAGTGGAAGGCGTCAGGCGCGCAGACAGTGACCGCCGCGGAGTTCCTCGGCGAGCGGACCTTCGCCGAGCACCTCCGCCCGCCCCTGCTCGACCATCTCCGCGAGGGTGCACTCGCCGCGCCCGAGCGCCAGGACGGCCTCCGCGTCCAGCACGAGGCACGCGTCCGGGTGGTCGGCGGGGCCGAATCCGTAGGCCTCGCCGCTCGCCGCTTCCCAACCGGTACGGATGTGGAACTCGCCCTCGTCGAGCCGCACTTCGAGGACTCCGCCGCGGGTGAGGCCGTCCAGGGCCCGCAGCAGCGGCAGGGCGAACCAGTGGGCCCTGACCGCGTCCGTGGGGCGGCGCTCGCCGAGCGCGGGCGCACCCCACCGGGCGAGGGCGGTGAGGACCGGGAGCAGTCCGCGGCCGTGCTCGGTCAATTCGTAGACCGCGGCGGCGGCGGGGGGCGGCAGGCGGCGGCGCACCGCCAGGCCGCCCTGTTCCATGTCCCTGAGCCGGGAGGCCAGCACATCCGTGCTGACTCCGGGCAGATCGGCGTGCAGATCCGTGTAACGGCGGGGCCCGGCGAGCAGTTCACGGACGATCAGCAGGGTCCACCGGTCGCCGACGGAGTCGAGGGCACGGGCGGTGGCGCAGAACTGGTCGTAGCTCCGACGGCGGGCGGGGCGTGCGGGCTGCTGCTGACGTGGCATGCGACGCAGTCTAGACATGTTGTTGGACTTTCCAAGCCCAAGCTTGGTAAAACCAAGTAACGCAATCAGGTCGGGGAGGCACCGCATGGAGTTCCGGCAGTCCAGCAAGCTCAACGAGGTCTGTTACGAGATCCGGGGCCCGGTCATCGAGCAGGCCAACGCCCTGGAGGAGGCAGGCCACAGCGTGCTCCGTCTCAACACGGGCAATCCGGCGCTCTTCGGTTTCGAGGCACCGGAGGAGATCGTCCAGGACATGATCCGGATGCTCCCCCAGGCACACGGCTACACCGACTCGCGCGGCATCCTGTCCGCGCGCCGCGCCGTCGCGCAGCGCTATCAGGCGATGGGGCTGGCCGATGTCGACGTGGACGACATCTTCCTCGGCAACGGGGTCTCCGAGCTGATCTCGATGGCCGTGCAGGGCCTCCTGGAGGACGGCGACGAGATCCTCATCCCGAGCCCCGACTATCCGCTGTGGACCGCCGTCACCACGCTCGCGGGCGGGAAGGCCGTGCACTACACCTGCGACGAGGGCGCGGACTGGAACCCCGATCTCGCCGACATGGCCGCGAAGATCACCGACCGCACCCGGGCCATGGTGATCATCAACCCGAACAACCCGACGGGCGCCGTCTACTCCCGGGAAGTCCTCGACGGCATGCTCGACCTGGCGCGCAGGCACGGGCTGATGGTGTTCGCCGACGAGATCTACGACCAGATCCTCTACGACGACGCCGAGCACCACAGCGTGGCGGTACTGGCGCCCGACCTGCTCTGTCTCACCTTCAGCGGGCTGTCCAAGACGTACCGTGTCGCGGGATTCCGCTCGGGCTGGATGGTGGTGTCGGGCCCGCAGCAGCACGCCCGCAGCTATCTGGAAGGGCTCACCATGCTCGCCTCCATGCGGCTGTGCCCCAACGCCCCCGCCCAGTACGCGATCCAGGCTGCGCTCGGAGGCCGGCAGTCGATCCGGGACCTGGTCGCCCCGGGCGGCAGGCTCCACGAGCAGCGCGACCGGGCCTGGGAACGGCTGAACGAGATCCCCGGGGTGTCGTGCGTGAAGCCGAAGGGCGCGCTGTACGCCTTCCCGCGCATCGACCCGAAGGTCCACCCCATCGTCGACGACGAACGCTTCGTCCTGGATCTGCTGCTGCAGGAGAAGATCCAGGTGGTGCAGGGCACCGGCTTCAACTGGCCGCGCCCGGACCACTTCCGCATCCTCACCCTTCCGCACGCCGACGACCTGGACGCCGCCATCAGCCGCATCGGCCGCTTCCTGAACGGATACCGCCAGTGACCTGCCGGGTCTGCCGCACCCCCGTCCACACACAGTTCGCCTCGCCCGGTCTGGTGGAGGCGATCGTGGAGGGCGGGCTCGATCCCGCCGCAGACCCCCGCTGGGCGGACTCCGGCGCGGCGTCATCCGCCGAGTACGCGCGCTGGGCAGGTCATCTGTGCGGTATGACCTGCCTGCGCATGGCGCTCGGCACCGGGGCGCCGCCCCTGTTCGCCCTGCGGGACGGGGCGTTGACGTACGACGCGTACACGGAGGACGCCGACGGGGTGATCAGGGGACTGGTCTACGCCCCCTTCGCCCGGTACGCCTCCGAGGTACACGGTCTCGACGCGGTCGTCCACCGGCACCTCTCCCCTGCCGGCGTCCTGGACCTGCTGGACGAGGGCCGAAGGGTGATGGCCTCGGTGCACTACGGAATCCGGCACCCGGAACGACCCGCCCCGGGGCGCGGCGGCCATCTGGTGCTGCTGACCTCCCGAACGGCGGACGGGGCCGGCGTCCACTTCCACAACCCGTCGGGGACGACGGCCACGACTCGCGCGGCGGACCTTCCTCTGCCGGTCTTCGAGCGCTTCTTCGCCGGCCGCGGGGTCTCCCTTCCCGCCGCTCCGGCGACGGACGCGTAGCGGCTCACCTTCACGGTGGTCGATGGTCCCGGCGTTCGCTACTGTTCCGGGGTCATGGGCCGGGGTCACGACGAGCACGATCAGGGGAGCAATCGACATGGGTGCGGCCATACGCCACTTCACCGCCATCGGTCCCGGCGACCAGGTGTTCACGGTCAACGTCGAGCGTGACTTCCGGTACGACCCGTACCGCGATTTCCTGGTCTGCGCGCACTGCGGCTGGTCCCCGTCGCTGCTCACCACGCGGCGGACCGACGCCATGGCCTGGGAGCATCTGGCCGATTCCCACGATGCCTCCCGAGGACGGGCGGATCAGGAGAACGAGTCCTTCCGTAAGGCGCGTCGGGTGATGCTCCCGCTGTGCGCGGTCCTGATCATCGCGCTGCTGGTGTTCCTGCAGAGCTGACGGTCCGGCCCGCGGTGCGTCAGCCCCGCAGCGCCGTGAGGGCGGCGACCGGGTCGGGGTCCGGCGTGGCCCGGGGCCACCAGTCGTCCTCGCCCGGGTCGGATTCGTAGCCGTACCAGCGGCTGTCGTGACCGAAGCGGAGCTGGAGGGTGCCCCCGGCGTTGGTCAGGTGGTTGCGCCAGGGCTGGAAGCGCGGGAAGTCGGCCGCCGCGAGGGCCGGCCTCGCCCGGTCGAACGGACCGGCCGGCGGGTCCCATGGGGTTTCCAGCACCTCCAGTCCCTCCGCCCCTCCCTGTCGCCAGGCGGCGACGGCCCGGGCCAGGTCCGTGGTGCTGCGGCCGGTGGCGAAGGCCAGCTCGCGGTAGAGCGCCCGGGTCGTGGCGGTGAGCCCGGCCGTGGGGCGGGACGCGGCGATGCGCACGGCGTCCTGCCAGGTGCTGAGCCCGGCGAGCGGGTCGTCCCCGGTGGTGAGCAGCGCATGGGCGCGCGCCGCGGCGTCCGTGGCGAGGTGGTCGAGGCCCAGCGGATCGCGTGCGCCGGGCAGCTCGGGGTAGGACGGCGGCTCGCCGGGGTACGGCGGCACGGGCAGGGGCGCCGGCAGCGGCGGCAGGAAGCGGTCGGCCAGGGCCTCCACGGCCGCGACCGAGGGCATCGCGGGGGTCTCGGGGCGCTCGCGCGCGGAGTGCTCGGCGTTGCGGCGGCCCAGCTCGTCGAGGAGTTCACGCTCGCCCCGGCCACGCATCAGCAGGAGGACGAACGGGTCGCTGTCCAGGAGCCGTGCCGTCTGGAAGCACAGCGCCGCCACGTGCTTGCAGGGCCAGCTCCGGTCCGGGCAGGAGCAGTCGGGGTCCAGATCGCCTGCGGCGGGCAGCAGTCGTATGCCGGTCTCACCCGCCGTGTCGACCAGGGAGTGCGGCATCTCCTTGTCGAGGAGCGCGGACAGATGCCCCGGCCGGGCGGCGACGGCGTCCAGGAACGTGTCCCAGTCGGACGCCGAGAACGTGCGCAGGCGCAACTCCGCGCGGTAGGGGCGGGGGCGGCTGCCGTGGACGTAGGCGATGACCCGGCCGGGGGTGACGGTGATCGCGGCGACATGTCCGCCGTCGGCGTACGTACGCCCGCGGGCGAGGCGCCCCTCGTCCATCGACAGGGTTTCCAGGGCGTCCACCCAGGCACGGCCCCACCAGCTGGCCGCGAAGGGCCCCTCGGCGTCGGAGGCACGGGCGGGTACCGCTTCGAAGGTGCGCCGCAGATCGTCGGGGCCGGGGCGGGCCGCGGGGCTCCCACCGGGACTCATGACGTCCTCCGGAGCGAGACGAGGTCGGCCAGGTCACGGTCGCTCAGCTCCGTCAGGGCGGCCTCGCCGGACCCGAGCACCGCGTCGGCGAGGGCTCTCTTGGACTCCAGGAGTTCGCTGATCCGGTCCTCGACGGTGCCCTCGGCGATCAGCCGGTGCACCTGCACGGGCTGGGTCTGGCCGATGCGGTACGCACGGTCGGTGGCCTGCTCCTCCACCGCCGGGTTCCACCAGCGGTCGTAATGGATGACATGGGCGGCCCGGGTGAGATTGAGTCCGGTGCCCGCCGCCTTGAGGGAGAGCAGGAAGACGGGGACCTCGCCGGACTGGAAGCCGTCCACCATCCGCTCCCGCTCGGGCACCGGCGTACCGCCGTGCAGCAGCTGGGAGGGGATGGCGCGGGAGGCGAGGTGGGCGGAGAGGAGCCGGGCCATCGACACGTACTGGGTGAAGATCAGGACGGAGGCGTCCTCGGACAGGATCGTGTCGAGGAGCTCGTCGAGCAGGGCGAGCTTGCCGGAGCGTCCCGTGAGCCGGGTCGGCTCCTCCTTCAGATACTGCGCGGGGTGGTTGCAGATCTGCTTGAGCGAGCCCAGCAGCTTCATGATCAGTCCACGCCGGGCGATGCCCTCCGACTGCTCGATGAACGCCATCGTCTCGCGGACGGCCGCCTCGTAGAGCGTGGCCTGCTCCCGGGTGAGGAAGACGGGGTGGTCGGTCTCGGTCTTGGGCGGCAGCTCGGGCGCGATGCCCGGGTCGGACTTCTTGCGGCGCAGCAGGAAGGGGCGGACCAGGCGGGAGAGCCGCTCCACCGCGTCCTCGTTGCCCAGGCCGGCGGCGGTGCCGGTGTTCTCGACGATCCTGGCGTGCCGGGCGCGGAACGCCTTGAGCGGGCCGAGCAGGCCGGGCGTCGTCCAGTCGAGCAGAGCCCACAGCTCGGAGAGGTTGTTCTCGACGGGGGTGCCGGTCAGCGCGACGCGGGCCGGGGCGGGAATGGTGCGCAGCGCCCTGGCCGTCGAGGAGTGCGGATTCTTGACGTGCTGTGCCTCGTCGGCGACGACCAGTCCCCAGGTGTGCCCGGCGAGCTGCTCCGCGCCGGAGCGCATCGTGCCGTAGGTCGTGAGGACGAAGCCGCCGTCGGAGCCGCCCAGCGTGCGGTCGGTGCCGTGGAAGCGGCGCACGGGGACACCGGGTGCGAAGCGGTTGATCTCGCGGTGCCAGTTGCCGAGGAGGGAGGCGGGACAGACCACCAGGGTCGGGGCCGCGTGGGCGCGGTGCAGATGGAGCGCGATGACGGTGATCGTCTTGCCCAGGCCCATGTCGTCGGCGAGACAGCCGCCGAGGCCGAGCGAGGTCATACGGTCCAGCCAGGCCAGGCCGCGGAGTTGGTAGTCGCGGAGGGTGGCGTCGAGACCGGGCGGCGCGGGGAGGGTGGCGTCCTCGTCCAGGAGGCGCGCGCGGAGCACGCCGAGGGCTCCGGCCGGCACGGCTTCGACCTGTTCGCCGTCGACCTTGGCGCTGCCGGTGAGGGCGACGGCGAGCGCGTCCACCGGGTCCAGGAGACCGAGCTCGCGCTTGCGTGCCTTGCGGACGAGGGCGGGATCCACGACGACCCACTGGTCACGCAGCCGCACCACCGGCCGGTGGGCCTCGGCCAGGGTGTCCATCTCCGCCTCGGTGAGCCGGTCGTCGCCCAGGGAGAGCTGCCAGTTGAACGCGAAGAGCTGCTCGGCGTCGAAGAAGGAGGTGCCGTCGGTGGCCGACCCCGGCGCGGGCCGGACGACGGCTGCCGCGGTGAGCGAGCGGGCGAGCTCCCGGGGCCAGTGGACCGCCACCCCTGCCGCGGCGAGCCGTGCTCCGGCCGCGCCGATCAGCTCGTAGAGCTCGTCCTCGGTGACGGCGAGCACATCGGGGACGGGCTGGTCCAGCAGCCGCTCCAGCGGCGGCCAGACGCGGGCGGCACGGCGCAGCGCGAGCACGGCGTCGATCCGGGCCCTCGGCCCGAAGGGCTCGCCCACCCCGCCGCTCCACAGTGTGGCCGCGTCGGTGACGTACGTCGGGTCGGCCAGGCTGTGCACCTGGGTGACGGCCGCGGCGGCATGGCGCGTGGCGGCCGGAATGCCGGGCGAGTCCCCGTCCCCGGCCGCTTCCCCGGCGGCACCGGAGGAGTCGAAGAGGTCGTACGCCGAGAGGTCGAGCCGGAGCGAGATCCGCACCCCCGCGTCGAGTCCGGCGGCCACCTCGACGGCCCAGGCCCGGGCGTCCGGCAGGTGCTGAGCCTCGTGGGCGGCGAACGGCGCTCCCATGGCGTGGCCTGCGGCGGGCGTCCTGGGCAGGGTGTCGGCGACGGCGTCGAGGAACGCGCTGAGCAGCGCGCGGGCTTCGGGGACACGCAGGGTGGTGCCGTCCAGCGGGACGGCGTGTCCCTCGGGCGGCATCGAGGCGGCGACGGCCCTCAGATGGGCGATGTCCTCCGCGTCGCGCGGCCCGGCCCGCCAGGCGTCGTGGTCACCGGCCGTCAGTCCGGGCAGCAGCCTGCCGCGCGCCACGAGGGTCAGGGCGTGCAGGGCCGCGGCTCCCCACGCGCGGGTGGCGGGGTGGGCCACGGCGCGGTGCCTGGCGTGCGCGAGAAGGGGCACCGCGTCCGCGACGGGAAGCACCACGGCGGGCACGGTGCGGGCGCGGGCACCGTCCGTGTCGTGCCGGCCGACGACCGTGAGCTCGGTGAGGGTGTACGCCTGCCCGGCGCCCGGGAAGCCCGCGTCGGAGCGGGAAGCTCCGGCGGCGGGGAACACCGCTGCGGAGCTCGCGCCGGGGCCTGTGAGGCCGACGGTCCCTTCGGGGTCCCAGAAGGCGATCCGGCCGTCCCGGGGCAGCGCTCCCGGGAGGAAGACCGCGGCGCACCGCAACAGCCGGTCGGCGATGACGTCCCGCGTCTGCCACGTCATGTCCATCGCCCCCTCCTGCCTCGGTCCTGTTGCACTTCTCCTGTCTTCGCGAGTCTAGGCGGGGGGTGTGACAGCGCCCGCCCCGGCCGTGTTTCCACAGGTGGAGCGGGCGGACAGGCGCCTCAGTGACGGGTGAAGGATGTGCGACGGGGCTGGTCGGACGGCCGTTCCGGATCGAACTCCGGCACCCCGTCCGCCTCCGGATCGGGACCCCCGAGCGGCGCGTCGGGCAGCGGCTGGTCCGTGAAGGTCTGCTCCGTGACCGAAGGCTCCACGAGGGGCACGGCCGGAGCCGGCGGATCCACGGCGGACGAGCCCGCCGGACGGCCGGAATCCGGCTGCTCGTGCGGCGTGTCCTGCGGCTGCCCCGCCGCGACGGGCGGCTGCGGCCCCTGCTGCGCGCGCTCCAGGAAGCGGAGCAGCTCCACCGGGAAGGGGAGGACCAGCGTGGAGTTCTTCTCGGCCGCGACCGCGACCACCGTCTGCAGCAGCCGCAGTTGCAGCGCCGCCGGCTGGGTGGACATCTGCTGCGCGGCCTGGGCGAGCTTCTTCGACGCCTGCAGCTCCGCGTCGGCGTTGATGACCCTGGCACGCCGCTCACGGTCGGCCTCGGCCTGCCGGGCCATGGACCGCTTCATCGTCTCCGGCAGCGAGACGTCCTTGATCTCGACCCGGTCGATCTGCACACCCCAGCCCACGGACGGGCTGTCGATCATCAGTTCCAGTCCTTGGTTCAGCTTCTCGCGGTTGGACAGCAGATCGTCCAGGTCGCTCTTTCCGATGATCGACCGGAGGGAGGTCTGCGCCATCTGGGAGACCGCGAAGCGGTAGTCCTCCACCTGGATCACGGCGCTCGCCGGATCCACCACCTTGAAGTAGATGACGGCGTCCACCCGCACGGTGACGTTGTCCCGGGTGATCCCGTCCTGGGCGGGGACCGGCATCGTCACGATCTGCATATTCACCTTACGGAGCCGGTCGATGCCCGGGACGATCATGGTGAAGCCCGGTGACCGCACCGCGTCGTGGAGCCTGCCCAGCCGGAGCACCACGCCTCGCTCGTACTGTTTGACCACCCGGGCCGCGGCCATGGCGTACAGCAGGCCACCCGAGAGCACTGCCACCAATGCGATCAACAGCTCCTGGACCATCACGGCCCCCTGACTCCGGGGGTACGTTCCCGCACCCGCACATCATGCCCTATTACCACGATATGCCCGATTCATGCACTCATGAACCTCCGGCCGGGTGCCGGTGGCCCCGGCCGGCCGCGCACCGGGTGCCGGTGCCCGGGGGACCGGGCAGGCTGGCCAGCGCCAGCACGTCCCTGTGACGTACCGATGAGCCGGACGAGCAGACGAGGACCCGCCCATGTCCGTCACCGCGCCCCCCAGCGTTCTCCGCCGACGTACCGGCATCGCCGCCGGTGCCGCCCTGCTCGCCCTGGTCGCCACGGGCTGTTCAGGCCTCGGGCGTACGGCGGTGGGACCGGTCTCCTACACCACCGGACGGGACGAGGTCGTCACCGTGCACAGCCCGTCGGTGAAGGGATGCCACACGATGGAGCCCGCCGGCGCGGAGAAGGTCGAGAACCGGACCCTGGTCGACATGATCCTCTACACCACCCGCGACTGCTCCGGGCGTGGGACGGCCTACGTGGCCACCACGTTCTCCGACACCAACGCCCAGAGCGCCCTGCCCTGGCGCAGCTACAGATTCGTTCACTGACCGGCGTGGGGCGCACGCCCACGCCCGTGGAGCAGTGCGAACAGCTGGGCCGTCCGCTCCCGCCGGTCCCGGGCGATGAGGACGACCAGAACGACGAGCAGGGCGGGCATGACCGCGTTCGGGGGGTCGAGCAGCGTCAGCTGGACGACGGACGCGCCGGCCAGCAGTCCGACAAGGGCGATGGCCGCCACCCCCGCGAGCAGCGGGATCAGCAGGGCCACCGCACCCGCCAGTTCCATGCCGCCGATGACGTACATCGCGCCGCTGCCCCAGCCCATCCGGTCGAACGACTCGACGGCTGACGCGTGGGGGACGAGCTTGGCCACCGCGCTGAAGCCGAGGAACAGCGCGAGGACGACGCGGGCCCCGGTCAGGGCGGCGGAGGCCACGCGTCCGCGCGGCGCGGCGGGGGCGTTCGGCGCGGTGAGCGAAGCAGGGGTGAAGGTTCCGGACATGGCGGTCTCCTCGTTGGGGCTCGTGGATGACGTGCGCCGGCACGGGGTGCGGCTGCTGCCGCCACGCTTTCCGGCGCTTTTCAGAGAGGTAGACGGCGCCGGGCTCCGGAACTCATCGTCCCGCGGGCCCCCGATCCGCCTTCTTCCAGGGCTGCTTGGGCCTGGGCCGGGCCGGCACCCTACGCCGTCAGTGATCCGGCCGACGACATCGACGGGACCGTGTACGCCCCGCTCGCCGTGGGCACGGCGCGGGCCGTCCAGGGAGAGGAACTCGCGTCGTGGCCACAGCCCGCTCCCCCTCGTCCGCCCGCCGGTTTCCGTACGCCGTACCGCTGGGTCATGCTGGAGAAGAGGCGATGGTGATGCGTACCGGAAATGAACCGTCCACCGCACGCAGCCCGCTGCGGATGCGGCTCTGGCTGAGTCTGTGGGGCATGGTCTGGGCCTTGTTCGGCCTGGTGGCCTTCGTGGCGACCGGACGCGCCGGCTGGGCGGCGGCCTGCGGGGTGCTGCTGGTGATCACGGTCACGGACCTGTGCGTCGTGGTCCACCGCCTGCGACAGGGGCCGCACTACCAGCCGGGCCGGGACATCCCGCCGTACGAACCCGACCGGGGCGGGCGGGGCCGCTACCGCCGCTGAGCCCTCCCGAGCGGGCAGCCGCGCGGCCGGGTGCCGTCAGGGGCGGTCGTCGAAGCGGGCGGCCCGCAGGTACTCCGGGTTCGGGTCGAGCGCGGCGGCCAGCCGGAAGTGCCGGGTGGCCTGTTCGGGCCGGCCGGCACGCTGGAAGGTGCGGGCCAGGGCGAAGTGAGCGAAGGCGTTGTCCGGCTCACGCTCCAGGACCAGCTCGAATTCGAGCTCGGCCGGGCGCAGTTGGGCGGCGGCGAAGAAGGCCCGGGCACGCAGCAGCCGGGCCGCCGTGTTCTCCGGGTGGGCGGCTATCACCGAGTCGAGCAGCTTGACCGCACCCCGCGGATCCCGGGCGGCGAGCAGTTGCTCCGCCGCGCGGAAATCGATGACATGCGTTTCCGGGTTCCTCTCGGGCACGGTCGTCATCCTTCCCTTAGCCTTCCGCTCTGCAACATCCGTCCGGGCACCCGTATTCCGGCCGGACGCCGGGTCAGCCGGTGGCCGCACGAGCGGTGAGATCCGACCAGAGCGTGCGGACCTGGGGTTCCAGGTCCTCCAGGGGTCCGTCGTTGTCGACGACGAGATCGGCGACGGCCAGCCGCTCCTCGCGCGTGGCCTGCGCCGCCATCCGGGCGCGGGCGTCGGGCTCCGTCATGCCGCGCAGCCGTACGAGCCGGTCGAGCTGCGTCCCGGGCTTCGCGTCGACGACCACGACCAGGTCGTAGAGCGGGGCGAGGCCGTTCTCCGTGAGCAGCGGAACGTCGTGGACGACGACCGCGCCGGGCCCGGCCGCCCGCTCCAGCTCCGCGGAACGTGTCCGGACGAGCGGGTGGACGATGGCGTTGAGCGTGGCCAGGCGTTCGGGGTCGGCGAAGACGATCGAGCCGAGCGCCGGCCGGTCCAGGGAGCCGTCGGACGTGAGGATTCCGGGACCGAACGCCTCGACGACGGCCGTGAGCCCGGGAGTTCCGGGCTCGACGACCTCGCGGGCGATCCGGTCGGCGTCGATCAGTACGGCTCCGTAGCGTGCGAGCAGCCGTGACACTTCGCTCTTGCCGGCGCCGATCCCGCCGGTCAGGCCCACTTTCAGCATGGGACGAGCCTAGTCTGAGGGCTGTCCCGCAGTCCCTGGCGGGACAGCCCTCAGGACCTCTCGTTCGGATCACGCCGGGCGCCGGACGGAGACCACCTCAGGAATCGCCTTCACGTTCCGCGAGGAAGCGTTCGAATTCGAGGCCGATCTCGTCCGCCGACGGCAGGTCGACCGGCTCCGCGACCAGGTTGCCCCGGGTCTCGGACCCCGCGAGCGCGTCGTACTGGTGCTCCAGCCCCTCGACCAGCGAGACGAGCTCCTCGTCACCCTGGCCGACCTGCCGGTCGATCTCCGTCTGGGTGCGGTGCGCCTCGGTGCGCAGGGTGTGCGCGACGCTCGGCAGGACCAGCCCGGTCGCCGCGGTGATCGCCTCCAGGGCGGTGAGCGCGGCGTCCGGGTAGGAGGACCTGGCGACGTAGTGCGGCACATGGGCGGCGACGCCGAGGGCGTCGTGCCCGGCCTCCATCAGCCGGTACTCCACGAGTGCCTCGGCGGAACCGGGGACCTGCGCCTCGTCGAAGGGGCTGCGGTGCCCGGGCATCAGGTCCGTGCGGTTGCCGTGCGGGGTGAGGCCGACCGGGCGGGTGTGCGGGACGCCCATCGGGATGCCGTGGAAGCTGACCGCGAGGCGGACACCGAGCCTCTCCACGATCTGTTCCACGGCGGCGGCGAACCTCTCCCACTCGACGTCGGGCTCCGGTCCGGAGAGGAGGAGGAAGGGGGCGCCCGTGGCGTCCTGGACGACCTTCACCTCAAGGGTGGGCGCCTCGAACGCCGTGTACCGGTCACGCCTGAAGGTCAGCAGCGGGCGGCGCGCCCGGTAGTCGACGAGCCGGTCGTGGTCGAAGCGGGCCACGGTCTGGTGCGGCAGCGTCTCGATCAGGCCGTCGACGATCTGCTCGCCGGTCTCACCCGCGTCGATGTACCCGTCGAAGTGGTAGAGCATGACCAGGCCGGCCGACTCCTGGGCGAGCGCCATGTCGACGACGGCCAGGCCCTTCGGCTCCCATTCGTACAAACTCTGCGGTTCAGGCACGGTTACCGCTCCTCCTCGTGTTCCTGGACAAGAACACCCCGCCGGGCCACGGCATTCCCGCCCGGGCCCTTTCCCTCGCGGTCGTGCGAGGAGCCGGATGCGCAGCGCCGTCACAGCCTTCCGCGCGGAGTGAACGCCCCGTGCTGCCAGGCGTCGGTGTGACTGGAACACCTCGACGGGGACGCCGAGTTCACGGCAGTAGTCGAGGGTGACCATCCACTGCGGGATCCGTCCGGGCCGGGCGTTCATGTGCCGGCCGTCGCCGAAGCGGACGGCCCGCTCGTTGCCGTAGGTGCCGGTGGTCGTATCGCCGCCCCGGACGGTGAAGGTGCTCCCGCCGGTGCGGCCTCGGGCCTCCAGCACCGTACAGCCGCGCCCCGCCCTGCCCAGCTCATACGCTGCGCGGGAGGGCGTCCACTTCCGCACGTCCAGCCGGGACGGCGTCCTGCGGAACTCCCGGATCCATGACACCGGCCACGACGGCCGGGGCATGGGCGAGGGAGTCCATGTGGGATCGGCGGGCGACCTCACCGACCGGAGCGACGGCGTCCAGATCATCGGCAACACCTTCGACGGCGGCGGGCTGACCGGCGCCAACTACGACGACTCCTGGGTCGACGTGAAGGGCAACGAGGTGCTGGTCGAGGACAACAAGGGCGTCCGCACCACGAACAGTGGTTACGAGACGCACTCCCCGCAGAACGGCTGGGGCTGCGGCACCGTCTTCCGTGACAACGCCTCGGACCTGACCGGTGCCACCGGCGGCACCCAGCTCGCCGTCCACGTCACCAACCGGAGCACGAGCTGCCGTACCACCGTGTACGCCGACAACACGGTCACCGGCGGCAAGGGGCTGACGAACATCGCCGTGACGCCCTGAGAACCCGCGCCCGGACACGAGTGAGGCCCGCCCCCCGAAGGGGACGGGCCTCACCTACAGCTCTACAGCTACTGCAGCCGATGAGCGGCTGGGGTCAGAGCGTCAGCTCTGACCGCCGGCCAGCTTCTCGCGCAGGGCAGCCAGGGCCTCGTCCGACGCCAGGGCGCCGGCGTTGTCCGCGGACTCCGAGGAGTACGAACCGCCGCCACCGCCGCCACCGCTGCCGCCGGAGGCAGCCGGGGCAGCGCCGGCCGGGGCAGCAGCGCCCTCGGCAGCGGCAGCCTCGTCGGCCTCGCGGGACTTGATGACCTGGGCCTGGTGCTGCTCGAAGCGCTGCTGCGCCTCGGCGTACTGGGTCTCCCAGACCTCGCGCTGAGCCTCGAAGCCCTCGAGCCAGTCGTTGGTCTCGGGGTCGAAGCCCTCGGGGTAGATGTAGTTGCCCTGGTCGTCGTACGACGCGGCCATGCCGTACAGCGTCGGGTCGAACTCGACCGAGGCCGGGTCGCCACCGAAGGCCTCGTTGGCCTGCTTCAGCGAGAGGCTGATGCGACGGCGCTCGAGGTCGATGTCGATGACCTTGACGAAGATCTCGTCGTTGACCTGGACGACCTGCTCCGGGATCTCCACGTGGCGCTCGGCCAGCTCGGAGATGTGGACCAGACCCTCGATGCCCTCGTCGACGCGCACGAACGCACCGAACGGAACGAGCTTGGTGACCTTACCGGGAACGACCTGCCCGATCTGGTGCGTACGGGCGAACTGCTGCCACGGGTCTTCCTGCGTCGCCTTGAGCGACAGCGAGACGCGCTCACGGTCCATGTCGACGTCGAGGACCTCGACGGTGACTTCCTGGCCGACCTCGACAACCTCGGAGGGGTGGTCGATGTGCTTCCAGGACAGCTCGGAGACGTGCACGAGACCGTCGACGCCGCCCAGGTCCACGAAGGCACCGAAGTTGACGATCGAGGAGACGACGCCGGAGCGGACCTGACCCTTCTGCAGGGTCGTGAGGAACGTCTGGCGGACCTCGGACTGCGTCTGCTCGAGCCAGGCACGGCGGGACAGGACCACGTTGTTGCGGTTCTTGTCCAGCTCGATGATCTTGGCCTCGAGCTCCTTGCCCACGTAGGGCTGGAGGTCGCGGACACGACGCATCTCGACGAGCGACGCCGGGAGGAAGCCACGGAGGCCGATGTCGAGGATGAGACCACCCTTGACGACCTCGATGACGGTACCGGTGACGATGCCGTCTTCTTCCTTGATCTTCTCGATGGTGCCCCAGGCGCGCTCGTACTGAGCGCGCTTCTTCGAGAGGATCAGGCGGCCTTCCTTGTCCTCCTTCTGGAGGACCAGGGCCTCGATCTCGTCGCCGACCTTGACGACCTCGTTCGGGTCGACGTCGTGCTTGATCGAGAGCTCGCGGCTCGGGATGACACCTTCGGTCTTGTAACCGATGTCGAGGAGGACCTCGTCGCGGTCAACCTTGACGATGACACCGTCAACGATGTCGCCGTCGTTGAAGTACTTGATCGTCTCGTCGATCGCCGCGAGGAACGCGTCCGCGTCGCCGATGTCGTTGACCGCAACCTGCGGAGTGGTGGCGGTGGTCTCGGTGCTGCTCGTCATGTGGGTAAGGGCTCCGGTACGGACAGTGAGTCGTAGGTACTGCTACGCCGAAAGCCCGTATCGCCTCTGCAGACGCCGGAACAGCCTGGGAAGCACCCACCCGAATGATCCAGAAGGGGCCTCGACAACCGAGGGGACATGCAACAGACGCGAGCGCGGCCTGCTAGGTCTGAAGCGCGCAGGCTCGCAGCGCAACTTGTAGCATACGGGGGCAGCCGGACAGGGTCAATGCGCGAAGGCGCACACCCGGGGCACCACACCCCAATCCCGGCACAACTCACGTTCGCCGAGGCCACATCGGCCACAGCGGTGTGTCGCACACACGGGCGCACTCACCCGCACGGCCCGTGGAGGCACCCGCGCGAGGCGGGTGAAGGCAAACTACAACGACGGGCACGATGAGCCAAGAGATCTACGAGTCCGAACCCGAAGCGACCCGGCGGACAGCCGGTGAGGCGGAGAGCAGCCGGGCGAGCCGCGGCTGGTGGGACCGGAACGCCGACGAGTACCAGAGCGACCACGGGGCGTTCCTCGGGGACGACCGCTTCGTCTGGGGCCCGGAGGGGCTGGACGAGGCCGAGGCCTCCCTGCTGGGCCCGGCCGCGGACCTGAAGGGGCTGCACGTCCTGGAGATCGGGGCCGGCGCCGCCCAGTGCTCGCGCTGGCTCGCCGCCCGGGGCGCCCACCCGGTGGCCCTGGACCTCTCCCACCGCCAGCTCCAGCACGCGCTGCGCATCGGCGGCGGCGTCCCCCTCGTGGAAGCCGACGCCGGACGGCTCCCCTTCCGGGACGGCTCCTTCGACCTGGCCTGCTCCGCCTACGGCGCGGTGCCCTTCGTCGCCGACCCCGTCCAGGTGTTCCGCGAGGTGCACCGGGTACTGCGGCCCGGGGGCCGCTGGGTCTTCTCGGTGACCCACCCGATCCGCTGGGCGTTCCCCGACGAGCCGGGGCCCGAGGGGCTCTCCGTCGCCGCCTCCTACTTCGACCGCGTGCCGTACGTGGAACAGGACGAGCACGGCGACGCGGTGTACGTGGAACACCACAGGACGCTGGGCGACCGGGTGCGGGACGTGGTCGCGGGCGGCTTCCGGCTGGTCGATCTCGTGGAGCCGGAGTGGCCGGCCTGGAACGACCAGGAGTGGGGCGGCTGGTCCCCGCTGCGCGGCCACCTGATCCCCGGGACCGCGATCTTCGTCTGCGAGCGGGACCACCGCTCCTCGTGAGGGACCGGCGTACGACACTGGGGGCGTGATCCGCACCGACGCCCTGGACCAGTTGCCCGTACGCACCGCCGTGCCCGCCCTCGAACGGGCGCTCGACGAGCGGGGGGCCGCGGTGCTCTGCGCGCCGCCCGGGACCGGCAAGACGACCCTCGTGCCCCTGGTGCTCGCCGGGCTGACCGGCGGCGGCCCGGCGCGCCGCGTACTGGTCGCCGAGCCCCGCCGGATCGCCGCCCGGGCCGCCGCGCGGCGGATGGCGTGGCTGCTCGGCGAGCGGACCGGCGAACGGGTCGGGTTCACGGTGCGCGGCGAGCGGGCGGTGGGGCCAAACACGGTGGTGGAGGTCGTGACCACCGGGGTGCTGCTGCAGCGGCTGCAGCGTGACCAGGAGCTGACCGGGGTCGACGTGGTGATCATCGACGAGTGCCACGAGCGCCATCTGGACGCGGACACGGCCGCGGCGTTCCTCCTCGATGTACGCGGGACGATCAGGCCCGATCTGCGTCTGGTCGCGGCGTCGGCGACGACGGACGCCGCGGGCTGGGCGCGGCTGCTGGGCGACGCCCCCGTCGTCGAGGCACGGGGTGTGTCCCATCCGGTCGAGGTGGTGTGGGCGCCACCGGCCGGTCCCGTACGGCCGCCGCACGGGATGAGGGTGGATCCGGCCCTGCTGACACATGTGGCCTCGGTGGTGCGACGGGCGCTCGCCGAGCGGGACGGTGACGTCCTGTGCTTCCTGCCCGGAGTCGGGGAGATCGGCCGGGTGGCCGGACAGCTCGCGGGTGTGGACGCCGAGGTGCTCCAGGTGCACGGGCGCGCTCCGGCGGCCGTGCAGGACGCTGTGCTGGCCGGGCCGTCGGGCGGGCGCCGGGTGGTGCTGGCGACGTCCGTGGCGGAGTCGTCCCTGACGGTGCCCGGAGTGCGGGTCGTGGTGGATTCCGGCCTCGCCAGGGAACCGCGTACCGACCATGCGCGCGGGCTGGGCGCCCTGACGACCGTACGGGCGTCCCGGGCAGCGGGGCGCCAGCGCGCGGGCCGCGCGGGGCGCGAGGCCCCGGGCGCGGTGTACCGCTGCTGGGAGCAGGCCGAGAACGGTCGCCTCGCCGCGTTCCCCTCCCCCGAGATCAAGGTGGCCGACCTCGCGGCGTTCGCGCTGCAGGCGGCGTGCTGGGGCGATCCGGACGCCTCCGGGCTGGCACTCCTGGACCCGCCGCCCGTCGGCGCCATGGGTGCGGCACGGGAGGTACTGACGGCGGTCGGAGCGGTCGACGCCACGGGACGCGCGACGAGCCGGGGCGTACGGATGTCCCGGCTCGGCCTGCACCCCCGGCTGGCCCGTGCCCTCCTGGACGGCGCGGGCGAGGTCGGCGGGCGCCGGGCCGCGGAAGTGGTCGCGCTGCTCAGCGAGGAGCCGCCACGGGATTACGGCGACGACCTGGCGCACGCGCTGCGTACGGCACGGCGCGGCGGGGACGGTTACGCGGCACGCTGGCGGCAGGAGGTGCGGCGGCTCTCGCAGTCCCTCGGCTCCTCGAAGTCCGGCTCCTCCGGGGACTCCGGCGCCGGCCCGGACGACGCCGCCGTGGGGCTGGTGGCGGCACTGGCGTTCCCGGAACGGGTGGCGCGAGCCCGGGGCGAGGGGGCGTTCCTCATGGTGTCGGGCACGGGCGCGGAACTGCGGGACGGCTCACGCCTGCGCAGCGCACCGTGGATCGCCGTCGCGGTCGCCGACCGGCCCTCCCATGCCGCGTCCGCGAGGGTGCGGCTGGCGGCCGTCGTCGACGAGGGCACCGCACGGCTGGCCGCCGGGCACCTGCGGTTCTCCGGTGAGGAGGTCCGCTGGGCGGACGGCGACGTGGTCGCGCGTTCCGTGGAACGCCTCGGGGCCGTCGAGCTGTCGGTACGCGCACTGCGCCGGCCGGCCCCGGAACCGGTACGCGACGCTCTGCTCGAGGGGCTGCGCCGCGAGGGGCCAGGACTGCTGCGGTGGACCCGGGACAGCGAGCAGCTGCGGTTGCGGCTCGCGTTTCTGCACCGGGTCCTGGGGCCGCCGTGGCCCGACGTGTCGGACGACGCGCTGCTGGCACGCGCCGGCGAATGGCTGGAGCCCGAGCTGTCGCGGGCCGGGCGGCGCTCGGATCTGGCGCGGATCGACGCGGGGCAGGCGCTGCGGCGGCTGCTTCCGTGGGCGACGGGCGACGCCGCCCGGCTGGACGAGCTCGCCCCGGAGCGGATCGAGGTGCCGAGCGGGTCCAGGATCCGGGTGGAGTACGGCGGCGAGCAGCCGGTGCTCGCGGTGAAGCTCCAGGAGCTCTTCGGGCTGAGCGAGACACCCAGGGTGGCCGGGGTGCCCGTCCTGGTCCATCTGCTGTCCCCCGCCGGGCGCCCGGCGGCGGTGACGGCGGACCTGGCGTCGTTCTGGCGGGAGGGGTACAGGGGCGTACGGGCGGAACTGCGCGGCCGCTACCCGAAGCACCCGTGGCCCGAGGACCCGACGACGACGGTGGCGACCCGCTTCACCTCGGCTCGGCTGCGCCGGGGGTAGGGCCTGTCGACACATCCCGAGGGGGCGGCGGCCCGGCGCTGCCGGGCCGGAGGCGCGTGATGTGGTCCCGGGGTCACGTGGGAAAGATCGGCATGCACCCCTAGCAGCCCCCGGACCCCGGGACCCCGGACCTCCCGGGCCTCCTGGACCGGCGGATACCGGTGGACGGACGGCTGCGCCGCGACCGGGGAGCGGCCGGCCCCGAAGCCCGTCCGCCCCCGGTCCCGTGCGGCTCAGGCCGCGGGTGCCTCGACCTCCAGCTCGATGGTCAGCGTGGCGCCGCTCGCGATGGTCAGCCGCAGCAGGTAGGTGCCCGCCGTGTCGTCGGCGTAGATCTCCGGGAGCACCAGGAGCCCGTCGGCGCCGGTCGTCAGGTCCAGGGTGCGGACGGGGTTGCCGTCCGCACCCTGGAAGTACGGACCCTTGTCGTTCGCGACGGGCATCTCCGCATCGGTGATCATCGTGGCGGTGACGGCGGTGTCCGCCACCCCCGTGCCCTTGTACGCCGCCTTGACCTCGATCCGGTCGGCGAACTCGGCGCCGGCGGCGGCCGTCAGAGCCTTGTCGCCGGTCCGGACGATGGTGTCCGCCACCCGGGCGGTGACGCTCGCGGTGAAGGTGAGAGTGCGCGGCTTGGTGGTGCCGGCGAGGGCCGTCACCTTGAAGGCGCCCGTCTGCTCGCCGGCCGTCAGCACGGGAGCGGCGACGGTGCCGTCGGACCCGGTGGTCAGGGTCACGGTGCGCTTCCCGCCGGTGAAGCGGGCGTCCGTGTCACCGACCACGGTGAAGGTGACCGGAGCCTTGGCGAGCGGGGCGCCGAGCGTGGTCCGCGCCCGCACCTTGACGCGCTCGGCGAACGCCTCGCCGGCCGTGGCGGTGAGGATGCCGGTGCCCGCGTTCTCGAGACTGCCGAAGGCCGCCGGCGGGGTGGGCGGGGTGGTCGGCGGCTTCGTCGTGGGAGGAGGCGTGGGATCGGGGCTCGGGGTGCTGCCACCGCCGGGCTTCGTCTGCTCCGGGTCGGGGCTCGGGGTCGTACCGCCGCCCGGGGGGGCGGACGCGGCAGGGGGCGTCGGCGTCGGTGTGGGTGTCGGTGTGGGGGACGGGGAGGAGGAGCGGCTGCCGCTCGTGTCCACCGGGAGGACGCCCGTGCCGTCCGGGACCTCGTGGGTGCCGCGCTTGTAGTAGTCGAACCAGGAGCGCACCGTGCGCAGGTACTCCGTCGAGTGGTTGTAGCTCAACACGGCCCGGTCGAGGTCCGTGGCGAGCGACAGGTCGCGGGGGCCGGCGCAGAGGTAACGGCCGGCGGCCAGCGCCGCGTCGTGGATGTTGTTGGGATCCTTGCGTCCGTCACCGTTGCCGTCCTGGCCCCAGGTGGCCCAGGTGGACGGGATGAACTGCATCGGCCCCACCGCACGGTCGTGGGTCGAGTCCCCGTCGTACGCCCCGCCGTCGGTGTCCTTGATGAGGGCGAAGCCCTGGCCGTTGAGCGCCGGGCCGAGGATCGGGGAGAAGGTGGTGCCGTTCGCGTCGACCTTGCCGCCGCGGGCCTGCCCGGACTCGACCTTGCCGATCGCGGCGAGCAGTTGCCACGGCAGACGGCACGCGGCGTCGGTGCTCGCGAGCTCCTGCTCGGCCTTCTTGTAGGCGGCCAGGACGGAGGCGGGTATGCCCGCCTCCGCACTGCCGGTCACCGGCAGATCAACGGACGCACCGGGCTTGCCGGGCGTGGTGAGCGGCGGAAGGTCCGTGTAGTACGGCGAGTTGCCGGTGGCCGCACTGTCGCCGGGCGGTGTCGCGCCAGCCGCCGACTGGTCGCCCGTGGCGCTGTCGGGGTGCGGTGCGGCGGGAGCCTGGGAGGCGGAGAGGGCCGCTACGGCAGCTGCCGCCACCGCGGTGGTGGTGGCCCCCCTGCGCAGTCTGCGGCCGAATTGCGCTGCCATACGATCTGGTCCCTCCCCGTCGACGGCTGCCCGCGCTCCCCGCGCGAGGACACAGGCGACCCTACGACAACTCCCGCCGCCCGAACACTGGTCCCCGACCGGTTCTTACCGATTTCTCAGCTTCCCCGCCGTCAAGTCACCAGGACATTCCGGGCGGTGACATGGGCTCACACATACATGCCGCCACGCCCCTCACCCTCAGCCATGCCGTAGCGGTGATCCCAGGGATCCACAGGTCCGGGTCCGGCCGTGGACCTCTCGCGACCTCCGCGCTCGCGGCCGGGCCGGTTCGCAACCGATATGAGCTACTACGCGGACACGGTCGCCCCCGGGGCCATGGAGTTCGGTCCCGAACACCGGTGGGCCGGCGCGTTTCTCATGCTGCCCGTCCTGCTGCGCGCCCTCCACCGGTGTACCCGCCGGTACGCCCACTTCGGGCGCGTCGACACGCCCCTCGGCATCATCCCGACCGCGTGCTTCGGCGCCGGGGCGGGACTGGCGGCCGGCCTGGTGCTCCACGGGGCGTGGATGCGGCTGCTGCGGAACTCGTCCGGGCCCCGGCCGCCGGACGGGCCCCGCACGGACACCGCACGGACCCGCCCGGCCGGTCAGGACGCCGGCTGAGCGCCACCCCTGAAACGGGAGAGCTCAGTGCGCGGCCGTCTCCCAGTCCGTGCCGACACCGACCGACACATCCAGCGGGGCACGGAGTTCGACCGCCGTGGGCATCTCCCGGCGCAGGATCTCCTCGACCTGCTCCCGCTCGCCCTTCGCGATCTCCAGAACGATTTCGTCATGGACCTGGAGCAGCATCCGTGACGTCAGCTTCGCCTCCGTCAACGCCCGGTCCACATGCAGCATCGCGACCTTCACGATGTCGGCGGCCGTCCCCTGGATCGGGGCGTTGAGCGCCATCCGCTCGGCCGTCTCGCGCCGCTGACGGTTGTCGCTGTTCAGATCCGGGAGGTAGCGGCGCCGGCCGAAGACCGTCTCCGTGTACCCCGTGGACCTGGCTTCCTCCACGACCCGGTGCAGATACTCACGCACCCCGCCGAACCGCAGGAAGTAGGTGTCCATCAGCCCGCGCGCCTCGCCGGCGTCGATGTTCAGCTGCTGGGACAGGCCGAACGCGGACAGCCCGTAGGCCAGCCCGTACGACATCGCCTTGATCTTGCGGCGCATCTCCGCGTCGACGGCCTGCTTCTCGACGCCGAACACCTGCGAGGCGACCGTCGTGTGCAGGTCCTCCCCCGAGGTGAACGCCTCGATCAGACCGGCGTCCTCGGAGAGGTGGGCCATCACCCGCAGCTCGATCTGACTGTAGTCGGCCGTCATCAGCGTCTCGAAGCCCTCACCGACGACGAAGCCCCGGCGGATCGCCCGCCCCTCGTCCGTACGGACGGGGATGTTCTGCAGATTGGGTTCGGTGGAGGAGAGCCGGCCCGTCGCCGCGACCGTCTGGTTGAACGTGGTGTGGATACGGCCGTCCGCACCGATCGTCTTGATCAGCCCCTCGACCGTGACCCGCAGCTTCGCCTGCTCCCGGTGGCGCAGCATGATGACCGGCAGCTCGTGCTCGGTCTGCGCCGCCAGCCAGGCCAGCGCGTCCGCGTCGGTGGTGTAACCCGTCTTCGTCTTCTTCGTCTTCGGCAGGGCCAGCTCACCGAAGAGCACTTCCTGGAGCTGCTTGGGCGAACCGAGGTTGAACTCACGGCCCACCGAGGCGTGCGCCTCCTTCACCGCCTGCTGCACCGCACCGGCGAACTGCTGCTCCATGCCCTCCAGATGAGCCCGGTCGGCAGCGATGCCGTGCCGCTCCAGACGGGCCAGCATGATCGAGGTGGGCAGCTCCATGTCGTGCAGCAGCCCGGTGGCCCCGACCTCCTTCAGACGCGCAGTGAACGCGTCCCCGAGGTCCAGCACCGCACGGGCCTGCGCCATCAGGGCGTCGGCCTCCGCACGGTCGTCGGCGCCGAAAGCCAACTGCCCGTCGGACGCGGCGGCCGGGGCCAGCTCACGGCCGAGATACTCCACCGCCAAGGCATCCAGGGCGAAGGAACGCCGGCCCGGCTTGACGAGGTACGCGGCGAGCGCGGTGTCCATGGTGACGCCGTCGAGCTGCCAGCCCTGCTCGGGGAAGACCCGCAGGGCGTTCTTGGCGTTGTGCAGGACCTTGGGCCGCCCGGCGTCCGCGAGCCAGGCCGCGAACGCCCGCTCGTCGGCCTCGTCGAGCTCGGCCGGATCCAGCCAGGCCGCGGCCCCGTCGGCCGCCGCGAGCGCGATCTCGGTGACGGAACCACCGCCCAGCGACCAGGTGTCGACACTCATCAGACCGAGCGGCTGCCCGCCATGGGCCTCCAGCCACGGGGCGACCTCACCCTGCCCCAGCACCGCGCCGTCCAGCTCGACACCGGCCGCCGGCTCCGGCGGACCGGCCTCCTCCGCACCCGGGTCGACGGCGAGCAGCCGCTCGCGCAGGCTCGGGTTACGGATCTCCAGGACGTCCAGCACCCCGGTGACCGCCGTGCGGTCGTACGGAGCACGCTCCAGCTCCGCCGGGACCTTCGGCAGCTCCACGTCACGGACCATCTCGGTCAGCACACGGTTCATCTTCACCGCGTCCAGATGATCCCGGAAATTCTGGCCGGCCTTGCCCTTGACCTCGTCGGCCCGCTCGACCAGCTCGGCGAAAGAACCGAACTGGTTGATCCACTTCGCCGCCGTCTTCTCACCCACACCAGGGATACCCGGAAGGTTGTCCGACGGGTCACCGCGCAGCGCCGCGAAGTCCGGATACTGGCTCGGCGTGAGCCCGTACTTCTCCTGGACCTTCTCCGGGGTGAAACGCGTCAGCTCCGAGACGCCCTTCGTCGGGTACAGCACCGTCACGTTCTCCGTGATCAGCTGGAACGAATCCCGGTCACCCGTGACGATCAGCACCTCGAAGCCCGCCGCCTCGGCCTGCGTGGCCAGCGTCGCGATGACGTCGTCCGCCTCGAAACCGTCCACCGCGAACCGGTCCGCGCGCATCGCGTCCAGAAGCTCACCGATCAGCTCGACCTGCCCCTTGAACTCGTCGGGGGTCTTCGAGCGATTCGCCTTGTACTCCGGGAACTCCTGCGCACGCCACGTCTTACGGGACACGTCGAACGCGACCGCGAAATGCGTGGGCGCCTCGTCGCGCAGCGTGTTCGCCAGCATCGACATGAAGCCGTACACGGCATTCGTCGGCTGCCCCGTCGCCGTCGTGAAATTCTCCGCGGGCAGCGCAAAGAACGCCCGGTACGCCAGGGAGTGCCCGTCCATCAGGAGCAGGCGCGGTCGGTTGTCTGCCGTCTTCTTCGATGCCGTCTCAGCCACGCCCCCGATCCTGCCACGGACCACTGACAATCCGGACCGGCCACCGGCCCCGCCCCGCCCCGGACACCGCCCGAAACCCCGACACCACACCCCGGCCCCCTCCGGACCTCCCCCGCTTCCCGCCAGACATCCCGCCACGCGTGCATGACAGGATCAAAAGACAGTGAAGGCGTAAGAAGACACGACAGGACGCCACACCACGCACGGACGCGACGCGCGCGACCCACGCGCTCGGAGACGACCGTAGGCTCGAAGGGGAGCACCATGGCCACCAAGCCCCCGACCGGTGACCCGGTCCAGGACGCGCCGCAGATCGACGCGGTCCAGCACGCCGCCGCCGGACTGCCGGCCGTCGCCCACACCCTGCGCATCGCCCAGCAGCAGATGGGCGTGCGACGCACCGCGCAGACCCTCCTCAAGGTCAACCAGAAGAACGGCTTCGACTGCCCCGGCTGCGCCTGGCCCGAGGGCGACAAGCGCCACGCCGCCGAATTCTGCGAGAACGGCGCCAAGGCCGTCGCCGAGGAAGCGACCCTGCGCCGCGTCACCCCCGACTTCTTCGCCGCCCACCCCGTCACCGACCTGGCCACCCGCAGCGGCTACTGGCTCGGCCAGCAGGGACGCATCACACAACCCGTGTACCTGCCCGACGGCGCCGACCGGTACGAGCCCGTGACCTGGGACCGCGCCTTCGAGATCATCGCCGAGGAGCTGACCGCGCTCTCCTCCCCCGACGAGGCCCTCTTCTACACCTCCGGCCGCACCAGCAACGAGGCCGCGTTCCTCCTCCAGCTCTTCGCCCGCGAGTACGGCACCAACAACCTGCCCGACTGCTCCAACATGTGCCACGAGTCGTCCGGCTCCGCCCTCACCGAAACCATCGGGATCGGCAAGGGCAGCGTCAGCCTCGAAGACCTCCACCAGGCCGACCTGATCATCGTCGCCGGACAGAACCCCGGCACCAACCACCCCCGGATGCTCTCGGCCCTCGAACAGGCCAAGACCGCAGGAGCGAAGATCATCTCGGTGAACCCGCTGCCCGAAGCCGGCCTGGAACGGTTCAAGAACCCCCAGACCGCCCGCGGCATGCTCAAGGGCACCGCCCTCACCGACCTCTTCCTCCAGATCCGCCTCGGCGGCGACCAGGCACTCTTCCGCCTCCTCAACAAAATGATCATCGAGGCCGACGGAGCCGTCGACACCACCTTCATCGCCGAACACACCCACGGCTACGAGGAATTCGCCCAAGCCGCCCGCGCCGCCGACTGGGACGAGACCCTCACCGCCACCGGCCTCGACCGCGACACCATCGAGCAGGCGCTCACCATGATCCTCGCGTCGGAACGCACCATCGTCTGCTGGGCCATGGGCCTCACCCAGCACAAACACTCCGTGCCGACCATCCGCGAAGTGGTCAACCTCCTCCTCCTCCGCGGCAACATCGGCCGCCCCGGCGCAGGCGTCTGCCCCGTCCGCGGCCACTCCAACGTCCAGGGCGACCGCACCATGGGCATCTTCGAACGACCCTCCACCGCCTTCCTCGACGCCCTCGACCAGGAATTCGGCATCACCTCGCCACGCCACCACGGCTACGACGTCGTACGCGCCATCCAGGCTCTCCGCGACGGCGACGCCAAAGTCTTCTTCGCCATGGGCGGCAACTTCGTCGGCGCCACCCCCGACACCGCCGTCACCGAAGCAGCCATGCGCCGGGCCCGGCTCACCGTCCACGTCTCGACCAAACTCAACCGCTCCCACGCCGTCACCGGCACCCGCGCCCTGATCCTGCCCACCCTCGGCCGCACCGACAAGGACATCCAGGCCGGACAGAAGCAGTTCGTCACCGTCGAGGACTCCATGGGCCTGGTCCACTCCTCACGCGGCAACCTCACCCCCGCGAGCCCCCACCTGCTCTCCGAACCCGCGATCGTCGCCCGCCTGGCCCGCGCCACCCTCGGCCCCTCCTCCACCACCCCCTGGGAGGACTTCGAGAAGGACTACGGCACCATCCGCGACCGCATCTCCCGCGTCATCCCGGGCTTCGAGGACTTCAACACCCGCGTCGCACGCCCCGGCGGCTTCAGCCTCCCCCACGCACCCCGTGACGAACGCCGCTTCCCCACCACCACGGGCAAGGCCAACTTCACCGCCGCGCCCGTCGAATACCCCGAAGTCCCCGAAGGCCGGCTGCTCCTGCAGACCCTGCGCTCCCACGACCAGTACAACACCACCATCTACGGCCTCGACGACCGCTACCGCGGCATCAAGGGCGGCCGCCGCATCGTCATGGTCAACCCCGAGGACGCCCACACCCTCGGCCTCGCCGACGGCTCCTACACCGACCTCGTCAGCGAGTGGAAGGACGGCGTCGAACGCCGCGCCCCCGGCTTCCGCGTGGTCCACTACCCCACCGCCCGCGGCTGCGCCGCCGCGTACTACCCGGAGACGAACGTACTCGTCCCCCTCGACGCCACCGCGGACACCAGCAACACCCCGACCAGCAAATCCGTCGTCGTCCGGTTCGAGACCACCTGAGCCCCCACACACCCCTACCAGGGCGCGTTCCGAAAGTCCCGCCTGTCCGGCGACGCCCTCCGGGCGCACGGCGCCACTTTCCGAAACACCCCTAAGCGCACGCTCAGCCGTCTGATAAGAACAGTGCACACCAACGACCGCACACGATCGGAGCCGGACCCCATGGGCGAGCACACCGCACCCACGTTCCCCCAGGAGATCATCGACGAGTACGCGACACTCGGCGTCGACCTCCCGGCACTCTTCTCCGCGGGACACCTCGGCGAGCGCATGGGCGTCACCGTCGTCGAAGCCTCCGCCGAACGCGTCGTGGGCACCATGCCCGTCGAAGGCAACACCCAGCCCTACGGACTGCTCCACGGCGGCGCCTCGGCCGTCCTCGCCGAGACCCTCGGCTCCGTCGGCAGCATGCTCCACGGCGGCACCACCAAGGTCGCCGTCGGCGTCGACCTGAACTGCACCCATCACCGCGGCGTCCGCAGCGGCCTCGTCACGGGCGTCGCCACCCCCGTCCACCGCGGCCGCTCCACCGCCACCTACGAGATCGTCATCACCGACGAACAGGACAAGCGGGTCTGCACCGCCCGCCTCACCTGCCTGCTCCGCGACGCACCCGGCCCCGCCGCCGGCTGACCACCCCGCAACCCCCGCACCCCACTGCCCGGCCCGGAACGCGCACCGCATTCCGGACCGGGCAGACCCATATCCGGGTGATTTCCGGGAAGTTGCCGAACACTCACGGTCAACACCCTTGCCCCGCATCCCCACTCCATGACCCACTTCAACAGCCACGCCGCCCCGTGGCGCCCTAAACGCATTCCGCAGATGTAACACTGCGTAACATGTGTGCAATACACGAAAAACGTCGCACACCCCGGCCCCCCACACCCGGCCGAGCTCCCCCGCACCCCCTCGCGCCCCGATTCACGCGACAGCACCAAGATCACCCCAAGCCCCTTAGCAGAGCTGCACGTTCTCACCATGCGGTCACTTCGGCACCCGATGAAAAGCCGTAGATGTCCACACAGTGACCACCAAGCCTTCCCCATGGCATAACAAGACAGTCACATCATCAGCGGACCCGTCCCAGACCCCCCCACCTGCCCTTAGAGTCACGGCCAGTCACCGCGCCGCCGGGCGCCTCTGCTGCACGGCCCTGTACCGCCCAGTACAGCCCGGCGTAGTCACGGCACCTCATGCAGAGGAGGCCGCGCCAGGGAAAGGACCTTTCGTGCGACACCGTTCTTTGATCATCCTCACCACAGTGCTCACCACCGGTGCACTCACCCTCACCGCCTGCGGGTCGCGCGACGACAACAGCAAGGACAACAGCGACAGCGGCAGCAAGACCACCGTCGTCATCGGCGTCGACGCCCCGCTGACCGGATCCCTCTCCGCACTCGGCCAGGGCATCAAGAACTCCGTGGACCTCGCGGCCAAGACCGCGAACAAGAACAACGAGGTCCCCGGCATCGAATTCAAGATCGAAGGCCTCGACGACCAGGCCGTCCCCGCCTCAGGACAGGCCAACGCCACCAAACTCGTCGGCAACCCGGAAGTCCTCGGAGCCGTCGGCCCCCTGAACTCCGGCGTCGCCCAGTCCATGCAGGGCGTCTTCGAGAAGGCAGACCTCACCCAGATCTCCCCCGCCAACACCAACCCCGCCCTCAGCCAGGGCGACAACTGGGGCAAGGGCGAGTCCAAGCGCGTCTTCAAGACGTACTTCCGCACCTGCGCCACCGACGTCGTCCAGGGCAAGTTCGCCGCCCAGTACCTGTACAACGACGCCAAGAAGAAGAAGGTCTACGTCGTCGACGACAAGCAGACCTACGGCGCCGGCCTCGCCGCGATCTTCTCCGCGGAATTCAAGCGCCTCGGCGGCAAGGTCGTCGGCACCGACCACGTCACCGTCAAGGAGACCGACTTCTCCAGCACCGCCGACAAGGTCAAGAGCTCCGGCGCCGACTCCGTCTACTACGGCGGCCAGTACCCCGAGGGCGGCCTCCTCTCCGACCAGATCAAGAAGACCGGCGCCAAGATCCCCACCATGGGCGGCGACGGCATCTACGACCCGGCCTTCATCAGCGCCTCCGGTGAAGCCAACGACGGCGACTTCGCCACCTCCGTCGGCTACCCCGTCGAGGCCCTCCCGACCGCCAAGCAGTTCATCGCGGACTACAACGCCGGCGGCTACAAGGACCCCTTCGCGGCATACGGCGGCTACTCCTACGACGCCGGATGGGCCATCATCCAGGCCGTCAAGGCCGTCGTCGCCGAGAACGACGGCAAGCTCCCCGAGGACGCCCGCGCCAAGGTCACCGAGGCCATGGCCAAGGTCTCCTTCGACGGCGTGACCGGCAAGGTCTCCTTCGACGAGTTCGGCGACACCACCAACAAGCAGCTCACCGTCTACGAAGTCCAGAAGGGTGCCTGGAAGGACGTCAAGAGCGCCACGTTCGAAGACTGACCACCCAGCACACCCACAGCACACGCTCCTGACCGCGCGAGGGCGCACACAGCGCCCTCGCGCGGTGTCATATCCGACAAGCTCATCGGAGGCACTGCGGTGAACGAACTGCCGCAACAGCTGGCCAACGGCCTCGCACTCGGCGCGCTCTATGGCCTCATAGCCATCGGGTACACCATGGTGTACGGCATCGTCCAGCTCATCAATTTCGCCCACGGCGAGATCTTCATGATCGGGGGCTTCGGCGCCCTCACCACCTACCTGGCACTGCCCAGCGGAACCTCGCTCATGGTGGTCATACCCCTCATGATCATCGGGGGCGCCATCGCCTCCGTCGCCGTAGCCACAGCGGCAGAACGCTTCGCCTACCGCCCCCTGCGCGGCGCACCCCGCCTTGCCCCGCTCATCACCGCGATCGGCCTCTCGATCGTCCTCCAGCAGCTTGTCTGGGGCTTCTACCCCGACGCGAAGAAACCGCGCAGCTTCCCGGAGTTCCAGGGCGAGTCGTTCAAGATCTTCGACAACCTCTACCTCCAGCGCGCCGACGCCTTCATCCTCGTCCTCGCCCCCCTCTGCATGCTCGCCCTCGGCATGTTCGTCGCCAAGAGCCGCAGCGGCCGCGCCATGCAGGCCACCGCACAGGACCCCGACACAGCCAAGCTCATGGGCATCAACACCGACCGCATCATCGTGATGGCCTTCGCCATCGGAGCCGCGTTCGCCGCCGTCGCAGCCGTCGCCTACGGACTCGACAAGGGCCAGATCAACTTCGAGATGGGCTTCCTCCTCGGACTCAAAGCCTTCACCGCCGCAGTACTCGGCGGCATCGGCAACATCTACGGCGCCATGGTCGGCGGAGTCGTCCTCGGCCTCGCCGAAGCCCTCTCCATCGCCTACATCGAAGAGATACCCGGCATGCAACAGCTCGGCGGCGGCGCCTGGGCCAACGTCTGGGCATTCGTACTTCTCATCGTCGTCCTCCTCGTCAGGCCACAAGGCCTGCTCGGCGAGCGCGTCGCGGATCGGGCGTGAGAGCCATGACAACCGACACCACCAAAACCGCGGCCGCCACCCCGGCCACCACCGGCTCCCGCACCACCACCCTGCGATGGGCCACCGCCCTCGGCGGCACCGCCACCATCGCCAGCACCTTCCTGTCCTGGACCTACACCGACGAATTCCCCGGCGACCTCACCGTCTACGGCTACCCCGGCGGCCTCCAGGTCCTCACCCTCGTCGCAGGCGCCCTCGTACTCCTGTACGCACTCGCCGCCCTCAACATCCGCGGCCTCCGCTGGCTCGCACCCACCGGCACCACCAAAGCCCTCCAGTTCCTGGCCCTCGGCGCCTTCGGCACCACCTGGTTCACCGTCATCGCCATCGCCGTCGAACTCGGCGGCGTCGTCAACCTGGAACCCGGCGGCTTCGTCGCAGCAGTCACCTCCGCCATCCCCCTCGCCGCATTCCTCCTCCCCGACGACACCCGCAAGGCCACCCGACCCAAGGAACTCCCCTCCTGGGCCGAAATCCTCATCATCGTCGCCGCCTTCGGCACCGGCCTCCTCGTCGTCACCTACGGCATCGACACCGAATACGCCGAACTCTTCACCGGCTACATGATCACCGCCGGCTTCGCCGTCACCGCCCTGTTCAAATCCGGCATCATGGCCCGGCTCTCGGCACTCACCACCACACACCGCTCCATCGCCGTGGCCGCCGCATTCGTCGCCGCCGCAGCATTCCCCTTCACCCAGAGCACCGACCAGTTCACCCTCATCGCGGTCAACATCCTCATCTTCGCGACCGTCGCACTCGGACTGAACATCGTCGTCGGCCTCGCCGGACTCCTCGACCTCGGATACGTCGCCTTCCTCGGCGTCGGCGCCTACACCGCCGCCCTCGTCTCAGGCACCACCGCATCCGCCTTCGACGTCCAATTCCCCTTCTGGGCCTCCGTCCTCACCGGCGCAGCCGTCTCCCTCATCTTCGGCGTCGTCATCGGAGCACCCACCCTCCGCCTCCGCGGCGACTACCTCGCCATCGTCACCCTCGGATTCGGCGAAATCTTCCGCATCACCGTCGGCAACCTCGACGGCGTATCCGGCCCCCAGATCACCAACGGCCCCAACGGCGTACCCAACATCCCCGACCTCGTCTTCTTCGGATACGACTTCGGCGAATCCCACACCGTCCTCGGCATCGAACTCGGCGGATACGCCAACTACTACCTGCTCATGCTGCTCGCGATGATCCTCGTGGTCCTCGTCTTCAGCCGCGCAGGCAGCTCCCGCATCGGCCGCGCCTGGGTCGCCATCCGCGAGGACGAGACCGCCGCCACCGCCATGGGCATCAACGGCTTCCGCGTCAAACTCATCGCCTTCGCACTCGGCGCCACCCTCGCCGGACTCGCCGGCACCGTCCAGGCCCACGTCCAGAGCACCGTCGTCCCCGAGATGTACGTCTTCGCCGGCCCCGTCCCGCCCAACTCCGCCTTCCTCCTCGCCGCCGTCATCCTCGGCGGCATGGGAACGATCAGCGGACCCCTGATCGGCGCCACACTCCTCTACATGATCCCCGCGAAGCTGCAGTTCCTCCAGGACTACCAGCTCCTCGGCTTCGGCCTCGCACTCATCCTGCTGATGCGCTTCCGCCCCGAAGGCCTCATCGCCAACCGGCGGGCCCAGCTCGAATACCACGAGACCGACCAACTCGACACACCCGAGGGCACCCTGCCCGAATCCGGCGTCGGCACCGTGAAGGCGGGGGCGTGAACAACATGACGACCACCACCGAAACCACCACGCCGGTCCTGGACGCGAGCGGCGTCACCATGCGCTTCGGCGGCCTCACCGCCGTACGCGACGTCGACCTCAAGGTCAACGCCGGCGAGATCGTCGGCCTCATCGGCCCCAACGGCGCGGGCAAGACCACCTTCTTCAACTGCCTCACCGGCCTCTACGTCCCCACCGAGGGCAAGGTCCGCTACAAGGGCACCGTCCTCCCGCCCAAGCCCCACCTCGTCACCCAGGCGGGCATCGCCCGAACCTTCCAGAACATCCGGCTCTTCGCCAACATGACCGTCCTGGAAAACGTCCTCGTCGGACGCCACACCAGGACCAAGGAAGGCCTCTGGTCCGCACTCCTGCGCGGCCCCGGGTTCAAGAGGGCCGAAGCCGCCTCCCACGCACGCGCCATGGAACTCCTCGAGTTCATCGGCCTGCAGGACAAGGCCGACCACCTCGCACGCAACCTCCCCTACGGAGACCAGCGCAAGCTGGAGATCGCGCGCGCCCTCGCCAGCGACCCCGGCCTCCTCCTCCTGGACGAGCCCACCGCCGGCATGAACCCGCAGGAAACCCGCGTCACCGAAGAACTCATCTTCGCCATCCGCGACATGGGCATCGCCGTCCTCGTCATCGAGCACGACATGCGCTTCATCTTCAACCTCTGCGACCGCGTCGCCTGCCTCGTCCAGGGCGAGAAGCTCGTCGAAGGCACACCCGCCGTCGTCCAGGGCGACGAACGCGTCGTCGCCGCCTACCTCGGCACCCCCTTCGAAGGGGACTCCCCCGAGAAGGCGGACATTCCCGCACCCGCCGAGGCCGAAACCCCTGGGGCGGACAAGGCGAAGCGCACCACCAGCACAGAAGGGGAAGGCCAGTGACCGCACTGCTCGAGGTCGAAGACCTCAGGGTCGCCTACGGCAAGATCGAAGCCGTCAAGGGAATCTCCTTCAGCGTCGAAGCCGGCCAGGTCGTCACCCTCATCGGCACCAACGGTGCGGGCAAGACCACCACCCTGCGCACCCTCTCCGGCCTCCTCAAGCCCTCCGGCGGCCGAATCCTCTTCGACGGGAAGCCCCTCACCGGCATCCCCGCCCACAAGATCGTGGCACTGGGCCTCGCCCACTCCCCCGAGGGACGCCACATCTTCCCCCGCCTCACCATCGCGGAGAACCTCCAGCTCGGCGCCTTCCTCCGCACCGACAAGGCAGGCATCGAGAAGGACGTCCAGCGCGCCTACGACCTCTTCCCCATCCTCGGGGAACGCCGGAAGCAGGCCGCCGGAACCCTCTCCGGAGGCGAGCAGCAAATGCTCGCCATGGGACGCGCACTCATGTCCCAGCCCAAGCTGCTCATGCTCGACGAACCCTCCATGGGCCTCTCGCCGATCATGATGCAGAAGATCATGGAGACCATCGTCGAACTCAAGGCGTCGGGCACCACGATCCTGCTCGTCGAGCAGAACGCCCAGGCAGCCCTCTCCCTCGCGGACCAGGGCCACGTCATGGAGGTCGGCAAGGTCGTCCTCTCCGGCACCGGCGCCGACCTGCTCCACGACGAGTCGGTCCGCAAGGCCTACCTCGGCGAGGACTGAGCACCCCACACAACGAGAAGGGCCCGCCCCCCCGGGGCGGGCCCTTCTCGTACGTCCGTACCGGCTACTCGGCCGCCTTCTTCTTCTCCTCGGCGTCCTCGATCAACGCCTCCGCCAGCTGCTGCATCGACATCCGGCGATCCATCGACGTCTTCTGGATCCAGCGGAACGCCGCCGGCTCGGACAACCCGTAGTCCGTCTGCAGAATGCTCTTCGCCCGGTCCACCAGCTTCCGGGTCTCCAGCCGCTGCGAAAGATCCGCGATCTCGTCTTCCAACGCCTTCAGCTCCGCGAACCGGGACACGGCCATCTCGATGGCCGGGACCACGTCGCTCTTACTGAATGGCTTCACGAGGTACGCCATCGCCCCGGCGTCCCTCGCCCGCTCGACCAGATCCCGCTGCGAGAACGCCGTCAGCATCAGGACCGGGGCGATGGACTCCTCGGTGATCTTCTCGGCGGCGGAGATACCGTCGAGCACCGGCATCTTCACATCGAGGATCACGAGATCCGGGCGGTGCTCCCGAGCCAGCTCGACGGCCCGCTGCCCGTCCCCGGCCTCGCCGACGACCGAGTAGCCCTCTTCCTCCAGCATCTCTTTGAGGTCGAGGCGGATGAGCGCCTCGTCCTCGGCGATGACGACGCGGGTCGTCAGCGGCGGGACGTGCGACTTGTCGTCGTCGGCGGCGTCTACGGGCTGGGGCGACTCGGGGGTGGTCACGGGGCTCCTTGGTCAAGACAGGGGTGCAGCTCCCAAGAGCCTACCTAGTTACGGTATGTTTGAGGCACGGAGGGTCTTCCGAGTCCTTCGTTTCGAAGGAGCCCCGGTAGCCCAGCGGCAGAGGCGATGGATTCAAAACCCATACAGCGTCGGTTCGAATCCGACTCGGGGCACTTCTCCTTCTTTTCCAAGGTTGATCAGCCAATTGGCGATCTTCATTCTTGCCAGTGAACGCGCCTTCGAATCTGACACAGACGGACGGACGTCGCACGAGACTCCGTCGCATGGAACAGCACAATCCATCGTTACGTGACGAAGCGCTCACGCTCTTGCGGAGCGGGATCACCAATCGAGCGGCCGCAGAACTCCTCAGCGTGCCTCGTGGAACGATCGGCTGGTGGCTGCACGAGGACCGTAAAAGACGTGGCGTGCCGTACGCGCAGCCCGCAGACTGCCCGGTCTGCACCGGCCGGGACGTTGACCGCGTCGCCTACGCGTACCTTCTCGGCCTCTATCTGGGCGACGGCCACATCACTTCGAAGCCCAAGCAGCACCACTTGTCGATCTTCTGTGACGAGACCTGGCCCGGGCTGGTCGATGAGGCGGAGTCGGCAATGCGCAGGGTGATGACCATGCCACGTACCGGGCGACGCCATAAAGGCGGCTGCGTCGAAGTGAAGTCCTACGGCAAGCACTGGACATGCGTCTTCCCTCAGCATGGCCCGGGTAAGAAGCACGAACGTCCGATCGTCCTCCAAGTCTGGCAACAGGAGATCGTCGACGCGCACCCATGGGAATTCGTCCGCGGACTCGTCCACTCCGACGGTTGCCGGAGCATGAATTGGACGACCCGCATGGTCGGCGGCATCCGCAAACGGTACGAGTACCCGCGGTACTGGTTCACGAACGTCTCCGACGACATCCGGCAGCTCTACACCGACACTCTGGACAGTCTCGGCATCGAGTGGACGCACTGCACCCGTGCAGGCAGGAAGTACAACATCTCCGTAGCCCGACGGGCGTCCGTGGCACTCATGGACGCTCACGTCGGGCCGAAGTACTGACGACCGTTACCTACTTCGGGCTGTCGTCCTCGCCGATGTGGTGCACGCGCACCAGGTTCGTGGAGCCGGCGACTCCGGGCGGGGAGCCGGCCGTGATGACCACGATGTCGCCCTTCTGGCAGCGGCCGATCCGCAGCAGTTCCTCGTCCACCTGCGCCACCATCGCGTCCGTCGACTCCACGTGCGGCCCCAGGAACGTCTCCACACCCCACGTCAGGTTCAGCTGCGCGCGGGTGGCCTTGTCCGGGGTGAAGGCGAGGAGCGGGATCGGGGAGCGGTAGCGGGAGAGGCGCTTGACCGTGTCGCCGCTCTGGGTGAAGGCCACCAGGAACTTCGCGCCGAGGAAGTCGCCCATCTCGGCTGCCGCGCGGGCGACCGCGCCGCCCCGGGTGCGGGGCTTGTTGCGGTCGGTGAGGGGCGGGAGCCCTTTGGCGAGGATGTCCTCCTCGGCCGCCTCGACGATGCGGGCCATCGTGCGGACCGTCTCGACGGGGTACTTGCCGACGCTGGTCTCGCCGGAGAGCATCACCGCGTCCGTGCCGTCGATGACGGCGTTGGCGACGTCGGAGGCTTCGGCGCGGGTGGGCCGGGAGTTGTCGATCATCGAGTCGAGCATCTGGGTGGCGACGATGACCGGCTTGGCGTTGCGCTTGGCGAGCTTGATCGCGCGCTTCTGGACGATCGGGACCTGCTCCAGGGGCATTTCGACGCCGAGGTCGCCGCGGGCGACCATGATGCCGTCGAAGGCGGCGACGATGTCGTCGATGTTGTCGACGGCCTGAGGCTTCTCGACCTTGGCGATGACGGGGAGGCGGCGGTCCTCCTCGTCCATGATGCGGTGGACGTCGTCGATGTCGCGTCCGGTGCGTACGAAGGAGAGGGCGATGACGTCGGCGCCGGTGCGCAGGGCCCAGCGGAGGTCTTCGATGTCCTTCTCGGAGAGTGCGGGGACGGAGACGGCGACGCCGGGGAGGTTGAGTCCCTTGTGGTCGGAGACCATGCCGCCTTCGATGACGGTGGTGTGGACGCGGGGTCCGTCGACTGCGGTGACTTCGAGGGTGACGCGGCCGTCGTCGATGAGGATGCGTTCGCCTGCGGTGACGTCGGCGGCGAGGCCGTCGTAGGTGGTGCCGCAGGTGGTGCGGTCGCCTTCCATGGGTTCGACGGTGATGGTGAAGTCGTCGCCGCGTTCAAGGAGTACGGGGCCTTCGGCGAAGCGGCCGAGGCGGATCTTCGGGCCTTGAAGGTCGGCGAGGATTCCTACGCTGCGGCCGGTTTCTTCGGATGCTTTGCGTACGCGGTGGTAGCGCTCTTCGTGTTCGGCGTAGGTGCCGTGGCTGAGGTTGAAGCGGGCGATGTCCATTCCCGCTTCGACGAGTGCCTTGATCTGGTCGTATGTGTCGGTTGCGGGTCCCAGAGTACAAACGATTTTCGCTCGGCGCATGGTTCGAGCCTAGACCTTACCTGCGGGTAGGTATTTGTCTGCGCATGACTGCTCAACGGCCTTTGAGTGAAGGGTTGTTGCTGACTGTTGAATTGTGCGGAGGGGTGCTCCGATGAGCGTGCGCCGGCCGCGCAGGTGGGCTGTGCGGTGATTGTCGGTCACCAGATCGAAACCTGTGCGGGGTGTTGCGGGTGGGGGTGGCTGGGCCAGAATCTACGCGCGTTGTTCGCTCGAACGAGGAGTCAAGGATGCCGTTGAACCGTAGGACGTTTCTGGGCCGTTCGGCTGTCGCCGGTGCGGGTGTGGCGCTGGCGGGTGGGGTCGGTGCGGGGCCTGCGGCTGCCTCGGAGCCGGAGGCGCGGGGCCATGGGCGTCCGTCGAAGCGGTACTCGTTCACGGTGATGGGGACGACGGATCTGCACGGCAATGTCTTCAATTGGGACTACTTCACTGATCAGGAGTTCGACGACAAGGCGCACAACGACGTCGGTCTGGCGAAGATCTCGACGCTGGTGGATCAGATCCGTGAGGACCGGGGCCGCCGGAACACGCTGCTGATCGATGCGGGTGACACGATCCAGGGCACCCAGTTGTCGTACTACTACGCGAAGGTCGACCCGATCACCGCGAAGCGTGGTCCGGTGCATCCGATGGCGCAGGCGATGAACAAGATCGGTTATGACGCCGCGGCGCTCGGGAATCACGAGTTCAATTACGGCATTCCGGTTCTGCGGAAGTTCGAGGAGCAGTGTGATTTTCCGCTGCTGGGTGCGAATGCGCTGGACGCGAAGACGCTCCGGCCGGCGTTCGCCCCGTATGTGATCAAGCGGGTGCGTACGCCGTTCGGTCGTGATGTGCGGGTGGCGGTGCTGGGGTTGACGAATCCTGGTATCGCGATCTGGGACAAGGCGAATGTGGGCGGGAAGATGGTGTTCCCGGGTCTTGAGGAGCAGGCGGCGAAGTGGGTGCCGAAGCTTCGTTCGCTGGGTGCGGATGTGGTGATTGTTTCGGCGCATTCGGGTTCGTCGGGTACGTCGTCGTACGGGGATCAGTTGCCGTACGTCGAGAATGCGGCGGGTCTGGTGGCGGAGCAGGTGCCGGGGATCGATGCGATTCTGGTGGGTCACGCGCACTCGGAGATTCCTGAGTATTTCGTGACGAACAAGGAGACGGGGAAGCGGGTTGTTCTTTCGGAGCCGTTGAAGTGGGGGCAGCGGTTGACGCTGTTCGACTTCGATCTGGTGTGGGGGAAGGGTCGCTGGGTGGTCGAGAAGGTTGGTGCTTCGGTGCTGAACTCGAACACGGTGGAGGAGGATTCGCGGATCACGTCGTTGCTCGGGGCTGAGCACGAGAAGGTGGTGGCGTATGTCAATCAGGTGATCGGTACGTCGGTGGCGGCGATGTCGACGGCGGATGCTCCGTGGAAGGACGAGCCGGTCATCGATCTGATCAATCTGGTGCAGGCGGAGACGGTGAAGGCGGCGTTGGCCGGTGGGGAGTATGCGGCGTTGCCGGTGCTGTCGCAGGCGGCGTGTTTCTCGCGTACGGCGGGGATTCCTGCGGGTGAGGTGACGATCAAGGATGCGGCGGGGTTGTATCCGTTCGAGAACACGTTGGAGGCGCGGCTCCTGACGGGTGCGCAGTTGAAGGATTATCTTGAGTTCTCGGCGGCGTATTACGTGCGGACGGCTGCGGGTGTGCCGGTGGATACGTCGGAGTTGACGAATGCGGGGGGTATTCCGGATTACAACTATGATGTGGTGTCGGGTGTGACGTATGACGTCGATATCGCACAGCCGGTTGGTTCGCGGATCGTGGGGTTGTCGTTCGATGGTGCGTCGGTGGATCCGGCGGCGCAGTTCGTGTTTGCGGTGAACAATTATCGGGCGAGTGGTGGCGGTAATTTTCCGCATGTGCCGGGTGCGAAGCAGTTGTGGGCGAATTCGGATGAGATTCGGAACACGATCATCGGGTGGGTTCAGGCGAGGGGGTCGGTGGATCCGGCGGAGTTCGCTTCGGTGGGCTGGCGTCTGACGCGGGATGGTGTGCCGGTGTTCTGAGCCGGTGTTCTGAGCGGGTGTTCTGAGCGGGTGTTCTGAGCGGGTGTTCTGAGCGGGTTGTGGCAGGTGGTGGGGTGGCGGCCGTTCTCTTTCGGGAGGGCGGCCGCCTTTTGCGTGGTCAGTGGTCGGTGGTCAGTGGTCAGTGGTCAGTGGTCCTGGGTGAGGGGGGTGGGTGGGGTGCCTTGTCCGGGAATGGGGGTGGCCGGGGTGGCGGGGGCGGTGTGGGGGGTGAGGCCGAAGGTGGTGAAGGCGGTGCGCTGTGGGAGGGGGTAGGGGGTGGTGCCGGTGACGTTGTTGAGGATGGTGGCGCTGCGCCAGGCGGCGAGTCCGAGGTCGGGTGCGCCGACTCCGTGGGTGTGTCGTTCGGCGTTCTGTACGTAGATGTTGCCGGTGAGGGCGGGGTCGAGGTCGAGGCGGAAGTCGGTGTGGATGCGGGGGCGTCCTTGGGTGTCGCGGCGGATGTGGGGGGCGATGCCGGTGAGGAGGGTGTCGAGGGGGCGTTCGCGGTAGCCGGTGGCGAGGACGACGGCGTCGGTGGTGAGGCGGCTTCGGGTGGCTTGTTGGGTGTGTTCGAGGTGGAGTTCGATGCGGGTGCCGCTGCCGGAGAGGCGGCCTGCGGTGCGGACGCTGACGCCGGGGGTGAGGGTGGCGTCGGGCCAGCCTCCGTGGAGGGTGCGTCGGTAGAGCTCGTCGTGGATGGCGGCGATGGTGTCGGTGTCGATGCCTTTGTGGAGTTGCCATTGTTGGGGGACGAGGGTGTCGCGTACGTGTTCGGGGAGTGCGTGGAAGTACTGGGTGTAGTCGGGGGTGAAGTGTTCGAGGCCGAGTTTTGAGTACTCCATGGGTGCGAAGGCCTGGGTGCGGGCGAGCCAGTGGATTTTTTCGATGCCTCGGGGGCGGGCGCGGAGGAGGTCGAGGAAGATTTCGGCGCCTGACTGGCCGGAGCCGATGACGGTGATGTGGTCGGCTCGGAGGAGTTCTTCGCGGTGGTGGAGGTAGTCGGCGGAGTGGATGACGGGGATGTCGGGGGCTTCGGCGAGGGGGCGTAGGGGTTCGGGGATGAAGGGTGCGGTGCCGACGCCGAGGGCGATGTGGCGGGTGTGGGTGCGGCCGCGGGCTTCGGCTTCGCCGTCGGGGTCGAGTTGGGTGTAGTCGACTTCGAAGTGGGAGTGGTCGGCGTTCCAGTGGACGGCGTCGACCTGGTGGTTGAAGTGGATGGTGGGGAGTTGTTCGCTGACCCAGCGGCAGTAGGCGTCGTATTCGGCGCGGTGGATGTGGAATTGCTCGGCGAAGTAGAAGGGGTAGAGGCGGTCGCGGGTGCGGAGGTAGTTGAGGAAGGTCCAGGGGCTGGTGGGGTCGGCGAGGGTGGTGAGGTCGGCGAGGAAGGGGACTTGGAGGGTGGCGCCTTCGATGAGGAGGCCGGGGTGCCAGTGGAAGGCGGGGCGTTGTTCGTAGAAGGCGGTGGTGAGGGGGGTGTTGCCGGGGGTGGTGGGGATGCCGTGGGTGAGGGCGGCGAGGGAGAGGTTGAAGGGGCCGAGGCCGATGCCGATGAGGTCGTGGGTCCGGTGGCCTTCGGGGGTGGTCCGGTCGGTCATCGGGGGGTGCTGCCTTCCGTGGTGGTGCGGGTGTGGGTGTGGGTGACGAGGGTGAGGAGCTGCTGGAGGTCGTCGGGGGTGGTGTGGGGGTTGAGGAGGGTGGCTTTGAGCCAGAGGCGGTTGTCGGTTCGGGCGCGGCCGAGTACGGCGTGTCCTTGGTTGAGGAGGGTGCGGCGGATGGTGGCGACGGTGGTGTCGTCGGTGTGGGTAGGGCGGAAGAGGACGGTGCTGATGGTGGGGCGGTCGTAGAGCTCGAGGGTGGGGTTTCGTTCGATGAGGTCGGCGAGGTGGTGGGCGGTGGCGATGGTGCGGTCGATGAGGTCGGCGAGTCCGTCGCGGCCGAGTGCTTGGAGGGTGACGGCGATTTTGAGGGCGTCGGGTCGGCGGGTGGTGCGGAGGGAGCGGCCGAGGAGGTCGGGGAGGCCTGCGTCGGTGTCGTCGTCGGCGTTGAGGTAGGGGGCGTGGTGGTGGAGGGGGTGGAGGTCGTGGTGGTGGGGTACGGCGAGGATGCCGGCGGAGGCGGGTTGCCAGCCGAGTTTGTGCAGGTCGAGGGTGACGCTGTGGGCGCGGTGGAGGCTGCGGAGGGCGTGGCGGTGGGTGGGGCTGAAGAGGAGGGGGCCGCCGTAGGCGGCGTCGATGTGGAGTTCGGCGCCGTGGGTGGTGGTGAGGTCGGCGATGTCGGTGAGGGGGTCGATCTGGCCGGTGTCGGTGGTGCCTGCGGTGGCGGTGACGAGGAGGGGGCCTTGGTGGTGGGTGAGGGCGTCGTGGAGTGCGGTGGGGTTCATGACGCCGGTGGGGGCGGGGATGACGACGGGTTGGGGGAGGCCGAGGAGCCAGGCGGCGCGGGTGATGCTGTGGTGGGCGTTGGCGGCGCAGATGGTTTGTACGGGGCCGTGGCGTTCGCGGGCGAGGAGGAGGGCGAGTTGGTTGGCTTCGGTGCCGCCGGTGGTGACGAGGGCGTCGGGGTGGGGGGTCTGGGGGTAGATCTCGGCGGCGAGGGCGGTGGTGAGGGCGGTTTCGAGGGCGGAGGCGGCTGGGGCTTGGTCCCAGGAGTCCATGGAGGGGTTGAGGGCTGATGCGGCGAGGTCTGCTGCTGCGGCGAGGGCGAGGGGTGGGGTGTGGAGGTGGGCGGCGCAGTGGGGGTGTGCGGGGTCGGCGGCGCCTTCGGTGAGTGCGGTGACGAGGGTGCGGAGGGCGTGGTGGGCGCCGGTGCCGTGGTCGGGGATGAGGGGGCCGGTGGTGTGGTGGAGTTTTTCGGTGACGGTGTCGGGGCCGCCGGCGGGGAGGGGGCCGTTGCGGCGGGTGGCGCCGTCGTGGAGTGCGGCGAGGACGGTGTCGATGAGGGGGCGCAGGTGGGTGGGGCCTGCGGTGCCTCCGGCGAGGGGTGGTGGGGTGGGCATGGGGGGGTGGTCCTTCGGGTGGGCATGGGTGGTGGTGCCAGCTTGTCCGGGGTGCGGAGGGGGCGGCCGCAGAGCCCAACGATCTGAACTCGAAAGGGGTACTGCGGTTCGGTGTGGGGGTGTTGGGGGCTGCGGGGCTGGTATAAGCGTTCGTTGTTCGTACGGCTGTGCCCGGCTCCCTTCGTGAGGGGCCGGGCACGGTGGCGGTGGGTGGTGGGTGCTGGTCAGTGGGCGTTGCGTACGGCGAGGGCGCGGCGGAGGTCGTCGAGCTGGTCGGTGAGTTTGCGGCGCAGGGCGGGGGTGAGTGCGGGGTTGTGGAGGGCTTGTTCGCCGAGGTGGAGGCTGTCGGGGTCGATGGCGTGGGCGGGGAAGGCGTGGCGTCCGGCGGCTTCGGCGATGGCGGGGCCGCGGCGTGCGGCGAGGGCGATGGCGTCGGGGTAGTAGCGGGCGGTGTAGGGGTGGAGGAGTTCGCTCTGTTCGGGCTGCCAGAAGCCTTGGGCGGTGGCGGTGAAGAGGTAGTTGGACAGGGTGTCGTCGGTGAACATGGCGTGCCAGGCGGCTGCTTTGGTTTCGGGGGTGGGGAGGGCGGCGCGGCAGCGGGTGGCGCCTTCCTGGCCGGTGGCGCTGGGGTCCTTGTCGAGTTCGTGGGCGATGGCGGTCTCGTCGGTGGCGCCGAGGACGGCGAGGCGGGTGAGGATGCGCCAGCGGAGTTCGGGGTCGAGTTCGGGTCCGCCGGGGACGGTGCCTTCGCGGAGCCAGTCCTGGATGGTGTCGGGTTGGGTGGCGGCGTCGATGAAGTGGCGTACGGCGGTGAGGCGGAGGCCGGGGGCGGGGTTGCCGGGTGTGGTGGTGCCGGAACCTTGTTCCCAGTCCTTGGCGGTGAGTCCTTCGGTGCGGCGGAGGAGGTCGCGGCAGAGGGAGGTGAGGGTGGTGAGGGCGGTGGGCCTGTCCTGGGGCGGGAGGTAGCGGTCGGCGATGTGGGTGGCGGCGAAGGCGAGGACGCCTTGGACGAGGGCGGGGTCGGTTTCGTGCGGGAGGTGGGTGCGGGCGGCGGTGAGGTGGACGGTGGGGTGGAGTTCGCCGTCGCGGACCATGTCGCGGGTGGTGTTCCAGAGGAGGGCGCGGGTGAGGGGGTCGGGGATGCCGGAGAGGTGGGTGAGGGCGGTGTTCCAGGAGTCGGGGTCGAGGCGGATTTTGGCGTAGGTGAGGTCGTTGTCGTTGAGGACGACGAGGTCGGGGCGCCGGCCGGGCTGGGTGGTGGGGGCGTTGTCCTGGGGGATGTCGAGGTCGAAGCGGCGGCGCAGGGTGAGTTGTTCGGTGCCGGTCTGGGTGTCGAGGCTGTGGTCGTAGGCGCCGACGGTGATGCGGTGGGGGCGGTTGCCGGCGTGGTCGACGGTGAGGTTCCAGCTGTTGCCGGTGTTTTCGACGTGGGCGGTGAGGGTGTCGATGCCGGTGGTGCGGAGCCAGGAGGCGGCCCAGGTGTGGACGTCGCGGTCGGTGGCGGTGGTGAGGTTGTCGATGAAGTCGGCGAGGGTGGCGTTGGCGAATTTGTGCCGGGCGAAGTGGGTGTTGATGCCGGCGAGGAAGTCCTTCTCGCCGAGCCAGGCGACGAGTTGGCGTAGTGCGGAGGCGCCTTTGGCGTAGGAGATGCCGTCGAAGTTGAGGAGGGCGGAGGCGGTGTCGGGGACGGCGTCGGGGTCGGGGGCGACGGGGTGGGTGGTGGGGCGCTGGTCGGCGTCGTAGCCCCAGCCCTTTCGGGAGACGCCGAATTCGACCCAGGTGTCGGGGAATGGGGTCTGCCCTGCTCGATCGGAGTTGGGAGCTTGGGGGAGGGTGGCTTCGGTGAGGGTCTGGTAGCCCATGTATTCGGCGAAGGACTCGTTGAGCCAGATGTCGTCCCACCAGGTGAGGGTGACGAGGTCGCCGAACCACATGTGGGCCATTTCGTGGGCGATGACCATGGCGCGGGTCTGGCGTTCGGTGTCGGTGACGGCGGAGCGGTAGATGTATTCGTCGCGGAAGGTGACGAGTCCGGGGTTCTCCATGGCGCCGGCGTTGAATTCGGGGACGAACGCCTGGTCGTAGGAGTCGAAGGGGTAGGGTTCGTCGAATTTGTCGTGGTAGCGGTCGTAGCAGGCGCGGGTGATGTCGAGGATCTCGTCGGCGTCGGTGTCGAGGTGGGGGGCGAGGGAGCGTCGGCAGTGGATGCCGAAGGGGAGGCCGGCGTGGTGTGTGGTGACGGAGTGCCAGGGGCCTGCTGCGACGGCGACGAGGTAGGTGGAGATGGGTGGGGTGGGGGTGATGGTCCAGCGGCCTTCGGTGGCCTGGGTGGTGGTGCCGTTGCCGAGGACGGTCCAGCCGGTGGGTGCGGTGACGGTGAGGTCGAATACGGATTTGAGGTCGGGCTGGTCGAAGGCGGCGAAGACGCGCTGGACGTCGTTCATGAAGAGCTGGGTGTAGACGTAGGTTTCGCCGTCGGCGGGGTCGGTGAAGCGGTGCATGCCTTCGCCGGTGCGGGAGTAGCGCATGGTGGCGTCGACGGTGAGTTCGTGGGGGCCGGTGGTGAGGCGGTCCAGGGGGTAGCGGTTGCCGTCGAGGCGTTCGGGGTCCAGCGGTTGTCCGTCGAGGCTGAGGGAGCGCAGGGTTTCCGGCTTGATCTCGACGAAGGTGTCTCCGGCCGTGTGGGCGGTGAACCGGATGGCGGTTCTGGAGTCGAAGGTCTCCTGGCCTGTGGTGAGGTCGAGGTCGACCGTGTACCGGTGTACGTCGAGGAGCTGGGCGCGGGTCTGCGCTTCGTTGCGCGTCAGTACGGACATGGCGCCCATGCTGCCGTACGGGTCCGGGGCTGTGCAGTGGGTTCTCGCAGGGCTGACGGCGGGCGGTGGGGGTCGGCCGGCGGGGGTGTGCGGGTGTGTTGCGGGGGCCCAGGCCGGGGCGTCGGGCCCGCCGTGGGGTCAGGCGTCGGGTGTTGCGGTTTCCTCGGCGATGCGTTCGTGGTGGCGGATGACCTCGGCGACGATGAAGTTGAGGAGCTTCTCGGCGAAGGCGGGGTCGAGTCTGGCGCTCTCTGCGAGCTGCCGCAGTCTGGCGATCTGGCGGGCTTCGCGGGCGGGGTCGGCGGGGGGCAGGTGGTGTTCGGCCTTGAGGTGGCCTACCTGCTGGGTGGCTTTGAAACGCTCGGCGAGCATGTGGACGACTGCGGCATCGATGTTGTCGATGCTCCCGCGCAGCCGGTTCAGTTCGGCGGTGACGTACTCGTCGGTGTCGCTCGTGGTCATGGTCAGCGAGCTTAGACGCACCGGGTGTGGGGTGGGTGACGGCGGGGGCGGGCTGTCTTCTGTCGCCTCCGGCGGGTGGGGGCGTGGACCGGTGGGGTGTCGGGACGCGATGCTGTGGGGCCGTTATGGATCTCGCACACAGGAGCGTACGAGCGCGATGACTGATTTCAGCGTGGGGGACGATCACTTTCTGCTCGACGGGGAGCCGGTGCGGTTGCTGTCGGGGGCGTTGCACTACTTCCGGGTGCATGAGGCGCAGTGGGGGCACCGTCTGTCGATGATGCGGGCGATGGGGCTGACCTGTGTGGAGACGTATGTGCCGTGGAATCTTCATGAGCCGCGGCCGGGTGTGTTCCGGGATGTGGGTGCGTTGGGCCGGTTCCTGGACGCGGTGGACGGGGCGGGGCTTCGGGCGATCGTGCGTCCGGGTCCGTACATCTGTGCCGAGTGGGAGAACGGGGGTCTGCCCGCGTGGGTGACGGGGCGGTTCGGCCGGCGGGTGCGGACCCGGGACGTGGGGTACGGGGAGGCGGTGGAGCGCTGGTTCGGGGAGTTGTTGCCGCAGGTGGTGGGCCGGCAGATCACCCGGGGTGGTCCGGTGATCATGGTGCAGGCGGAGAACGAGTACGGGAGTTATGGCTCGGACCGGGTGCATCTGGAGTGGTTGGCGGGGTTGTTGCGGCAGTGTGGGGTGACGGTTCCGCTGTTCACGTCGGACGGGCCGGAGGACCACATGCTGTCGGGTGGTTCGGTGCCGGGTCTGCTCGCCACGGCGAATTTCGGTTCGGGGGCGCGGGAGGCGTTCGGGGTGCTGCGGCGTCATCGGCCGAGGGGGCCGTTGATGTGTATGGAGTTCTGGTGCGGCTGGTTCGGGCAGTGGGGTGCCGAGCCTGTGGTGCGTGATCCGGCGGAGACGGCGCGGGCGTTGCGGGAGATCCTGGAGTGCGGGGCTTCGGTGAATGTGTACATGGCTCATGGGGGGACGAGTTTCGCCGGGTGGTCGGGGGCGAACCGTTCCGGCCCGTTGCAGGATCAGGGGCTGGTGCCGACGGTGACGTCGTACGACTACGACGCGCCGATCGATGAGTACGGGCGGCCCACGGAGAAGTTCTGGGCGATGCGGGAGGTGCTGGAGGAGTACGGGCAGGGGCCGCTGCCTGCGTTGCCCGCGGAGCCGGTGGGGTTGCGCCCGGTGCGGGTGGAGTTGACGCAGGGTGCGGCGTTGCCGGATGTGCTGGAGGTGCTGGGCGATCCGGAGACGGCGGAGTGGGGAGTTCCGCCGACGTTCGAGGAGCTGGGTGTGGATCGTGGTCTGGTGCGTTACCGGGTGGGTGTGCCGGGGCCGCGGCAGGCGTATCCGTTGCGGGTCGCGGGGTTGCGGGACCGGGCGGTGGTGTACGTCGACGGGGTGCGGGCGGGGGTGCTGACGGAGGAGGAGCACACGTTGGCGGAGCCGGTGGCGGGTCCGGCCGAGGTGGAGTTGTGGGTGGAGTCGCTGGGCCGGGTCAATTACGGGCCGCGGCTGGGTGAGTCGAAGGGCATCACGGGCGGGGTGCTGCACGAGCGGCAGTTCCTGCACGGGGTGCGGGCGCGGGCGCTGCGTCTGGATGCGTTCGACGAGCCGGGGGCGGTGGCCGGGGTGCGGTTCGGGGATGCCGGGGGCGTGGGGCGTACGGGTCTGTTCCGGGGCTTCTTCGAGGTGTCCGACGTATCGGGGACCGGTCACGCGGGGCTGGAGCTCCCGGGCTGGGCACGGGGGTTCGTCTGGGTGAACGGTTTCTGCCTGGGTCGTTACTGGTCGGTGGGGCCCGGGCGGGTGCTGTACGTCCCGGGGCCGGTGCTCCGTGAGGGTGTCAACGAGGTGTGGGTGCTGGAGCTGGAGGAGGCCGGGGAGCCGTTCGTGGAGCTGGGTCCGGGGGCACCCGTCAGGACGGGTGCCCCCGGGGAGGAGCTGGGGTGATCCGGGTCAGAGGGTCGCGGCCGCCGAGGCGATGGCGGAGGCGAACGTCGAGACCTGGGTGTACACGCCGGGGTAGCCGGGCTGTGCGCAGCCCTGGCCCCAGCTGACGATGCCGACCTGGATCCAGGCTCCGGCGTTGTCCTTGCGGAACATGGGGCCGCCGGAGTCGCCCTGGCAGGTGTCCACGCCGCCGGTGCTGACGTAGCCGGCGCAGATTTCCTGGCTGGCCACGAGGTCGCTGCCGTAGGCCTGCTGGCAGGTGGCGTCGGAGACGAAGGGGACGCTGGCCTTGAGGAGGTAGCGCTGCTGGCCGCCGCCCTCGGTGGCGGCGCCCCAGCCGGCGATGGTGAAGGTGCCGGTGTCGTAGGCGGTGGTGGTGGCGATCTTCAGGGTGGGCTGGTTGATGGGCTGGGCGAGCTTGATCAGTGCCCAGTCCTTGCCGACGCCGTTGTAGCCGGGTGCCTGGAGGACCTTGGTGGAGCGGACCTTGACGGCGGAGGACGACTGGAGGTCGACGACTCCGGCGGTGGCGGTGATGGAGGTGTTGTTGCCGGATCCGCTGACGCAGTGGGCTGCGGTGAGCACGACGGTCGGGCTGTAGAGGGCGCCGCCGCAGCCCATGGAGAGCCGGACCATGAAGGGGAACTCGCCCTGGGCGGCGCGGGTTCCGCCGACGACGGGTGCGGGGGCGGCGGAGGCGTTCGACGGCTGGAGGCTGAGGGTGGCGAGGGCCACGGCGGCTATGACGGAGCATCTCTTGAGGGTGCGCAGAAGCTGCTTCACGGCTTGAGCCTGCTTTCGGGTGGGGGCCGGGGTGGGTGTTGCTGCAGGCGTGCGGGCATGCGTGTCCTGGTCAGGGGCACAGAACCGAACAATTTTTAGACATGCCCCCGACAAGAGCGATCCGATTATCGGGATGCGATCACCGCTGCCACAAGGCAGGGTTTTCAGCCAAGATCAACTACTGCCCGATGGGCCGGTTCCGCCCGGACCGGCCTCAGAGGCCGCGCGGACAGGTGGGGTGGAGGAAGGAGCGGGGCGAGGGGCAAGTCCGGCACGGCGGAGGAGGGAAGCGACGCGGAGCGTCGTCGAGTGACGACAACACCGCCGGCCCATCGGCACGCGACGCCGCCCCACCTAGCCGCGCGACCTCTAAAGTGAAGGTCCGTTGAACGTCATCGATGGGGGTCCCGACGTGAGCGACGGCAGCAACGGCGGCCCGGTCGTCCACGGGTTCCCGCACCTCGACGCGGTCCGGTCCGCGATCACCGCGCTCTACCGGAGGCTCTCCCCCGACGGTGTGCGCGCCTACTCCACGAGCCTCACCCCGGCCGACGCCGCCTTCTCCGACGTGGACGAGCTGTATCCGGGCGCCCAGCGGGTGGCCGGCGCCCTGGTGGAGCACCTGCGTCTGCCGCAGGCCCGGATCGTCGTCGGCTTCCGGCCGATGGACCACGCCGCGAGCGTCGAACTCACCGCAGGGCCGGAGTACTTCATCGAACTCAACGACCGTTTCCGTACGCACCGCAGGGACATCGGAGCCGCGCTGGCGCACGAGATCACCCATGTGCTGCTGCACCGGCTGGGCCTGGAGCTCCCCGGCACCCGCGACAACGAGATCCTCACGGACACCGTGACGGCCTATCTCGGTACGGGCTGGCTCCTGCTGGACGCCTTCCGTCAGGACGCGGTCTCCAGCCAGAAACTCGGCTATCTCACGCCCGAGGAATTCGGATACGTCCTCGCCAAGCGCGCGATGGTCTTCGGTGAGGACCCGTCCGTGTGGTTCACCAGCCCCCAGGCGTACACGGCGTACACCAAGGGCCGGGCCGAGGCGCTGCGTGACCTTCAGCGGCCGCCGCTGACGACGGCGGGGTGGGCGGGCAGGCGCCGTTACGCCAAGGACCGCCGTTACGCCGGGGACCACCCGGGCCTCGCACCCGACCCGTCCGTTCCGTACTCCTTCGAGAGCGGGGCGGACGGGCTCCGGGTCTCCTTCGCCTGCCCCACCTGCCACCAGCGCGTCCGGGTCCCGGTCCGGGGCCGGACGCGGGCCCGGTGCGGCCTGTGCCGCACCGTCCTGGAATGCGACACCTGAGGAACCGGCCCGTACCGGGCAGGTCGTAGGGTCGGTGTATGACGAACGGTCCGGCGGGGGGTGCGAGCAGCCTCTTCGAGGCGTTGTACGACGACGAGGACGCCGTCGTACGGGCGCTCCGTGCGGGCGCTTCCGCCGAGTCGAGCGACGAGGAGGGGACGACCGCGCTGTACCTGGCGTCCGTGCAGGACCTGCCCGGCACGGTCCGGCTGCTCCTGGCCGCGGGCGCGGACCCGAACCGGGCGAGCGGCCCGGAGGCCGGTGATCTTCCGCTGTGCGGGGCGGCGTGCGCCGGCCAGGCGGAGGTCGTCGGGGCGCTCCTGTCCGCCGGGGCCGATCCGGACCTGAGTGAGGCGTTCGGCTTCACCGCGCTGCGCTGGGCGGCGGGCCTCGGTCATGCGCGGGTCGCGGAGGCCCTCCTCGCCCACGGCGCGGACCCGGGTCTTCCCGGCCCGCAGGGCGAGGTGCCGCTGGTGGTCGCGGCCCGGCGGGGATCGGTGCAGACTGTGCGGGCGCTGCTCCGGCACGGCGCCCGTGGCCTCTCCCCCGCGCTGGACGAGGCCAGGCGCATGCTCACGGTGGACGTGGAGCAGGAGCTGCGTGACGGGCTGCGGCGCGCGTACGGGGACGGGGGCCACGAGAGTGCGGTGCGCCGGGCACCGGTGGACGGTGGGGTGACCGTCACGGTCGAACTACTGCGGGGCGGGGAGCCGTTCGCGTCCCAGGACCTGCAGACGGGGCACGGTGCGATCGCGACGCTCCTGGAGAACGAGCTGGGTCTGCGGGCCCCGTTCGAGGAGCTGGCCGCCCGGGCGCTGCGGGGCGGGGGCCCCGGTCTGGACAACTGGCTGGTGACGGTCGGGACACTGTGGCTGCGCGGCGACGAGGAGACGTTCCAGGCGGCGTCCGCGTGGACGGCGGGCGAGGATCCGCTGCGGCAGGCGTTCGGTGTGGATGTGCTGGCGCGGCTCGGATTCCGTACCGGCGACAAGCCGTTCGCCGCGCGTGCGGTTCCGCTGCTGCGGGAGCTGACCGGGTCTCCGGACCCGGCGGTGGCCGACGCGGCGGCGCGGGCGCTCGACCGGTACGCGGGTGCGCCCGGGGAATGAAAGAAATGGGTGCGGTGACCGGCGGGAGCCGGTCACCGCACCCTGTGGTCACGCTGCCCGGCGGCCACGGCCGGGTGCGCTGCCGCGCCCGGTACCGCCGGCCCGGCCGGCGCCGGCACCTCGGGCGGATCCGCCCGCGCCGCCGGCACTGCGGGCCGCGCCGCCGCCGGATCCGCCACGGGCCGCACCGCCGGTGCCGCCCTGTGCGGCGCCCGTGTTCGCACCGGCTCCACCGCGTCGCCCACGGCCCCGGCTGCCCGCGCGGAAGGCCCCGCCGGCCGCCGAGCCGGAGCCCTGACTCCCGCCGCGCGTACGCGGCTTGGGCTGCGTCGGCTGCGGCACCTCGATGACGATCGCGACGCCGGACGGCTCGCGGGCCCCCGTGATCTTGCTGAGCTCCTCGTCGCTGGACTTGATCCGGGTGGTGCGCGGCGCGATGCCCGCGTCCTGCATCAGCCGGGTCATCTCGCGCTTCTCCTCCGGCAGCACGAGCGTGACGACGCTGCCGGACTCCCCGGCGCGCGCGGTGCGTCCGCCACGGTGGAGGTAGTCCTTGTGGTCGGTCGGCGGGTCCACGTTGACGACCAGGTCCAGGTCGTCGATGTGGATGCCTCGGGCTGCCACGTTCGTCGCCACGAGCGCGGTGACCTGACCGTTCTTGAACTGGTCCAGCGTCCGGTTGCGCTGCGGCTGGGACCGGCCGCCGTGCAGCGCCGCGGCCCGTACGCCACTGGCGAGGAGCCGCTTGGCGAAACGGTCGGCGGCACGCTTGGTGTCCACGAACATGATCACCCGGCCGTCACGGGCGGCGATGCGGGTGGCGACGGCCTTCTTGTCGGTCTCGTCCGCCACGTGCAGCACATGGTGCTCCATGGTGGTGACGGCACCGGCCGACGGGTCGACCGAGTGCACGACCGGATCGGTGAGGAACATCTTGACCAGCCGGTCGATGTTCTTGTCGAGGGTCGCGGAGAAGAGCATCCGCTGCCCGTCCGCTTCGACCTGCTTGAGCAGTGCGACGACCTGCGGCATGAAGCCCATGTCGGCCATCTGGTCGGCTTCGTCGAGGACGGTGATCGACACCTGGTCGAGACGGCAGTCGCCGCGCTCGATGAGGTCCTTGAGCCGGCCCGGCGTGGCGACGAGCACCTCGGCGCCGCGGCGCAGCGCTCCGGACTGCCTGCTGATCGACATGCCGCCGACGACGGTGGCGACGCGCAGGTTCACGGAGGTGGCGTACGGGGTCAGGGCGTCGGTGACCTGCTGGGCGAGCTCGCGGGTGGGGACGAGGACGAGGGCCAGCGGGGCGTGCGGCTCGGAGCGGCGTCCCGCGGTGCGGGCGAGCAGGGCCAGGCCGAAGGCGAGGGTCTTGCCCGAGCCGGTGCGGCCACGGCCGAGGATGTCCCGGCCGGCCAGCGAGTTCGGCAGGGTGGCGCCCTGGATGGGGAAGGGGTCGGTCACGCCCTGTGCGGCGAGGGTCTTCAGCAGCGCGGCGGGCATGTCCAGGTCGGCGAACGCGTCGACGGCGGGCAGCGCGGGGGTCAGGGTCTCCGGCAGGGCGAACTCGCCGCCCTGGGCGGGTGCGGTCCTGCGGCGGGCCGGCGCCTTGCCGGATCCTCGGGTGTTCGTCTGTGCCCGGTCCGTTCCGCGCCCCTTTATCGGGCGGTTACGGGTCGGTCGGTCCTGGCGTTCGGAGCGGGTCATACGGAATTGCCCTCCTGGGGGATTCCTGGGGTTACTGCCGACTGCTGTGGACTGCTTGATGTGCGCCCCAGGATGCAAGCACATTGCAGATGTCCCGTCGGCGGAGCCGAACCGGGAAAGGAGGAGTCGGAAACAGCACAAACCGGGGCCCGCACCTTCACGGTGCGGGCCCCGGTCGCGAGGTACGCGTCCGGCAATTAGGCCGGGACGATGTTCTCCGCCTGCGGGCCCTTCTGGCCCTGCGTGACGTCGAAGGAGACCTTCTGGCCCTCCTGGAGCTCACGGAAGCCCTGGGTGGCGATGTTCGAGTAGTGGGCGAAGACGTCGGCGCCGCCGCCGTCCTGCTCGATGAAGCCGAAGCCCTTTTCCGAGTTGAACCACTTCACGGTTCCAGTAGCCATGTCATTCTCCTAAAAGAGGTGCAGTGCCGGAAATCCGCACTTTACGAATTCCAAGTCGCCGCATTGAGCCCCACCCGGAGAAAGCCGGAAAACAATAAAGCGCCTGAGGAGGGTTCCCGTCAGGCGCACATAAAGTTCATGGGTACCAAAACTGCAACTCGGCAACCGTAGCACGTTCTGTCGGCGAACGGCAGATCACTCCGCCCCGGCGCGTCGGAAGATCCGCTGACCAGCACGGTCGCGGGGTCTGTTCACGACCTGTTCCGGAATCGTTCGCGGATGCTTCCTGCCCCGTCCCCCCAAGGGCTCCGGACCTTCACCGGGTGGCGGAACCTCGCACTCCGCCGACCGGCCGGGGCGGTTCGGCGGGAACCGGGCACGCTCGTACGAGCGGCCGGTTCACCTGATTGCCGTAGCGGCGGCCATCCGGACCACGCACCGCGGGCAGCGGGCTTCCACGGCAGGGGTTACGCCGAACGGGCGTCACGACTCGCGGACCGGGCTTTCGTCGCCCTTCCTGCGCAGGGTGCGCAGCGGGTGGCCGGGGCGCCAGAGCTGGACGACGATGTCCTCATCGTCGATCCCGGTGCGGACCACCTCCGTGGGGTCGGCGCGGAAGAGGAGGAAGGGCTCCGGTGGGGTCACCTCCTCGACGAAGCGGGCCCGCACCGCGTCGTCGGTGATCTCCACCGCCCGTCCGGAGACGCGGATGTCCCCGTCGGCCATCTCCGCGTCCGGCCCCGGGTTGGCCTGGATGGCGAAGCGCGGGTCGCGCCGCAGATCGAGCGCCTTGCGCGAGTTCGGCATCATGCCGAACCACAGCGTGTCCATCCGGAAGTTCACCTCCAGGCCGGTGACCCGGGGCGAGCCGTCCACGCGCAGGGTCGCGAGGACGTGATGCCTGTACTGCTGGAACCGTTGCTGCACGGTGGCGGCGAAGGCCGGCTCCGCCGTGCGGAAGTCCTGCCACGAACTGGGTGTCACGCTCGATGTCATGGGTGCCATCGAACCCGGTGATCAGGACATCCTCTGTCGTGGTTCTTCGGGCTTCACCGGATCGGACGCCTCCTTGTCGCGATCGCCGTGCGGCGGTGTCACCTGACGAACCCCTGGGCGCGGGCCGCCGCCAGCCAGTGCGGGAATTCGGCGACGAGCCGGTCGTACAGCTCGGCGTCCGGGAGGGTGCGGGGGTCGGGCCCGGCGTGGAAGAAGCCCGCGTTGTCGACGGGGCGCCTGGCCGGGACCGCGAGTTCGTCGAGCTTCCGCAGGAAATCGAACTGCGAACTCCGCTTGTTGCCGAAGCCGATGAACTGCCAGAACAGCGGCAGTTTCGCCGCCTTGCAGAGATAGCGTTCCGCCGCGTGCTTGCTGATCGGGCCGCCGTCGGTCTGGAAGACGACGAGGGCGGGCGCGGTCGAGCCGCTGTCGAGGTAGTGGTCGATGACGGCGTCCATGGCCAGGTGGTAGCTGGTCTTTCCCATGTGTCCGAGGCCGGCCACGATGGTGTCGATGCGGCCGTGGTGGTTGTCGAGGGATATGTCGGTGACGGCGTCGATGTCCGTGGAGAAGAAGACGACGGGAACCCGTCCGTCGTCGTCCAGATGGGCCGAGAGCCCGAGCACCCGGTCGGCGAGGGCCTGGACGCTGCCGTCCTTGTAGTAGTCCCTCATCGAACCGGAGTGGTCGAGCACCAGGTAGACGGCGGCCCGTCCGCCGCTCATCCCGTGCTTCTCCAGGGACACCCGGGCGCTCTCGTAGTGGCCGGCGAGCGCCGGTGCCCGTTCCCGCACCTTCCGCGGACCGATGGCCGGACCTGCGGCGCCGGGCGAGCCTGTCATGTGGGTCTCCGATCGGGCACGGGCTTCTGCCCTGGCGGTTACGGCGGTTCCGAGCGTAGGGCACCCGGGCGCACCCAGGTGCGCCGCTCTTCACCGGCGTTCGCTATCTTGAGCGCCGCCGCCCCGGCGGCCCCTCCTCCCGTCCACGTATCGCCGTCCACGAATGAAGGAGCCGGCCATGGAGGCCGCCACCACGTGTTATCGCCACCCGTCGTACGAGACGTATGTGCGCTGTACGCGTTGCGACCGCTACATCTGCCCTGACTGCATGCGTGAGGCGTCGGTCGGGCACCACTGCGTGGAGTGCGTGAAGGAGGGGCAGCGTTCGGTCCGTCAGGCCCGGTCGCTGTTCGGCGGCGCGGTGCCGAGCGCCGCGACGCCGGTCGTGACGTACGTGCTGATGGTGCTGAACATCGCCGCGTACGTCGTCGAGGTGGTCCGGTCGGAGACGGTGGACCGGTTCGGGATGCTCGGGGCCGTGCTGGTCGATCCGTCGGGCGGCCAGTACTACTACAAGGGGGAGACCTACCCCGGCTTCGAGCTGACGGGGGTGGCGGACGGTGAGTGGTACCGGCTGCTGACGGGGGCCTTCCTCCATCTGCCTCCCGACGCGTCGTTCGGTGTGATGCACCTGGTCTTCAACATGCTCGCGCTGTGGAATCTGGGCCGGGTCGTGGAGGGTCAGCTCGGCCGGGCCCGGTATCTCGCGCTGTACCTGCTGTCCGCGGTGGGCGGTTCGGTGCTGGTGTACCTGGTCTCGCCGGAGACGACGGCGGTCGGCGCGTCCGGTGCGATCTTCGGTCTGGCGGCGTCGTTCTACGTGATCAGCCGGCGTCTGGGCCGGGACATGCGGGCGGTCAACCGCTTCATGGCCGGTTTCCTGCTGTGGATGGTGATCTCCGCCGCGTTCACCTCGTGGGAGGGGCACCTGGGCGGCCTGCTGACCGGCGGCCTGGTGACGTACGGGCTGGCCTACGCCCCGGCCAGGCTGCGGACGTCCGCGACGCAGCTGGCGGGCGGGGTGGTCCTGGTCGTGCTGCTGGCCGCGGTGGTCGCCGTACGGACGGCCGCCCTGACGGGAGCCTGACGGCGAACTCGCCGGTCCGTGACCCGGGTCCGCGTCCTGCGACCGTCGCCCCGTGGTGAGAGATCCCACTCCGGCGCGAACGGGCGAACAGGGGGCGGGGGCCGGGGGGTCGGGGGGCCGGCGGGTGCAGGGGCTCCCTGGCGGCGGTGTCCGCGCCGGAGCCGGCCGGCCCGGCCGTTCCCGGCCGGTGCGCACGAGGACGCGCCACGGCGCCCTCCCTTGTCCGGTCGGGGACGGGGGCGGGCGCCGCGTTCAGTTCCGTACGCCGTTGTACGGGACGTCTGTGTGCCGTGGATCAGACCGTCAGAGAACGGTCCGTCGGGCGGATCGGGGCGTGCAGAGCGCTGGTCCCGGTCAGGAACCGGTCCACGCCGCGCGCCGCGGAGCGGCCCTCGGCGATGGCCCAGACGATGAGGGACTGGCCGCGGCCGGCGTCACCGGCGACGTAGACGCCGCCGATGTTGGTCGCGTAGTCCTCGTCGCGCGCGATGTTGCCGCGGGCGTCGAGCTCCAGGCCGAACTGCTGGACGAGGCCGTTGGCCTGGTCGGTGCCGGTGAAGCCCATGGCCAGGGTGACGAGCTGGGCCGGGATGACCCGCTCGGTGCCGGCCTTCTGCTCCAGCTTGCCGTCCTTGAACTCCACCTCGATGAGGTGCAGGGACTGGACGTTGCCGTCCTCGTCGCCCTCGAAGTGGGTGGTGGAGACGGAGTAGAGCCGCTCGCCGCCCTCCTCGTGCGCGGAGGTGACCTTGTAGAGCATCGGGAAGGTCGGCCAGGGCTGGTTGGCGTTACGCTCCTCGCCCGGCTGCGGCATGATCTCCAGCTGGGTGACGGAGGCCGCACCCTGCCGGTGGGCGGTGCCGACGCAGTCGGCACCGGTGTCGCCGCCGCCGATGACGACGACGTGCTTGCCCTCGGCGGTGATCGGGGAGACCGTCAGGTCGCCCTCCTGCACCTTGTTGGCGAGCGGGAGGTACTCCATCGCGAAGTGCACGCCGTTCAGCTCACGGCCCGGCACGGGCAGGTCGCGGGAGACGGTGGCACCGGCGGCGATGACGACCGCGTCGTAGCGGCGGCGGAGCTTGGCGGCGTCGATGTCCTTGCCGATCTCCACCTCCGTGCGGAACTTGGTGCCTTCCGCCCGCATCTGCTCGATGCGGCGGTTGATGTGCGACTTCTCCATCTTGAACTCGGGGATGCCGTAACGGAGGAGGCCTCCGATGCGGTCCGCGCGCTCGAAGACGGCGACGGTGTGGCCGGCCCGGGTCAGCTGCTGGGCTGCGGCGAGGCCCGCCGGTCCCGAGCCGATGACGGCGACGGTCTTGCCGGAGAGGCGCTCGGGCGGCTGCGGGGTGACGTCGCCGCTGTCCCACGCCTTGTCGATGATGCTGACTTCGACGTTCTTGATGGTGACGGCCGGCTGGTTGATGCCGAGGACGCACGCCGACTCGCACGGAGCGGGGCACAGGCGGCCCGTGAACTCCGGGAAGTTGTTCGTGGCGTGCAGGCGCTCGGACGCCGCCGACCAGTCCTCGCGGTAGGCGTAGTCGTTCCACTCGGGGATGAGGTTTCCGAGCGGACAGCCGTTGTGGCAGAACGGGATGCCACAGTCCATGCAGCGGCCGGCCTGCTTGCTGATGATCGGGAGCAGCGAGCCCGGAACGTAGACCTCGTTCCAGTCCTTGACGCGCTCGCCGACGGGGCGGGTCTCGGCGACCTCGCGTCCGGTGGTCAGGAAGCCCTTGGGGTCAGCCATTGGTCGCCGCCTCCATCATCTTCTCGGTGGTCTCCTGCTCGGAGAGACCGGCGAGCTCAGCGGCGTCCTTGGCGGCGAGCACTGCCTTGTAGGTGGACGGGATGATCTTGCTGAAGCGGGCGACCGCGGAGTCCCAGTCGGTCAGCAGCTTCTCGGCGACCGTGGATCCGGTCTCCTCCTGGTGGCGGCGCACGACGTCGTGCAGCCACTGCTTGTCGGTGTCGTCGAGGGTCTCGACGGCGTCGATGTTGCCGGTGTTGACGTTGTCGAGGTCGAGGTCGATGACGTACGCGACTCCGCCGGACATGCCTGCGGCGAAGTTACGTCCGGTCTCGCCGAGGACGACGGCGTGGCCGCCGGTCATGTACTCGCAGCCGTGGTCGCCCACGCCTTCCGAGACGACCGTGGCACCGGAGTTACGGACGCAGAAGCGCTCGCCGGTCCGGCCGCGGAGGAACAGCTCGCCGCCGGTCGCACCGTAGCCGATGGTGTTGCCGGCGATGGTGGAGTACTCGGCGAGGTGGTCGGCGCCGCGGTCCGGGCGGACGACGACGCGGCCGCCGGAGAGGCCCTTGCCGACGTAGTCGTTGGCGTCGCCCTCCAGGCGCAGCGTCACGCCGCGCGGTACGAAGGCGCCGAAGGACTGGCCCGCGGACCCGGTGAAGGTGATGTCGATGGTGTCGTCGGGCAGGCCCGCGCCGCCGAACTTCTTGGTCACCTCGTGGCCGAGCATGGTGCCGACGGTGCGGTTGATGTTGCGGATCGCGACCTGGGCCCGGACGGGCTGGGCCGCCTCGGCGCTGTCGGCGCCCAGGGCGTCGGCGGCGAGCTTGATCAGCTCGTTGTCGAGGGCCTTGGCCAGTCCGTGGTCCTGCTCGGCGATCCGGTGGCGCACCGCGCCCTCGGGGAGCTCGGGCACGTAGAAGAGCGGCTCGAGGTCGAGACCCTGCGCCTTCCAGTGGGTGACGGCCTGCTCGGTGTCGAGGAGTTCGGCGTGGCCGACGGCCTCCTCGATCGTGCGGAAGCCGAGCTCGGCGAGGATCTCACGGACCTCTTCGGCGATGAACTCGAAGAAGTTGACGATGTATTCGGCCTTGCCGGAGAACCGGTCGCGCAGGACGGGGTTCTGGGTGGCGATGCCGACCGGGCAGGTGTCCAGGTGACAGACGCGCATCATGACGCAGCCGGAGACGACGAGCGGCGCGGTCGCGAAACCGAACTCCTCGGCGCCCAGCAGCGCGGCGATGACGACGTCGCGGCCGGTCTTGAGCTGGCCGTCGGTCTGGACGACGATGCGGTCGCGCAGGCCGTTGAGCAGCAGGGTCTGCTGGGTCTCGGCGAGGCCGAGCTCCCAGGGGCCGCCCGCGTGCTTGAGCGAGGTGAGCGGCGAGGCGCCCGTGCCTCCGTCGTGGCCGGAGATGAGGACGACGTCCGCGTGGGCCTTGGAGACACCCGCGGCGACCGTTCCGACGCCGACCTCGGAGACCAGCTTCACGTGGACGCGGGCCGCCGGGTTGGCGTTCTTGAGGTCGTGGATCAGCTGAGCCAGGTCCTCGATGGAGTAGATGTCGTGGTGCGGCGGGGGTGAGATCAGGCCGACGCCCGGGGTGGAGTGCCGGGTCTTGGCGACCCACGGGTAGACCTTGTGGCCGGGCAGCTGGCCGCCCTCGCCGGGCTTGGCGCCCTGCGCCATCTTGATCTGGATGTCGTCCGCGTTGACCAGGTATTCGCTGGTGACACCGAAGCGGCCGGAGGCGACCTGCTTGATGGACGAGCGGCGTGCCGGGTCGTAGAGACGCTCGGAGTCCTCGCCGCCCTCACCGGTGTTGGACTTGCCGCCCAGCTGGTTCATGGCGACGGCGAGCGTCTCGTGCGCCTCCTGGGAGATGGAGCCGTACGACATGGCGCCGGTGGAGAAGCGCTTGACGATGTCTGCTGCGGACTCGACCTCGTCGATGGAGATCGGCTCGCGGCCGCTCTTGAAGCCGAAGAGCCCGCGGAGCGTCATCAGGCGCTCGGACTGCTCGTTGACCCGGCCGGTGTACTTCTTGAAGATGTCGTACCGGCGGTTGCGGGTGGCGTGCTGGAGGCGGAAGACCGTCTCCGGGTCGAACAGGTGCGGCTCACCCTCGCGGCGCCACTGGTACTCGCCGCCGATCTCCAGCGCGCGGTGCGAGGCGGCGATGCCGGAGGCGGGGTACGCCTTGGTGTGCCGGGCGGCGACCTCCTGGGCGACGACGTCGAGTCCGGCGCCGCCGATCTTGGTGGCGGTGCCGTTGAAGTACTGGGCGACGAAGCCCTCGTCGAGGCCGACGGCCTCGAAGACCTGGGCGCCTCGGTAGGAGGCGACGGTCGAGATGCCCATCTTGGACATGACCTTCAGGACGCCCTTGCCGAGGGCGTAGATCAGGTTGCGGATGGCCAGCTCGGGCTCGATGCCCTCGATGAACGTACCGGCGCGGACGAGGTCCTCGACGGACTCCATCGCGAGGTAGGGGTTGACGGCGGCGGCGCCGTAGCCGATGAGCAGCGCGACGTGGTGGACCTCGCGGACGTCGCCGGCCTCGACCAGCAGGCCCACCTGGGTGCGCTGCTTGGTGCGGATGAGGTGGTGGTGGACGGCCGAGGTGAGCAGCAGCGAGGGGATCGGCGCGTGCTCGGCGTCGGAGTGCCGGTCGGACAGGACGATGAGGCGGGCGCCGTCCTCTATGGCGGCGTCGACCTCGGTGGTGATCTGCTCGATCCGGGCGGCGAGCGCCTCGCCGCCGCCGCTGACGCGGTAGAGGCCGGAGAGGGTCGCGGCCTTCATGCCCGGCATGTCGCCGTCGGCGTTGATGTGGATGAGCTTGGCCAGCTCGTCGTTGTCGATCACCGGGAAGGGCAGCGTGACCGCGCGGCACGCCGCGGCGGTCGGCTCCAGGATGTTCCCCTGGGGGCCGAGCGTGGAGCGCAGCGAGGTGACGAGCTCCTCGCGGATGGCGTCCAGCGGCGGGTTGGTGACCTGGGCGAACAGCTGGGTGAAGTAGTCGAAGAGCAGCCGGGGGCGCTCGGAGAGCGCGGCGATCGGCGAGTCGGTGCCCATCGAGCCGAGGGGTTCACCGGCGGTGCGGGCCATCGGGGCGAGGAGGACGCGGAGCTCTTCCTCGGTGTAGCCGAAGGTCTGCTGGCGTCGGGTGACCGAGGCGTGGGTGTGGACGATGTGCTCGCGCTCGGGGAGGTCCTCGAGCTCGATCTCGCCTGTTTCCAGCCACTCCTGGTACGGGTTCTCGGCGGCCAGGGACGCCTTGATCTCGTCGTCCTCGATGATGCGGTGCTCGGCGGTGTCGACGAGGAACATCTTGCCGGGCTGGAGGCGGCCCTTGCGGACGACCTTGGCGGGGTCGATGTCCAGGACGCCGACCTCGGAGGAGAGGACGACGAGGCCGTCGTCGGTGACCCAGTAGCGGCCGGGGCGCAGGCCGTTGCGGTCGAGGACCGCTCCGACCTGGGTGCCGTCGGTGAAGGTGACGCAGGCCGGGCCGTCCCAGGGCTCCATCATCGTGGAGTGGTACTGGTAGAAGGCGCGGCGGGCCGGGTCCATGGACGCGTGGTTCTCCCACGCCTCGGGGACCATCATCAGCACCGAGTGCGGCAGTGAGCGGCCGCCGAGGTGGAGCAGCTCCAGGACCTCGTCGAAGGAGGCCGAGTCGGAGGCGTCGGGGGTGCAGACGGGGAAGATCCGGTCGAGCTGTGCTTCGCCGAAGAGGCTGGAGGCGAGCTGGGACTCGCGGGCCTTCATCCAGTTCCGGTTGCCCTTGACCGTGTTGATCTCGCCGTTGTGCGCGACGAAGCGGTACGGGTGGGCGAGCGGCCAGCTCGGGAAGGTGTTGGTGGAGAAGCGGGAGTGGACCAGGGCGACCGTGGTGGCGAAGCGGCGGTCGGAGAGGTCCGGGAAGAACGGCTCCAGCTGCCCGGTGGTGAGCATGCCCTTGTAGACGATCGTGCGTGCGGAGAGCGAGGGGAAGTACACCCCGGCCTCACGCTCGGCGCGCTTGCGCAGGACGAAGGCCTTGCGGTCCAGGACGATGCCGGTGCTCGTGCCGTCGGCGACGATCAGCTGGCGGAATTCGGGCATCGTGGCGCGGGCGCCCTTGCCGAGGATGTCCGGCGTGACCGGGACCTCGCGCCAGCCGAGGACGTCGAGGCCCTCTTCGGCGGCGATCTTCTCGATCTGCTGGGCGGAGTCGGTGGTGTCGTCCGCGGGCAGGAAGGCGATGCCCACGGCGTAGGAGCCGGCCTCGGGGAGCTCGAACGCGGCCTCTTCGCGGAGGAAGGCGTCGGGGACCTGGAGGAGAATGCCGGCACCGTCACCCGAGTCGGGCTCGGATCCTGTGGCGCCGCGGTGTTCGAGGTTGCGCAGTACGGTCAGCGCCTGCTCGACCAGCTCATGGCTGGCCACACCGGTCAGAGTGGCCACGAACCCGACACCACAGGCGTCGTGCTCGTTACGGGGGTCGTACATCCCCTGCTGGACAGGGCGACCGTCCATGGGCGACCAGGCGTCGGAACGCATCGGCTCTCCCGTCGTCGTCGTGGCATGTGCTGTGCCGAGGGACGACTCTGGCCCTCTGCGAAATTTCGTGCAGGTTACATGATGGAACGCTTCTCAAAAAGCGGAAAGTTTGTTCCAACATGCGGACACCACGGAGTCGTGGTGCGAGTGGGTCACGGTAGGAGGGATCCTTGTGGATCACCGTCCGGGGAGACCGCAGAGAGCAGGCGTCGTTGCCCGCGAGTGTCTACGGCTCTTGCCCGGCGGTCATGCGATCGAAACCGCCGAGTAACGGCTACTTATGTGTAGCGCCGCATAGCGTCTCATTTTACGGTGGACATACCCGTCCGCCCAGTGACGTGCGTCAGGACGTATGTCACACCGAGGCGGCACCGCCGGCCCGGGATCTCAGCCGACGGCCACACCGAACAGCGCGCCCAGTCCGTACGTGATCGCCGCGGCGGCCCCGCCGAGCACGAGCTGGCGCAGCCCGCTGAACCACCAGCTGCGTGCCGTCACCCTGGCCACGACCGCTCCGCAGCCGAACAGGCCGGCCAGGGCGAGCAGCACGGCGGGCCACATCGAGGTGGCGCCGAGCAGGAAGGGCAGTACGGGCAGCAGGGCGCCCAGCGCGAAGGCCCCGAAGGAGGACACGGCTGCCACGAGCGGCGAGGGCAGGTCGCCCGGGTCGATGCCCAGTTCCTCGCGGGCGTGTATCTCGAGAGCCTGCTCCGGGTCCTTGGACAGCTGCCGCGCGACCTCCTGGGCGAGCGCGGGCTCGACTCCGCGGGACTCGTAGAGCTCGGCGAGCTCCCGCATCTCGTCCTTGGGGTGTTTGCGCAGCTCGCGCCGCTCGACGGCGAGCTCGGCCTCGACGAGCTCGCGCTGCGAGGCGACGGAGGTGTACTCCCCCGCGGCCATCGAGAACGCGCCGGCGGCGAGCCCGGCCAGGCCCGTGATGACGATGGTCTGCTGGGACACCGCCCCTCCGGCGACGCCCGTCATCAGGGCGAGGTTGGAGACGAGGCCGTCCATGGCGCCGAACACCGCGGGCCGCAGCCAGCCGCCGTTGACGTCACGGTGGGTGTGGTTGTCCCGGTGCGCCTCGTGCAGTACGGCGTCGGTCTCGATGATGGACACAGCTCTCCCCTTCTCCGGGAGCGGGCCCCTGTGCTCCTGCCACTCCACACCGTCGAAAGTACGCACGAAAAAGGCCTCCCGCCAGCAAGGAAGGCCGAACTTACCTGCCCTGAGAGCGTCACCCGGGCGGCCGATCTGTACGACATACGAGCCTCTCTTCGCCGCGATCGGGGAAACCTCGCGTATCCGGTCTTTCCGGGTGCGAGCGAAGGGTCGACACGATGGAGCTCATGGCGGACAGCGCGGCGGCGAGCACGGGTGACCGGGCCCGGGGGGCATTGCTGGGTCTCGCGGTCGGGGACGCGCTCGGCGCCCCGGCGGAGAACATGCGCCCGTCCGAGATCCGCAGCCGCTGGGGCCGCATCGAGGGTTTCGTCAGCGACGACCCGGCCGGGACCGACGACACCGAGTACGCGATCTTCTCCGGGCTGCTGCTGGCCAGGCACGGCTCGGCGCTCACTGTCTCGCATGTCGAACGGGCCTGGCACCACTGGATCGCCGATCTGGACGAGGGCCCGTTCCGGGGCGCCGGATTCAGCGAGCGCGGCACGCTGGAGAATCTGCGGCGCGGCCTCGCCGCGCCGATCTCGGCCCAGCACCGGCACGCCTGGAGCGACGGTCTCGCGATGCGGGCGGCGCCGTTCGGGGTGTTCGCGGCGGGCCGGCCCGCCGAGGCCGCGCGTCTGGTGGCGGTGGACGGACGGGTCAGCCATGACGGGGAGGGCATCTACGGCGGGCAGGCGGTCGCGGCGGGGGTGGCGGCCGCGATGGTGGGGGCGGGGCTCGCCTCCGTCATCGCCGCCGCGCTGTCGGTCGTACCGATGGACTCCTGGACGGCCCGCTCGCTGCGCCGCGCGGTCACGGCCGCGCAGCGCTCGTACCCGGACCCGCTGACCGGGGAACGCGCGGTGCGCTCGGCGGTGGTGATCGGCGGCTACCCCTGGACGGATCTGGCGCCGGAGGCGGTGGGCCTGGCCTTCGGCGCCCTCACCGCGGCGCGCGGTGACTTCCGTACGGCGGTGCTCACGGCCGTGAACATGGGCCGGGACGCCGACACCACGGCCGCCGTGGCGGGTGCGCTGGCCGGTGCCCTGCACGGGGCGTCGGCGATCCCCCGGGACTGGGCTGCGGCGATCGGCCCGGTGCGCGGCAGCTGTCTGCCGTCGATGCGGGGCTATCACGTCCTGGACATCGCGGAGCTGCTGACCCCGGACGACGGCGAGGATCCGCCGGGGGCGCCGCCCGCCCCGGGACGGGAGCCCGCCGCCGCTCCCCTCTCCGGCGTCCGGCTGGACACCCGGTGACCGCCGCCGACCGCGCCCCGCAGGACGCGCCCGCCGGCCCGGCGGAGTCCGCCCCGCACGTGGCCGTCCGGATCAGCGCCGAACCGGCGGCCCCGAGCGGCACCGGGGGCCGCCGCGCTCCGGGCAGGCGGGCCAGGATCGAGGGGCTGCTGCTCGGGCTGGCCTCCGGGGACGCCGCGGGGTGGCCGGCCGCGCGGCACCGGGCGGCACGGATGCCGGAGTGGACGCGACGGCTCACCCGGGAACTGGACACCTTCGCGGAACAGAACGCGACGACGACGCTGCCCGTGCCCATCGCCCTCAACCAGCCGCCGGAACCCCTGCGGCTCGGCCCGTCCGACGACGCCGAGTGGGCCGCGTTCGCCGCCCGGACGGTGCTGGCCGCCGCCGCCGACCACGCGCCGGGCCTCTCCCCCGGCCACCGGGTGCGGGACGCGGTCGACCGGTCGTGGAACGCGCTCGCGGCGAAGGTCGCCGCCGCGAGCGCCCGGGCGCCCGAGGTCGAGTCCGCCGTCCTGCCGCTGCGGGCCCGGATCTCCGTTCGGGCCGGACTCGGCAATCTGGCCGCCGGACTGCGCCCGCCCGCCACCGGACACGACAATCCGCACTACTTCGACGACGCGGCCTGCGTGCGGGCGGCCGTGCTCGCGGTCATGCACCCCGGCGACCCGGCGGCGGCGGCCGAGCTCGCCGAGTTCGACGCCCGCTACACCCAGGACGGTGACGGGGTGCACGGCGCACGCGCCCTCGCCGCGGCGATCGCCGAAGCCCTGGCCGGGGCGGACGTGGACACGGTGGTGGATGCCGCGCTCGACCAGCTCCCGGACGGCACCGAGATCGCCCGCAACGCCGTCCACGCCGTGCGGCTGGCCCGGGAGTTCGCCGACGAGGCGGCGGGCGCCTTCGCGCTCGTCCCGGTGCTGGAGCATCAGATCGTGGACCACGTCTACAGCTACGGGATCGCCGCGGCCGAGACCGTGCCGGTCGCCCTCGCCCTCACGACCGCGGCCCGGGGTGAATTCACCCAGGCCGTGCCCGCCGCCGCCTGTCTGTCCCGGGTCGCGGACTCGGCGCCCGCGCTCGCCGGGGCCCTGACCGGGGCGCTGGGCGGGGCGGCGACCGTGCCCGCCGGCTGGCGGGAGGCATGCCGGACGCTGGCCGGATGCGCGCTGCCCCGGCTCGCGGGCACGGATCTCGTCGAACTCGCCGGGCTGCTCGCAGCCACGGAACCGGCCACCCCGGGTGGACAATTCCGGCATGACACACAAACAACCCGCATCGCTCGCGGCCGGCACGACCACCACCACGCTCACCCTGGATGAACGCGTCACCGGAGCCCTCGTCGGCGCGGCCGTGGGGGACGCGCTCGGCGGCCCCGTCGAGGGCTGGACACCCGAGCAGATCGCGGAGCGTCACGGCGGCCGGGTGACCGGCGTCGTCGGGCCCTGGTACGGCGACGACTGGCGCACCGCGCGCCCCATCGCCCCGTACCACAAGGGTGACGGGCACGTCACCGACGACACCCTGATGACCCATGCGCTGGTCCGGGTGTACGAGACGGTGCGCGGCCACCTCGACGCGTACGCCGTCGCCGACCACCTCGTACCGGACCTGATGTCACGGCCCCGGTGGATCCCGGAGCTGGAGGCCGAGGCACTCCCCCTGCAGCGGATCTTCCTCGCCGAGAAGTGGATCGTCACACGGCTGCACTACGGGCACGCCGACCCCCGCGAGGCGGGGTCGGGGAACATCGTCAACTGCGGGGCGGCGATGTACATGGCGCCGGTCGGGCTGGTGAACGCCGCCCATCCGGAGGCCGCGTACGCGGAGGCACTGGATGTCGCGGGGGCCCACCAGTCCTCGTACGGACGGGAGGCGGCCGGGGTCCTGGCGGCCGCCGTCGCCGCCGCGTGCGCACCGGACGCGACCCCCGCCTCGGTCGTCGAGGCCGCCCTGGCCCTGGCCAAGGACGGCACCCGGTCAGCGATCGAGTCGGTGTGCGAAGTGGCCTCCCGTTACACGGACTTCGAGTCCGCGCTGGTACCGCTGCGCACCGCCGTCGCCCCGTTCGACACGGTGGGGCCGCACTACCGCGATCCCTCGCTCGGCGCCCGGCGGCCCTCCCGGCTGCACGCGATCGAGGAGCTGCCGGTCGCGCTCGGCATGCTGCTCGTCGGCGGCGGCGACTACCGGCACACCGTGCTCGGCTCGGTCAACTACGGCCGTGACTGCGACTCGATCGCCACGATGAGCGGCGCGCTCGCGGGTGCGCTGCACGGCGAGCAGGCGATCCCCGCGGCCTGGGTGAAGACGGTCGGCGAGGCCAGCCGCCTCGATCTGCACGCACCGGCGCGGGCCCTGGCGGAGGTCGCCCGCGAGGTCTTCCTGCGGGACACGGCACGACGGCGCGCGCACGAGGCGGCGTTCGCCGTGCTGGCGGGCGACGGCAGGTGACCGTACGCCTGACCTGGGTCCAGCCGGAGGACCTGGTGGGCCACGAGCTGCGCCAGGCCGCGCAGGACGGCCGGGACGCCGGGGACATCGAGCGGCGCTGGTACGCGGCGGGCGGCGCCCCCGCCCCGGAGCGCGCGGGGGCCTCGGCACCCGCCGCACCGCCACGACTGCGTGCGCTCGCCGAGCGTCTGCTGGACGAACTCGCCCTGCTGGACAGCCCGTCGGCCGACGACGAGCCGACCGGACTGGACCTGATCCGGGCCGCCTGCCCGCGCTGGCCCGCCCCGCGCACCCGCCCGGTATCCCTCGGGCCGGACCGTCTGCACGCGGCCTGGCTGGGCCGGGCCGCCGGCTGTCTGCTGGGCAAACCGGTCGAGAAGCTGCCGCTGGCCGGCATCCGCGCGCTGGCCCGAGCCACCGGTAACTGGCCGCTCACCACCTGGTTCACCGCCCGCGGGCTGCCCGCCGGGCTGACCGCGCAGTACCCCTGGAACCGCCGCTCGGCGCCCACCTCCCTCGCCGAGAACATCGACGGGATGCCGGAGGACGACGACCTCAACTACCCCTTGCTGACGGTGCTGTTGCTCCAGAGACACGGCCGGGGGTTCCGCACGTCCGACCTCGCCCGGCTGTGGCTCGACGAACTCCCGGCGGGCCGTGTCTTCACGGCTGAGCGCATCGCGTACCGCAATCTGCTCGACGGCGTCGAGCCCCCGGACACCGCACGCCACCGCAACCCGTTCCGGGAGTGGATCGGCGCCCAGATCCGGGCCGATGTGCACGGCTGGACCAACCCCGGCGACCCGGGAGCCGCAGCGGAACAGGCCCACCGGGACGCCGTCCTCACCCACACGGCCAACGGGGTGTACGGGGCGATGTTCACCGCCGCCGCCCTCGCCGAGGCCGCCGACGGCGAGACGGATGTGCACGGCTGCCTGGCGGCCGGGCTCCGTGTGGTGCCGCCCCGGTCCCGGTACGCGGTCGCGGTGCGCCTCGGAATCCAGGCGGCCCGTGACGAACCGGACTTCGACACGGTCGTGGACCGTCTCCACGCCGCCTACGGCTCCACCCACCACTGGGTCCACGTCCTGCCCAACGCGGCGCTGCTCGCCGCCGCCCTCACCCACGCGGACGGGGACTTCGCCCGCTCCGTCGGCTGCGCGGTGTCCGGCGGCTGGGACACCGACTCCAACGGCGCGACGGCCGGCTCGCTCGCGGGGCTGCTGGCCGGCCGGGCGACCGCACTGCCCGACCACTGGACCGCCCCGCTCAAGAACCGCCTCGCCACCTCCGTAGCCGGCTTCGGCTCCATCGGCTTCGACACCCTCGCGGAACTGACTCATCAGGAGGTACGCCGCCCATGACAGCGATCGCGGTGCTCGGCAGCACCCATATGAACCTGGTCGCCTACGTCGCCCGGGCACCCGGACGCGGGGAGACCGTCACCGGACGGGAGTTGCGGACCGTCCCCGGCGGCCGGGGGGCCGACCAGGCCGTCGCCGCGGCCCGTGCGGGAGGCGATGTCGTGATGATCGGCGCGGTCGGCACCGACGAGTACGGCTCGCTGCTCCGGACGAATCTGGAGCACGCCGGCGTGGACACGGAACTGCTGCACACCGTCGCGGGGCCCAGCGGCACCGCGCACGTCGTCGTCGACGACGAGGGATCGAACACGGTCGTGGTGATCCCCGGTGCGAACGGCACCGTGACCGCGCTCGGCCCCGGCGAGAAGGCCGCCGTCGCGGCGGCCGGCCTGCTGCTCCTGCAACGGGCGCTCCCGCTCTCCGTCGTGACGGAGGGAGCGCGGACCGCACGGGACCGGGGTGTACGGACGATCCTCACCCCCTCCCCCGTACAGGCCCTGCCCTCCGGGCTCCTGGACGCCGTCGACCTGCTGGTTCCCGACGAGCACGAGGCGGCCGCGCTCACCGGGTGCGTGGATCCGCACGGCGCGGCCCAGATCCTGCTCCGGCAGGTCCCCGAGGTCGTGATCACGCTCGGCCGGAAGGGCTGCCTGTACGCGGCCCGGGACGGCGAGCCGGTCCTCTTCCCGGCCCCCGAGAGCACCGCCGTCGACACGACCGGAGCCGACGTAGGCGGGGACACCTTCGTCGGCACGCTCGCCGTGGCACTGGTCGAGGGCCGGGCCGTACCAGAGGCGCTGGCCTGGGCCTCGGCGGCGGCCGCGCTCCGCGTGCAGCGGCCCGGCACCTCGGCGTCCCTGCCGTACCGCAGCGGGATCGGAGCCGCATGAACACGACGACCGCGCCCCTCACCGGCCTGCGGGTCCTCGATCTCGCCACCCTCTTCGCCGGGCCGCTCGCCGCCACCATGCTCGGGGACTTCGGGGCCGAGGTCATCAAGGTCGAGCACCCCCGGAAGCCCGACCCCTCGCGTGGGCACGGCCCCGCGAAGGACGGGGTCGGCCTGTGGTGGAAGCTTCTCGGCCGCAACAAGCGCACGCTGACCCTCGACCTGTCCGCCCCCGGCGGCCGGGACGTGCTGCTGCGGCTGGCCGCCGACACCGATGTGATCGTCGAGAACTTCCGGCCCGGCACCCTGGAGCGCTGGGGGCTCGGCTGGGAGGAACTGTGTGCCGTCAACCCGCGGCTGGTGCTGACCAGGGTCACGGGCTTCGGGCAGACGGGCCCGTACGCGCACCGGCCGGGCTTCGGCACGCTCGCCGAGGCGATGAGCGGTTTCGCCGCCGTCACCGGGGAACCGGACGGACCGCCGACCCTGCCGCCGTTCGGGCTCGCCGACTCGATCGCCGCGCTCGCCACGGCGTACGCGGTGATGGCGGCACTGGCCGGCCGGGACCGCACCGGGCGCGGACAGGTGGTGGACATGGCGATCATCGAGCCGATCCTGACCGTGCTGGGGCCGCAGCCCCTCTGGTACGACCAGCTCGGATACGTCCAGCCGCGCACCGGCAACCGCTCCCGCAACAACGCCCCGCGCAACACGTACCGCACCTCCGACGGCCACTGGGTGGCCGTCTCGACCTCCGCCCAGTCGGTCGCGGAACGCGTGATGCGTCTGGTGGGACGCCCGGAACTGATCGAGGAACCGTGGTTCGCCGCCGGGACCACACGCGCCGAGCACGCCGACGAACTCGACGACGCGGTGGGTCACTGGATCGCCCGGCGCACCAGGGACGAGGCGGTGGACGCGTTCGAGAAGGCCGAGGCGGCGATCGCGCCGATCCAGGACGTACGGGATGTGATGGAGGATCCCCAGTACCGGGCGCTGGGCACGATCACCGAGGTCGACGACCCCGAGCTGGGGCCGCTGCGGATGCAGAACGTGCTGTTCCGGCTCTCGGAGACACCGGGGGCGATCCGCTGGGCCGGCCGGCCGCACGGAGCGGACACGGACGAGATCCTGGCGGAGCTCGGCCTCCCCGCGCCGGCCATCGCGGCGCTGCGGGACGAAGGCGCGCTGTGAGCAGCCCGAAGGTGGCGCTGACCTGGCTGTACGTTCCCGGGGACCGGCCCGAGGTGGTCCGCAAGGCGCTCGGCTCGGGCGCGGATGTGGTGATCGTCGACCTGGAGGACGCGGTCTCCCCGGACCGCAAGGAGTACGCGCGGTCGGCGACGGCGGAGCTCCTCGCGGATCCGGTCACGGCGGACCCGATGGCGGTGCCGGTCCATGTCCGGGTCCACGGCGAGGACGACGTGAAGGCGCTGGTGGGTCTGCCGGGGCTGTCGGGGATGCGGCTTCCCAAGATCACCCACGCGGCGTCCGTGCACCATGTCGCGGCTCTCGCGCCGGGGGTGCCGCTGTATCCGTTGCTGGAGTCGGCGTTGGGGATCGAGCACGCGTATGCGATCGCCGGGGCGCATCACGCCGTACGGGGCATCGCGCTGGGCGAGGCGGACCTCCGGGCGGATCTGGGGGTGCGGGACGACGCCGGTCTCGACTGGCCGCGCAGCCGTGTGGTGATCGCCGCCCGGGCGGCCGGGCTCGCCCCGCCGGTGATGTCGGTGTACCCGGATGTCCGGGACCTGTCCGGGCTGCGGTCGTCCTGTGCGCACGGGAGGGATCTCGGTCTGCTCGGCCGGGCGGCGATCCACCCTCGGCAGCTGCCGGTCATCGAGCGGGCGTTCCGGCCCACGGCGCGCGAGGCCGAGGCGGCGGAGCAGCTCCTGGAGGCGTTCCGGACCGAGGCGGGTGCGCAGGCCCTGCCGGACGGGAGGTTCGTCGACGCGGCGGTGGTGGCGAGCGCGGAACGCACGCTCTCGCTGGCGCGGCGCCGCTGAGACCGGTCCGTGTGCGAAGGGGACCCCGGACCTCTGTGGTCCGGGGCCCCCTTCGCGCGGGTGCGGGGTGGAGCGTCAGCTCCTGTCGGCCTTCTGCGGGCTCTCGTCGGCCTCCGGCGCCTGCGCCTCGGGGGCGGCCTCGGCGTCGGTGGGGGCGTCCTCGGCCGAGTCGGCGTCGGTGGTCTTCCCGTCGTCGTCCGCCGGGCTCACCGCGGCGGGTTCGACGATCTCCTCGCGGCCGGGGCGCGTCTTCGCCGAGATCACGATGTAGACGACGGCGAGCACGAACACGATGATCGCGGTCCACACGTTGAGCCGAAGACCCAGGACGTGGTGCGCCTCGTCGACGCGCAGGTACTCGATCCATCCGCGGCCCGCGCAGTACGCCGCGACGTACAGCGCGAAGGCCCGGCCGTGTCCGAGCTTGAAGCGGCGGTCCGCCCAGATGACCAGGAGTGCGACACCGACGCACCACAGCGACTCGTACAGGAACGTCGGGTGGTAGGTGCCCGCGACCCGGTTCGGGCCCTCGCTGATCTTCAGCGCCCAGGGCACATCCGTCTGCTTGCCGTACAGCTCCTGGTTGAACCAGTTGCCCCAGCGGCCGATCGCCTGGGCGATGGCGATACCGGGGGCCAGGGTGTCCGCCCAGGCCGGGAGCGGGATCCCGCGGCGGCGGCAGCCGATCCAGGCACCGACCGCACCGAGTGCGATCGCGCCCCAGATACCGAGGCCGCCCTCCCAGATCTTGAAGGCGTCCACCCAGTTCTCACCGTCGCTGAAGTACAGCTGGTAGTCGGTGATCACGTGGTAGAGCCTGCCGCCGACCAGGCCGAAGGGCACGGCCCATACGGCGATGTCGGCGACGGTGCCGGCTTTGCCGCCCCTGGCGACCCAGCGTTTGTTGCCGAGCCATACGGCGACGAAGACACCGATGATGATGCAGAACGCGTAGCCGCGGAGCGGGATCGGGCCGAGCTCGATCACCCCGGTCGACGGGCTGGGAATGAAGGCAAGGTTCATGACGGGGTCGACGCTACCTTGCCGGACGGGCCGCGCGGCAAGCCGTCCGGCAACTTCTGGGTAACGGGAGCCCCTACGACGACGGCGTCGCCCCGACGGTGCCCGGCTTCTTGCCCTTGTTCGCCTCCGCGACCCACTTCTTCAGATGGGCCACGGAGATCTGCTCGTTCCCCTTCTTCGGGAAGATCGGCTCACCGTTGAGCAGCGCGGTGGGGGTGCCCTCGAACCCGCCCTCGGCGAACGCCTTGTCGGACTTCTCGACCCAGCTGTCGTGCGTGCCGTCCTCCACACAGGTGCGGAAGGCGGGGGTGTCCAGGCCGTCCACCGTGCCGGCCAGCTCGATCAGCTTGCTGTTCTCACCGAAGGCGTCGTCGGTCTCCGCGGGCTGATTACGGTAGAGGACGTCGTGGTACGGCGCGAACGTGCCGACGTCCTGGGCACAGGCGGCCGCGTTGGCCGCGCGGAGCGATCCGCTGCCTCCGAGATTGCCGTCGATGATCGTGGCCAGGTGGTACTCCACCTTGAGCTGCCCGCTGTCCGCGAGCTCCGTGATCGTGTCGCGGAAGGCGTTCTCGAACTGGGCGCAGACCGGGCAGCGGAAGTCCTCCCAGATGGTGAGCGTGGACGGCGCGTCGTCGGCCCCGACCTGGAGGGCGAGTCCGTCCGCCCCCATCGCCCCGGACGGGGTGACGGCGGGCCCGGCCTCGGTGTCCTTGTCGTTCTTCCCGGCGTTGGCGGCGATCACACCGATCACGGCTGCCAGCGCCAGCACCCCCACCACGGCGGTCGCGACGATCAGCGTGCGGCGCCGGCGCTCCCGCGCCCGGTCCTGCTCACGCTGCTGGACGAGCCGGTCACGCGCGGCTCTGCTTCGGTCTTGGTTCTTCTCGCTCACACCGGGCAAACGAACCGGGGAGGCGCGCGAGCGCCTCCCCGGCCCCATGTCCACCCGTACGGGTGACGCGTGCTGTCAGCGCTTTCGAACGCCTTCGGCCAGTTCGGCCGCCAGCGCCCGGACGGCGGCGAGACCCGCGGCCTCGTCCGGGGCGTCCAGCATCCGCTTGACGAAGGCCGAGCCGACGATCACTCCGTCGGCGAAGCCCGCGACCTGCCGGGCGTGCTCGGCGGTGGATACGCCGATGCCGACGCAGACCGGCAGGTCCGTGGTGGCGCGGGTGCGCCGCACCAGGTCCTGGGCCTGCTCGCCGACCGATTCGCGGGTGCCGGTGACCCCCATCAGCGAGGAGGCGTACACGAAGCCGGAGCCCGCCGCCGTGATGGTGGCGAGGCGCGCGTCCTGGCTGCTCGGGGCGACGACGAAGACGGTGGCGAGACCGTGCTTCTCGGCGTACTCCCTCCACAGTCCGGACTCCTGGACCGGCAGGTCGGGCAGGATGCACCCGGCGCCGCCCGCCTCGGCGAGCTCGGCGGTGAAGCGTTCCACGCCGTACCGGTCGACCGGGTTCCAGTACGTCATGACGAGGATCGGCGCGCCCGTCGCCTCGTGGGTCTCACGGACCGTGCGCATGATGTCGGCGATCTTGAGGCCGCCGCGCAGCGCGATGTCGTCGGCGGTCTGGATGACCGGCCCGTCGAGCACCGGGTCGCTGTGCGGGAGTCCCACCTCGATGACGTCGGCGCCGCCCGCGACGGCCGCCTTGACTGCCGCGATGCCGCCGTCGACGCTGGGGAAGCCGCCGGGCAGGTAGGCGATGAGCGCCGCCCGGTCCTCGGATGCCGCCTTGGCCAGCGTCGATTCGAGAAGCTCTCGGTTGCCGCTCACTTGGTGACCTCTTCCTCTCCGTCGGCCACATCGGCCTCGACGACCGCGTCGGCACCGTCGTACAGCCCGAAGTACCGCGCTGCCGTGTCCATGTCCTTGTCGCCGCGGCCGGACAGGTTGATCAGGATCAGCCCGTCCTTCCCGAGCTCCTTGCCCACGTCCAGTGCCCCGGCCAGCGCGTGCGCGCTCTCGATGGCCGGGATGATCCCCTCCGTGCGGGAGAGGAGGCGCAGCGCCTGCATGGCGGCGTCGTCGGTGACCGCGCGGTACTCACCGCGGCCGATGTCCTTGAGGTAGGCGTGCTCCGGGCCGATGCCCGGGTAGTCGAGCCCGGCCGAGATCGAGTACGGCTCGGTGATCTGGCCTTCCTCGTCCTGGAGGACGTAACTGCGGGAGCCGTGCAGGATTCCGGGCTCGCCCGCGGTCAGGGTCGCCGCGTGCTCGCCGGTCTCCACCCCGTGCCCGGCGGGTTCGCAGCCGATCAGCCGGACGTCCGCGTCCTGGATGAAGGCGTGGAAGAGGCCGATGGCGTTGGAGCCGCCGCCGACGCAGGCGACCGCGGCGTCCGGCAGCCGGCCGGTGCGCTCCAGGATCTGGCGGCGGGCCTCGACGCCGATCACCCGGTGGAAGTCACGGACCATCGCCGGGAAGGGGTGCGGCCCGGCGACGGTGCCGAAGAGGTAGTGGGTGCGGTCCACGTTGGCGACCCAGTCGCGGAACGCCTCGTTGATGGCGTCCTTGAGGGTCCTGGAGCCGGACTTGACGGCGACGACCTGGGCGCCGAGCATCCGCATCCGCGCCACGTTCAGCGCCTGCCGCTCGGTGTCGATCTCACCCATGTAGATGGTGCACTCGAGGCCGAAGAGGGCACAGGCGGTCGCGGTGGCGACACCGTGCTGGCCCGCTCCGGTCTCCGCGATGACCCGGGTCTTGCCCATGCGCTTGGTGAGCAGGGCCTGCCCGAGCACATTGTTGATCTTGTGTGAGCCGGTGTGGTTGAGGTCCTCGCGCTTGAGGAAGACGCGGGCGCCTCCGGCGTGCTCGGCGAAGCGCGGGACTTCGGTCAGCGCGCTGGGACGGCCCGTGTAGTCGGCCATGAGCTGATCGAGCTCGGCGGCGAAGGCGGGGTCCGCTTTGGCCTTGTCGTATTCGACGGCCACCTCGTCCACGGCGGCGACCAGTGCCTCCGGGATGAACGTGCCACCGAACGCGCCGAAATAGCCTTCGGCGCTGGGGATCAGACCTTCGGGGTCCGGAATGAAGAAGTCGGACGACATGCGACGTGCTCCTCGAATCGCAACGGGTGATGTCACCGTATGCGCCATGAGCTGAGCGCCACGCCGGCCGGTGGACGGTCGGTGCGGTGTGGGGCGTGCGGCTCCCCTGTACGGGGATTGCCCGTACAGGATTCCCTTGTACCGGGGAGCGACGGCCGGGGCTCGCTACGGCGCGGACCCCGTGCGCCATCGCATGCCGTTGACCTGTCCGGGCTCGTCACCGATGACGTACCGCACGCGCCGGCCGTGCACACGCCGGGCGGGGGCGCGGCAACCGCGGGGGCGGCAGCCGCGCGCCAGCGGCGCGTGCGGGTCCCGGGCGGCCCTGGCGAGGCGCAGGCCCGGCCGGACGCGGGACGCGGGACGGTCGGCGGTCATGGGGAGGGTGTCAGCCCCGTCCGTGCCGGAGCGCGGGGTGGGCGCCGGCGGCGACCAGGTCGGCGACGGCGGCCCGGGGGTCGCGGCCGGTGACCAGGGACTCGCCGACGAGCACCGCGTCCGCGCCGGCGTTGGCGTAGGCGATGAGGTCGTGCGGGCCCCGGACGCCGGACTCGGCGACCTTGACGATGTGGTCGGGGATCTCGGGGGCGACGCGTTCGAAGGTGGAACGGTCGACCTTGAGGTCCTTGAGGTTGCGCGCGTTGACACCGATGATCTTCGCCCCGGCGTCCACGGCGCGCTCCGCCTCCTCCTCGTCGTGCGCCTCGACGAGGGGCGTCAGGCCGATCGACTCGGCGCGCTCGATCAGCGAGACCAGGGCCTCCTGGTCGAGGGCGGCGACGATCAGCAGCGCGAGGTCGGCGCCGTAGGCCCGGGCCTCCCACAGCTGGTACGAGGTGACGATGAAGTCCTTGCGCAGGACCGGGATGTCGACCTTGGCGCGGACGGCCTCCAGGTCGGCGAGCGAGCCGCCGAAGCGGCGCTCCTCGGTGAGGACCGAGATGACGGACGCCCCGCCGGCCTCGTAGTCCGCGGCGAGCGCGGCCGGGTCGGCGATGGCGGCAAGGGCCCCCTTCGAGGGGCTGGAACGCTTGACCTCGCAGATGACGGTCACACCCTCGCCGCGCAGGGCGGCGACTCCGTCCTTGGCCTCGGGAGCGCGCGCCGCGCGTTCCTTGAGCTCGTCGAGGCTGACGCGCGCCTGCCGCTCCGCGAGGTCGGCGCGTACGCCGTCAATGATCTCGTCGAGCACACTCACGCGAGCGGCCCCCTTCCGAAGCGGTGATAGGTACAGGATCAACCCTCTCGATGATATCCGCAGGAGGACTCAGGGTTCGCATCCGGTGTCCTCGCGTCCCAGTACCTGGTCATTCACGGAGCCAGCGCCGACCCGAACGGCAGGTTCCTGACGACGGAGAACACCAGCAGCACCGCGCCGATGCCCCACCAGTAGACGGGCGCGACACCGATCCGCAGGGGCCTGCCCCGGCTCGCGCGGACCGTCCAGAGCAGCCAGACCACGGCGAGGACGACGTAGCCGACGACGGCCAGGGCGTTGGAGCCGAGGGCGGTGGCGAGGTCACCGTGGGCGAAGGCGTGGGCGCTGCGCAGCCCGCCGCATCCGGGGCAGAGCAGTCCGGTGAACCGGAGCATGGGGCAGACCGGGTAGTGGCCTGGCTCGTTGGGGTCGACTGCGGCGACGTAGCCGAAGGCCGCGACGGCGGCGGCCATGGCCCCGACGGGAACGGCGAGCCGCCGGAGCCGGGAGACCGGGGCGGGGGGAGGCACGGGCCCCGGGCCAGGCGTCGAGGCCGGGTCCGGGGCGGCGGCTGCGGGAGAGGCTGAGGCGTCCACGCGCCGATTGTCCCCGCTCACGCGGAAAGGCGCAGCCCGGTCCGGGCTGCGCCTCGCGTCGTGTCCTGGAACGGACTCGGCCTGGCTAGGCCGTGATCTGCGCCTGCGAGGCACGGGCACGGGCGGCCGCCATCTCGGCGGACTCCTTCGGCATGCCGAGGCCGGCCATCTTCATGGCGAGACCGACGACCCCGCCGAGGAGCGTCACGGCGATACCGGCCCAGAAGCCGAGCGTGTTCGCCGAGACCATGAAGAGGCCCGCGATGCAGAAGCCGATGAAGGAGATGATGACACCGGTCCAGGCGGCCGGGGTGTGTCCGTGGCTGCTGCCCGCCATGAGTTGCTCCTTGTTGGTGTTGCGCTGAAGGTGTCGCGCTCGAAAGCTTGCTTCCATTGTCCCGTACGCGCCGGTGGACGTGAGGCTGGGGGTCATGCCTCGCGCGTCGGGTCCTCGCCCCGGTCCAGGGCCTTCCACAGATCCTCGGGCCGGTCGGGGTCCGGGGCGGTGCGGGCGGCCTTGCGGGGGCGGGGGGTCCCGTCGCGCTCGTACCGTCCCGACATGGCCGGCCAGCGCCTGCCGTAGCGCAGTGCGAGGAGTCCGGCGAGCAGGATCAGCAGCCCGCCGGCCGCGGTGACGTAGGGCCAGGCGGTGTGGCTGAGGGCGCCGATGGTGGCCGAGGTGTTGCCCGTGGTCTGCGCGGCCTGCTCGTCCAGCGCCGCGCTGTCCGAGGCGCCGGCGTAAGCGCTCAGTCCGGCGCCGAGGCCGCTGAGGGCCAGCAGTCCGGCGACGAGCAGCCGGCCGGCGCCGCGGACGGCGAAGACGGCGACGAGGGCGGCCAGGCCGACGACCGCCAGGGCGGCCGGGAGACCGGTGACGTCCTGGCCGTCGGCGCTGAGGGGCAGGGTGCCGCCGCCGACGGCCGCCTCGCCCTCGGCCCAGGTCTGCCCGGAGGCGAGGAGGACGACGGTGGCGCCGGCCGCCCCGAGGAGCAGGCCGGCGGCCAGGCTTCGGCGGCTTCCTGCGCTGTCGGGCGCGGAGGCGGCTCGGGCACGGGGCTGGGGTACGGGGACAGCACTCACGTACTCCACTATCCCCTACCGGCTCAGTGTGCTCCGAGCCGGTTCGCCGTGTGCACGGCCCGCAGGACGGCGGCGGCCTTGTTACGGCACTCCGTGTCCTCGGCCGCGGGGTCGGAGTCCGCGACGATGCCGGCGCCGGCCTGGACGTACGCGGTGCCGTCACGGAGCAGGGCGGTCCGGATGGCGATGGCCGTGTCGGAGTCCCCGGCGAAGTCGAGGTAGCCGACGCAGCCCCCGTACAGGCCGCGGCGGGTGGGTTCGAGCTCCTCGATGATCTGCAGGGCGCGGGGCTTGGGGGCGCCGGAGAGGGTGCCTGCGGGGAAGCACGCGGTGAGTACGTCGAAGGCGCTGCGGCCCTTGGCGACGCGGCCGGTGACGGTGGAGACGATGTGCATCACGTGCGAGTACCGCTCGACCGACATGAAGTCGACGACCTCGACGCTGCCGGGTTCGCAGACGCGGCCCAGGTCGTTGCGGCCGAGGTCGACGAGCATCAGGTGCTCGGCGCGTTCCTTCGGGTCGGCGAGGAGTTCGTCGGCGAGCGCCTGGTCCTCCTGCGGGGTGGCGCCGCGGTGCCTGGTCCCGGCGATCGGGTGGACCATCGCCCGGCCGTCCTCGACCTTGACGAGCGCCTCGGGGCTGGAGCCGACGACGTCGAAGCCGTCGAAGCGGAAGAGGTACATGTACGGGGACGGGTTGGTGGCCCGCAGGACCCGGTAGACGTCGAGCGCGCTCGCCGTGCACGGCGTCTCGAAGCGCTGGGAGGGAACGACCTGGAAGGCCTCACCGGCCCTGATGCGCTCCTTGACGTCCTCGACGGCGTCCATGAAGGCCTGGCCTCCCCACAGTGCGCTGTAGGGCGGGAGCTCGGAGGGCGGCAGTGCGGCGGGCGCGTTCTCCACGGGCCGGGACAGGTCGCTCTCCATGGCGTCGAGCCGGGCGACCGCGTCCTCGTACGCCTCGTCGACCCCGGTGTCCAGGTCGTTGTGGTTGATCGCGTTGGCGATCAGCAGGACGGTGCCGTTCTGGTGGTCGAGCACGGCGAGGTCCGAGGTGAGCAGCATCGTGAGCTCGGGGAGCTTCAGATCGTCGCCGCCGTGCTCGGTGATCCGCTCCAGGCGGCGCACGACGTCGTAGCCGAGGTAGCCGACCATGCCGCCGGTGAAGGGCGGCAGACCGTCGTCGCCGACCAGGTCGCGGGGGGTGTGCAGGGTTTCGACGGTGGCCCGCAGGGCCTGCAGCGGGTCGCCGTCGAGGGGGACCCCGACAGGCGGGGTGCCGAGCCAGTGGGCCTGCCCGTCGAGGGCGGTCAGGGTGGCGGCGCTGCGTACCCCGATGAAGGAGTAGCGGGACCAGGTGCGGCCGTTCTCCGCCGATTCCAGGAGGAACGTACCGCTACGTTCGGCCGCGAGTTTGCGGTAGAGCCCCACGGGGGTGTCACCGTCCGCGAGGAGCCTGCGGCTGACGGGGATGACGCGGCGGTCGACGGCGAGCTTGCGGAAGGTCTCGAGATCCATGGCGGCTGACCCTATCGGGGCGCGGTGAGCGGAAGGACGTCCTTGTCGAAGCAGGTGCGGTCGCCGGTGTGGCAGGCGGCACCGGTCTGGTCGACCTTCACCAGGACCGTGTCGGCGTCGCAGTCCAGGGCGACGGACACGACCTGCTGGGTGTGGCCGGACGTGTCGCCCTTGACCCAGTACTCCTGGCGGCTGCGGGACCAGTAGGTGCAGCGGCCCGTGGTGAGGGTGCGGTGCAGCGCCTCGTCGTCCATCCAGCCGAGCATGAGCACCTCGCCCGTGTCGTACTGCTGGGCGATGGCCGGGACCAGTCCGTCGGGGCCGCGCTTGAGACGGGCGGCGACGGCGGGGTCGAGGTCACTGGCGGGCGTGGAGCCGGGCGTGCTGGTCATGCGCCCCATTGTGCCGCGCCGGGCGGGGCCACCCGGCCGTGCGTCCATTGGGCGGACCGCGGGCGGCGGTCGTACGCTGGCGGGCATGTCGACCCATGCGAAGCGTGAACGTCTTCTGCTCGCCGACCTGTTGGAAGCGGCGGGTCCCGAAGCCCAGACCCTGTGCAACGGCTGGAAGACCCGTGACCTGGCCGCCCATGTCGTGGTCCGTGAACGCCGTGCGGACGCGGCGGGCGGGATCATGCTGGGTGCTCTGAAGAACCGGCTGGAACGGGTCCAGGCCGAATTCGCCGCCAAGCCGTACGAGGAGCTGATCCAGCTCATCCGTACGGGTCCGCCGCGCTTCTCGCCCTTCGGTTTGAAGCAGCTGGACGAGGCGGCCAACACCGTCGAGTTCTACCTCCACGCCGAGGACGTGCGGCGGGCCCAGCCCGACTGGTCGCAGCGGGACCTCGATCCGGTCTTCGCCGATGTGCTGTGGTCGCGCACCGAGAAGACGGCCCGGATGCTGGGCCGCCGGGCTCCGGTGGGTCTGGTGCTGCGGCGCCCGGACGGCCAGACGGCGGTGGCCCACAAGGGCACCCCGGTGGTGACGGTCACCGGGGAGCCGGGTGAGCTGCTGCTGTTCGCCACGGGGCGGCAGGACGCGGCGCGGGTGGAGCTGGACGGCGACAAGGACGCGCTGGCCCGGCTGCACACGGCCGAGCTCGGCCTGTAGCCCCTTCCGGGGCGTGGGCGGCACAGGGGGCGGGGGCGGGGTGCGGCGCCGGTACAGCCCGCCCGGCGCAGGTCTGCGCGCCCGCACAACGGCAGGCTGAGCGGTACCGGCCGCCGGTGTGGACTCAGCCCGTCAGCAGCCGCCGCGCCGCGAGCGCCAGGGACACCTCGACGGCGTCCGACGGCCGGGTGAGACAGCGTCCCGTCAGCTGTTCGAAGCGTCGCAGCCGGTTCAGCACGGTGTTGCGATGGCAGTAGAGCTTCGCCCCCGCCCGTTGCGCCGAGCCGTCCGAGTCGAGCCACGCGGTCAGCGTCTCGATGAGCACGTCCCGGTCCGCCGGGTCGAGCCGGTCCAGCGGTCCGAGGACCCGGTCGGCGAGCGCTGTTCCGAGGCCGGGCGAGGACACGACGAGGGCCGCGGGGAGGTGCTCGTCGAGCAGGACGGTGCCGCCCGACGCGGGGCAGGCGCGCAGTGCCGTCTCGGCGAGGCGTCGTGCGTCACCGACGGAGGCGAGCCCGTCGACCACGGAGCTGACGCCCACGCGGGTTCCTCGCGGCATCGTCAGATCCGCCGCGAGTGCGGAGAGTTCGCCGTCGGATTCCGAAGCCGGGCCGGGGGTGGGCACGCTGTCGGTGCCGACGTCGCTCCCCGGTTCCTCCTCGGCCGCCACCGGCGCAGTCCCCAGCGGCAGGATCGCGAGCTGCACGCCCCGCGCCGAGTGCCAGAGCACGGGCGCCCCCTCGGCCAGCTCCAGTGGCGGGCGTCCGGCGCCGTGCGGGGCACGGCGGGCGCCGGCGACCGCGAGTACCGCGTACCGCCCCTGCACCGGAAGTCCCAGCATCGCTGCGGCGTCCGGCAGGTCCGCGATCCGGGCGGTGCCGTCCAGCAGGGCCGCCGTCATCAGGCGCTGCTGGTTCTCGCGGCGCCAGGAGAGCCGCCGCTCCGCCTGCCGGTACGCCTCGGCCACCACTCCGCAGTGCTCGTCGACGAAGTTCCAGACGTCCGCGGCGACATGGACCAGCAGCCGGGTGTCCTCGGGGTGGCGTCCGGCCGTGTCGTCGACCAGGTCCCGCCAGACCATCGCGCCGCCCATCCGGAAGGCGTGCATGACCGCGTCGAGCGGTACGCCCTGCTCGGCCCGGCTCTCGCCGATCCACCGGGAGGTGCGGTGGGCGGCCTCCCTGAATTCCCGGGGCTGGATGAGGGAGGCGACGTTGTGCCGCAGCGAGTGGTGGACCTCCTGCCAGATCTCGGTGGGCTCGGTCTCCAACGCGGCGCGGTAGGCGGGCTCCTGCTCCCTCAGCGCCTCGACAAGCCGGTCCGTGAGCTCAGGCAGCGCCTCCAGCAGCCCACGGGCCGCGCGGTGGAGCACCGCTACGGCCTCAGGGTCGGCCAGGGAGCGGACTCGGTGCGGCAACGGTGCTACGGGGGGCGGCCCGTGCAGCGCCCTGATCCGTGAACGTACGACCTGCGGCATGGCGGCCTCCACCGGGAATCGGCCGGCTGCGGTTGGGCCGGCCCCGGTGTGCGCCCGGCCCTCATCGGGCGGGCGCACACCGATTGATCCTGACGACCGCAGAATGGCATACCGCCCGGTCGGTACCTAGAGGTCTGCGCGCTTCTTCTCATCACGGTCCTGCAACCTCGCCGCGCCCTCGCGGTCCAGCAGCCTCGCGAGCTCGGTCCGGGACCGGACACCGAGAGCGGCGAAGACGTTGCGGAGGTGGTGGTCGACGGTCCGGGGGCTCACCGAGAGCCGCACCGCCACCTCCCGGTTGGTGGCACCCTCCGCGACGCAGCGGGCGATCCGCTGCTGCTGCGGGGTCAGTCCGGCCAGCGGCCCGGGGCCGCTCTGGTCCGGCACGTCCACCGCCTCCCCGGCGGCCCGGAGTTCCCCTCCGGCCCGTTCGGCCCAGACGCGGGCGGAGCAGCGTTCGAACGCGACCAGCGCGTCGCGCAGCGGGCCGCGGGCCTCTCGGGTGCGGCGCAGACGGCGCAGCAGCTGGCCGTGGAGCAGCTGGGTGCGGGCGCGCTCGAAGTCACCGCCCGCGCGGTCGTGGTGGGCCAGCGCCTCCTCGTACCGGGCGGCGGCCTGCTCGGGCGGCGCCAGCAGGGCGCGGCAGCGGGCCAGCTGGGCGGGGACCTGGGGGTCGGTCGTCCGGGCGGTCCACAGCGCGAACTCCTCCACGGCGACGGCGAGTTCACCGGCGCCTTCGTCCGCGCGGCCGGAGAGCGCCATCGCCTCGATGTAGCACGGTACGGCGAGCATCCGGGTGGCGAAGTGTCCCGTCCCTGGCCCCGGTCTGACCAGGGGGCCGAGCCGGGCCGCCGCCTCACCCGGCCGCCCGGCCGCCAGATCCGCACGGGCGACCGCCCAGGTGGCGAGCATGGCCGCCTGGGCGAGGCCGTGCGGGCCCGCCCCGGCCAGGGCCGCGTCGGCGTGGGCGGCGCACGCTTCCGCGGGACCCTCCACCGAGGCGGCGAGCGCGAGCACGGCGTGCAGATGGGTGGCGGAGTTCCGCTGCCCGGTGCGGCGGGCCGCGTGCAGCCCCTCCAGCGCGTGGGCCCGGGCCCTGGCGTGCTGCCCGGCACGCAGTTCCGCGTACGCCAGCTGCTCCAGGGCGTGCGGCAGCAGGGCTTCGGGGCCCCGGGTGCGTACGACGGCGAGTGCGCGGGCCCCTGCCCGGCAGGCCGCGTCGACCTCACCGAGCACGAGGGCCGAGGCACCCGCCCGCAGGAGCTCGTCCGCGTCCTCGGCGCGGTCGGCGGAGTCGAGGCAGCACCGCAGGAGGGCGTGACCCCGGTCGGGGTGCCCGGCGAGCACGGCGCACATCCCGGCGCGGTACTGCGCCATGGACCGGTCGGCCGCGGCGACGGGGACACGGTTCATGGCGTCCAGGTACGCGATGGCGTCCCCCATGTCCCAGGCCGCCTCAGCCGCGCCGAACAGGGCGTCAAGGGTGCGGCGCGGGTCGTGCGGGGCGAGCAGCTCCGCCGCGGTCAGCAGCGCCTCGCGGGCGTCGGCCGCCGGTCCGTCGCGCAGGGCGAGCATGCCGCGTACGTAGGGCGCGGCGCCCCCGGCGAGGTGGGGGCCGACACGGGCCAGCATGGCGCGGGCCCGGCCGGTGTCGCCGGCCAGTCGCGCCTGCTCGGCGGCGGCGGTGAACCGGGCGGCGCGCAGGGTGTCGTCGGTGGAGAGCGCGGCGGCACGGGCCAGCGCCGCCGACCGTTCGCTGTGCGGCCGTGGCGCGGCGGCCGCCGCCTCCAGCTGCCCGGCGAGGGCGGCGTCCGGGCCGGGTGCGGCGCAGGCCCGCTGGACGAGCGCGGGCAGCGGGGCCTGGCCGGGCCCGGCGAGCAGCCCGGCCAGCAGTTCGTGCACGGCACGGCGGCGGCCCGGCGGTGCCCGGTGCAGGACCGCGCGGCGCAGCAGCGGGTGGCTGAAGTGCACGCGGCTGCCCGCGCGTTGCAGGGCTCCGGCCGTTCCGGCGGGCGCGAAGAGCACCCGGTCGAGGTGCGCGGTGGCCAGTCCCGCCCGGGCGCCGGCCCGCAGCAGCAGGGCCGCGTCGGCGCCGGCCCCGTCCGGCTCGTGCTCCTCCGCGGCCGCGGCCAGCAGGAGCAGGGTGTGGGTGTCGGGGGACAGTCCGTCCAGGTGCGCGGCATGGGCGTCCAGGACGCTCTCGGCCCCGGGAAGCGGGTACGGCAGTGCGGTGCGCCCGGCCAGCTGGCCGGGGGTGAGACGGCCGGTCAGCCCCGCCAGAAGCCGCGGGTTGCCGGCCGCTTCGCGCAGGAGTTCGCCGCGTACGACGGGGTCGACATCGGCCGTGCCGTCGGTGAGCCGGTCCAGGATCGCGGCCGCGGCGTCGTCGTCGAGCGGGCCGAGGCGCAGCGCGGGCAGTCCGGCGAAGGCGGTCTCGTCGGCCGCGCCGATCACCACCGCGACCCGGCTGCCCGCGCCGAGTCTGCGGGCGGCGAAGCCGAGCGCGGCACGGGAGTCGGGGTCCCAGGCGTGCGCGTCGTCCACGCAGACCAGCAGGGGCTGTTCGGCCCCCAGGCCCCGCAGCAGACCGAGCAGCCCACCCGGGGTGATCCCCGAGCCCAGGATCGCGTCGGGCGTGACGGGCAGCGGTCCGGGGGCGGAGCAGAGTAGGGCGTGCAGCCCGCTGTAGGGCAGTCGCTGTTCGGTGGGGGCAGCGGAGGCGTACAGCACGGGGCCGCCGTGCTCTCCGAGGTAGTGGGCGGCGGCCTGCCGCAGCAGGGCGGTGCGGCCGAGGCCGGGCGGCGAGGTCAGGACGAGGGCTCCGCCGCCCCCCGCCCGCAGTTGGCCCAACAAGGTTTCCAGGATGGCCAGTTCACCGCTGCGGCCGTACAGCCGGAGCGGACTGTGCACGGTCGTCGATGGGGTCACGCGCTCATGTTACTCGGCGTAAACAGGGCCGGAAGGCCCGCGTCCGCTCCCTGTTCCCGGTCGGCCCGGAGCGGTGCGGTCTCCCAACGGAACGGCGTTCGCGCTGTGCGGGGGCACACCCCGGGCCCGTTCCGCAGCGGCCGCCCGTAACGTCGGTGCATGGCTGATGAATTGCGTACACACGACGGTTTGACCCTGCGTTACTGGTCCTGGTCGCGGGACCCGGACGAGGCCCTGCCCCCGGTGGTGCTGCTGCACGGCTTCGCCGCGCACGCCCGGCTCAACTGGGAGGGCCCCGGTGTCGTCGAGGCGCTCGTGGCACGGGGCCGGCGGGTGTACGCCCTGGACGCGCGTGGCCACGGCGAGTCCGACCGGCCGCACGACGACACGCACTACGGCGAGTCCCTGATGGTCCGTGACGTCCGGCTGCTCATCGACCGGATCGGCGCGGACCACGTGCATCTCGCGGGCTATTCCATGGGCGCCGTGGTGGCGGTCCTGGCCGCGGCGGAGGATGCCCGGATCAGCCGCCTGGTGGTGGGCGGGATAGGCGCCGGCGCGGTGGAGGTGGGCGGCCTGGACACCCGGGCGATGCCACCGGAGCTGGTCTCGGCCGCGCTGACCGCCGACGACGCCGCGGACGTACCCGAGCGGGCCCGGGGCTTCAGGCTGCTGGCCGACTCCTCGGGCGCCGACCGTCACGCGCTGGCCGCTCAGATCCGGGCGGTGCACCGGGGCGCGCTGCCGCTGGACCGGATCACGGTGCCCACGCTGGTGCTGGCCGGCGAGAGCGATCCCCTGGCCGTGCGCCCCCGGGTCCTGGCCGACGCGATCGAGGGGGCGGAGCTGGTCGTGCTGCCCGGGGACCATCTGACCGCCGTACGCGACCCTGGCTTCGCCGGTTCCCTCGCCCGGTTCTTCGCCGAGGAGTGAACTGCCCCGGCGGCGCGAAAGGGCCGGACCGCGGTACGCGCGGTCCGGCCCGGTCGCCCCCCGGATCAGTGCGGGCAGTTGCCCCGGTACTCCGCGATCGTCAGGCTGGCCGACGGGATCGGGCAGAGGAACTGCTCGTAGCGGGTGTCCTTGTCGATGAAGCGCTTCAGCCACGAGATGCTGTACTTCGCGATCGTCGTGTTCGACGTGTTCGGAGTGAAGTGGGAGGCTCCCCGCAGCTCCAGATACGCCTTGTCCAGCGAGCTCGGCAGCGAGTTGTAGAACGGCTTCGAATGCGTGGTGACGGACGCGACCGTGTCACCGTCCGCGCCGACGACCAGCGTGGGGGTCTGCACCTCCGGCCACGTCTTGTCCGTGTTCCAGCCGGTCAGCGGGATCGCCGCCTTCAGCGAGGGACGGTCCTTGGCGGCCTCCAGGGTGCCTCCACCCCCCATGGAGTGGCCCATCACACCCAGCCGCGAGGAGTCGACCCGGCTGCGCACCGAGCTGTCCTCGGTGAGGTAGTCGAGCGCGGCGAGCAGCTGGTCGCCACGGCTGGCCGGCTGGTCCAGGGTGGTGTTGGTGTCGATGGTGAACACCACGAAGCCCTGCGACGCGAGGCGCGGCCCCAGCCAGGCGATGCTCGACTCGTAAGCGGTGAAGCCGGGCGAGATGGCGATCGCGCCGAACGTCCCGTCCGAGGTGGACGTCGGGTAGTAGATCGTCCCGCCGCCGAAGCCCCTGACGCTCAGCGAGGACACGGAGGTCTGGGACGTGGCGTACGACCCGCGGCTCGCCTCGATGCTCGAGTTGCTCGGGGCCGGACCACGCTCGTACGGGTTGTCGGCGGCCTGCGCTCCGCCGGGGACGAGCGCGGTGAGCAGACCGGCGGTCGCCGCCGCGGCTGCCAGAGCACCCTTGACGGTGCGGGAGCGGCTCTTCGACACCCGGTGGCGGCGGGGGGAGATGTCGCCGGAGGGGAGGTGCTGCTGCACGGGGATTCCTCTCGGTTGTGACGGAAGCGCGCCGGGGCGGCCGGCAGCCCCGTCGTCCGGGGGCCTTCGGGGGTACACCGTGTCGGTCGCGCCGTCGTTCGTCGGCCTGCAGCCACTTTCGCGGTGGCTCCCCCGCGCGGACATCGGCGCAATCGCCGGTCTTCTCCCCGGATCCCGTGAACGGCCGGGCCGGGGGCGAGCGGCCGGGCAGCACGAGAGGCCGGACCGCGTGACGCGGGCCGGCCCCTGCTCCTGTGGGTCAGGAGGTGTGCGGGCAGTTGCCCTTGAACTCCGCGATCGTCAGGCTGGCCGACGGGATCGGGCAGAGGAACTGCTCGTAGCGGGTGTCATTGTCGATGAAGCGCTTCAGCCACGAGATGCTGTACTTCGCGATCGTCGTGTTCGACGTGTTCGGAGTGAAGTGGGACGCTCCCCGCAGCTCCAGATACGCCTTGTCCAGCGAGCTCGGCAGCGAGTTGTAGAACGGCTTCGAATGCGTGGTGACGGACGCGACCGTGTCACCGTCCGCGCCGACGACCAGCGTGGGGGTCTGCACCTCCGGCCACGTCTTGTCCGTGTTCCAGCCGGTCAGCGGGATCGCCGCCTGGAGGGCCGGACGGTCCTTGGCGGCCTCGAGCGTGCCACCGCCGCCCATGGAGTGGCCCATCACTCCGAGCCGGGAGGAGTCGATCCGGCTGCGCACCGAGCTGTCCTCGGTGAGGTAGTCGAGCGCGGCGAGCAGCTGGTCGCCACGGCTGGCCGGCTGGTCCGACGTGGTGTTGGTGTCGATGGTGAACACCACGAAGCCCTGCGACGCGAGGCGCGGTCCCAGCCAGGCGATGCTCGACTGGTAGGCGGTGAAGCCGGGCGAGATGGCGATCGCGCCGAACGTCCCGTCCGAGGTGGACGTCGGGTAGTAGATCGTCCCGCCGCCGAAGCCCCTGACGCTCAGCGAGGAGACGGTCGCCTGGGACGTCGCGTACGACCCGCGGCTCGCCTCGATGCTCGAGTTGCTCGGGGCCGGACCACGCTCGTACGGATTGTCGGCGGCCTGGGCGCCCGGCATCAGCGCCGTAACCAGACCGGCCGTCGCGGCCGCCGCGGCGACGGCGAGCTTGATGGTGCGGGAGCGGCTCTTCGACATCCGGTGGCGGCGGGGGGAGATGTCGCCGGAGGGGAGGTGCTGCTGCACGAGGGGGGATCCTCTCGGTTGTGGCGCACCACACCGCGGCAGCCGGCGGCCCGTCGTCCGGGCCGTCGGGGGAGCACCGCGTGGGTGGCGCCGTCATGTGCTGACGGCGCCACTCTGGTGGCCCACCCTCCGGGCGGACATCGGCGAGATCGCCGGTCTTCGCGACCGGCGATCCCCTGACCGGGTCAGCGAACGGGGTGTCCGGCCTCGCGCAGAGCGCCCTTGACCTCGGAGATCCGCAGGTCACCGAAGTGGAAGACGGACGCCGCGAGGACCGCGTCGGCGCCCGCGTCGATGGCCGGCGGGAAGTCCGCCAGCCGGCCCGCACCTCCGGAGGCGATGACGGGGACGGTGACGTGGGCCCGCACCGCCTTGATCATCTCGGTGTCGTAGCCGTCCTTCGTGCCGTCGGCGTCCATCGAGTTGAGCAGGATCTCGCCCGCGCCGAGCTCGGCCGCCCGGTGCGCCCACTCGACGGCGTCGATGCCGGTGCCCCGGCGTCCGCCGTGGGTGGTCACCTCGAAGGTGCCCTCGGGGGTGCGTCGCGCGTCGACGGAGAGCACCAGCACCTGGCGCCCGAAGCGTTCGGCGATCTCCTGGATGAGGTCGGGGCGGGCGATGGCGGCGGTGTTGACCCCGACCTTGTCGGCCCCGGCGCGCAGCAGCTTGTCGACGTCGTCGGGGGTGCGGACCCCGCCGCCGACGGTGAGCGGGATGAAGACCTGCTCGGCGGTGCGGCGCACCACGTCGTACGTCGTCTCGCGGTCACCGCTGGAGGCGGTGATGTCGAGGAACGTCAGCTCGTCGGCGCCCTCGGCGTCGTACAGCTTCGCCATCTCGACGGGGTCGCCCGCGTCGCGCAGGTTCTGGAAGTTGACGCCCTTGACGACGCGGCCCTTGTCGACGTCGAGGCACGGGATGACCCGTACGGCGAGAGTCATCGCTCACCTGCCCGGTAGGCCTCGACCTCGACCTCGACGACCAGGGAGGGGTCGACGAAGCCGGACACGATGATCATGGAGGCTGCGGGGCGGACGTCGTCGAACAGCTCCTTGTGGGCGCGGCCCACCTCGTCGACGTCCCGGGCGTGGGTGAGGTACATCCGGGTGCGGACGACGTCCTCACGGCCGAGTCCGACCTGCTTCAGCGCGTCGAAGGCGACCCGGAAGGAGGCGACGGCCTGCTCGTACGGGCTGCCCGCGGAGATCTGGCCGTTGACCACCGACGTGCAGCCGGAGACCAGGACGAGTCCGTTCGGGAGCTGGACCGCGCGGGAGTAGCCGAACTTCTCCTCCCACGGGCCGTCCGAGGAGACGCGGCGTACGGAGTCCGTCATGCGGCGACCGCCTTGAGTGCCTCTTCGAGGGTGAACGCCTCGGCGTACAGCGCCTTGCCGACGATGGCTCCCTCGACGCCTTCCGGGACGAGCAGGGAGATCGCGCGCAGGTCGGCGAGCGAGGAGACGCCGCCGGAGGCCACGACGGGCTTGTCGGTGGCGGCGCAGACGTCCCGCAGGAGGGCCAGGTTGGGGCCCTGCAGCGTGCCGTCCTTGGCGATGTCGGTCACGACGTAGCGGGCGCAGCCCTCGGAGTCGAGGCGGGCGAGCGTCTCGTAGAGGTCGCCGCCGTCGCGGGTCCAGCCGCGGCCGCGCAGCGTCGTGCCGCGGACGTCGAGGCCGACGGCGATCTTGTCGCCGTGCTCGGCGATGACCTTGGCGACCCACTCGGGGGTCTCCAGGGCGGCGGTGCCGAGGTTGACGCGGCGGCAGCCGGTGGCGAGGGCGGCGGCGAGCGAGGCGTCGTCGCGGATGCCGCCGGAGAGTTCGACCTTGATGTCCATGGCGCCGGCCACTTCGGCGATCAGCGCACGGTTGTCGCCGGTGCCGAAGGCGGCGTCCAGGTCGACGAGGTGCAGCCACTCGGCGCCGGAGCTCTGCCAGGCGAGAGCGGCCTCGAGCGGGGAGCCGTAGGAGGTCTCGGAGCCGGATTCGCCGTGCACGAGGCGGACGGCCTGTCCGTCGCGGACGTCTACGGCGGGGAGCAGTTCAAGCTTCGGCATTACAGCGTCTCGATCCAGTTGGTCAGCAGCTGGGCGCCGGCGTCGCCGGACTTCTCGGGGTGGAACTGGGTGGCCCACAGCGCGCCGTTCTCCACGGCCGCCACGAACCGCTCTCCGTGCGTGGACCACGTGACCTTGGGGGCACGGATCTTGGCGTTGGTCACTTCGAGGGACCAGTCGTGCGCCGCGTAGGAGTGCACGAAGTAGTAGCGGGACTCGGGGTCCATCCCCGCGAAGAGCTGGGAGCCCTCGGGGGATTCGACGGTGTTCCAGCCCATGTGCGGCACGACGTCGGCCTTCAGCGGTCCGACGGTGCCGGGCCACTCGTCGAGGCCCTCCGTCTCGACGCCGTGCTCGATGCCGCGCTCGAACAGGATCTGCATGCCGACGCAGATGCCCATGACGGGCCGGCCGCCGGCCAGCCTGCGGCCGATGATCCATTCGCCGCGTGCCTGCTTCAGCCCCGCCATGCAGGCGGAGAACGCGCCGACGCCGGGGACGAGGAGCCCGTCGGCGTTCATCGCGGTGTCGAAGTCGCGGGTGATCTCCACGTCGCCGCCCACGCGGGCGAGGGCCCGCTCGGCGGAACGGACGTTGCCGAAGCCGTAGTCGAAGACGACGATCTTCTTCTTGTCGCTCACAGTGCTACCTCAGTCCCAGAGTCCCTGGATCCGCATGATGCCCGCAACCAGGCACATCACGGAGCCGATCCCGAGGAGCACGACGACGCCCTTGGGCATGCCCTGCTTCCAGAAGGAGTAGACGCCGCCGGCCAGGAAGAGGCCGACGATGATCAGAACGGTGTTGAGGCCGGTCACAGGGCGCCCTTCGTGGACGGAAGGATGCCGGCCGCGCGCGGGTCGTGCTCGCTGGCGTAACGCAGGGCGCGCGCCAGCGCCTTGAACTGGCACTCCACGATGTGGTGGGCGTTGCGGCCGTACGGGACGTGGACGTGGAGGGCGATCTGCGCCTGGGCGACGAAGGACTCCAGGATGTGCCGGGTCATCGTCGTGTCGTACTCGCCGATCATCGGCGCCATCTTCTCGGGCTCGGTGTGCACCAGGTACGGGCGGCCGGAGAGGTCGACGGTGACCTGGGCGAGCGACTCGTCCAGCGGGACGGTGCAGTTGCCGAAGCGGTAGATGCCGACCTTGTCGCCGAGCGCCTGCTTGAAGGCGGCGCCGAGCGCCAGGGCGGTGTCCTCGATCGTGTGGTGCGAGTCGATGTGCAGGTCGCCCTCGGTCTTGACCGTGAGGTCGAAGAGCCCGTGCCGGCCGAGCTGGTCGAGCATGTGGTCGTAGAAGCCGACCCCGGTCGCGACATCGACCTTGCCGGTGCCGTCGAGGTTGATCTCGACGAGCACGGAGGTCTCCTTGGTGGTCCGCTCCACCCTGCCTACGCGGCTCATGCGTCGTGCTCCTTCTTCAGTTCGCGCACCGCATCGAGGAACGCGTCGTTCTCTTCCGGGGTTCCCGCGGAGACCCGCAGCCACCCCGGTACGCCGTTGTCCCGGACCAGGACGCCCCGGTCGAGGATCTGCTGCCAGGCGGTGCGGCTGTCGGCGAAGCGGCCGAACTGGACGAAGTTGGCGTCCGAGTCGGTGACGGCGAAGCCGAGCTCCCGCAGTCCGTCGACCAGCCGGTCGCGCTCGCTCTTGAGCTGCGCGACGTACCCGAGCAGGGTATCGGTGTGCTCCAGGGCGGCGAGCGCGGTGGCCTGGGTGACGGAGGACAGGTGGTACGGCAGACGCACCAGCTGGACCGCGTCGACGACGGCCGGGGCCGCCGCGAGGTAGCCGAGGCGGAGGCCCGCGGCGCCGAACGCCTTGGACATGGTGCGGGAGAGCACCAGGTGGGGGCGGCCCTCGATGAGCGGGAGCAGCGAGGGGTGGTGGCTGAATTCGCCGTACGCCTCGTCGACGACGACCATCGAGGGCCGGGCGGCCTGCGCGGCGTCGTACAGGGCGACGACGGTCCCGGCGTCCACCGCGGTGCCGGTCGGGTTGTTGGGCGAGGTGATGAAGACCACCTCGGGGCGGTGCTCGGCGATGGCCTTCTTCGCGGCCTCCACGTCGATGGTGAAGTCCTCGTTGCGCGGTCCGGAGATCCAGCCGGTGCCGGTGCCGCGCGCGATGAGGGCGTGCATCGAGTACGAGGGCTCGAAGCCGATCGCGGTGCGCCCGGGGCCGCCGAAGGTCTGCAGCAGCTGCTGGAGGACCTCGTTGGAGCCGTTGGCCGCCCAGACGTTCGCCGTGGCGACCTCGTGACCCGCGGTACGGGTGAGGTAGCGGGCGAGCTCGGTGCGGAGCTCCACGGCGTCACGGTCGGGGTAGCGGTTGAGGTCGCGGGCGGCCTCGCGGACCCGCTCGGCGATGCGGTCGACGAGCGCGTCGGGGAGCGGGTAGGGGTTCTCGTTGGTGTTCAGCCGGACGGGTACGTCGAGCTGGGGCGCCCCGTACGGGGACTGGCCGCGCAGTTCGTCACGGATCGGGAGGTCGTCCCAGGCGTTGCGCGGGGTGCTGTCGTTGCTCACTGCTGCGGAACCTTCCAGCCGAACCTGGCCTTGAGCGCGGCGCCGTGGGCGGGGAGGTCCTCCGCCTCGGCGAGGGTCACGACGTGGTGGGTGACCTCGGCGAGCGCGTCACGCGTGTAGTCGACGATGTGGATGCCGCGGAGGAAGGACTGCACGGACAGGCCCGAGGAGTGGCAGGCGCAGCCGCCGGTGGGCAGGACGTGGTTGGAGCCGGCGCAGTAGTCGCCGAGGGACACGGGCGAGAAGGGGCCGACGAAGATCGCTCCGGCGTTGCGGACCCGGTCGGCGACGGCGGCGGCGTTCTCCGTCTGGATCTCCAGGTGCTCGGGGGCGTACGCGTTGACGACCTTGAGGCCGTCCTCCAGGTCGTTGACCAGGACGATCGCGGACTGCCGGCCGGCCAGCGCGGGTTCGATCCGGTCCGTGACGTGCTTGGTCGCGGCGACCTGGTCCCGCAGCTCGGCCTCGGTGGCGGCGGCCAGTTCCTCGGAGTCGGTGACGAGCACGGCGGCGGCCATCGGGTCGTGCTCGGCCTGGCTGATCAGGTCGGCGGCGACGTGCGCCGGGTCGGCACTCGCGTCGGCGAGGATCGCGATCTCGGTGGGACCGGCCTCGGCGTCGATGCCGATGCGGCCCTTGAGCAGGCGCTTGGCCGCGGCGACGTAGATGTTGCCGGGGCCGGTGACGAGGTCGACGGGCAGGCAGTCCTCGGTGCCGTACGCGAACATCGCGACGGCCTGGGAGCCGCCGGCGGCGTACACCTCGTCGACGCCGAGGAGCGCGCAGGCGGCGAGGATGGTGGGGTGCGGCAGGCCGCCGAACTCCTTCTGGGGCGGTGAGGACACGGCGATGCCCTCGACGCCGGCCTCCTGCGCCGGGACGACGTTCATCACGACGGACGAGGGGTAGACCGAGCGGCCGCCGGGGACGTACAGCCCGACGCGCTCGACGGGCACCCACTTCTCGGTGACCGTGCCACCGGGGACGACCTGGGTGGTGTGCGTGGTGCGGCGCTGCTCACGGTGGACGAGACGGGCGCGGCGGATCGACTCCTCCAGGGCCGCCCGTACGGCGGGGTCGAGCCGTTCCAGCGACGCGGTGATCGCGTCGGCCGGGACACGGATCGCGTCGAGGCGTACGCCGTCGAGTTTCTCCCCCCACTCGATCACTGCCGCGGAGCCACGATGGCGTACGTCCTCGCAGATGGGCCGCACCGTTTCCAGGGCGGCTTCCACGTCGAACTCGGCACGGGGCAGCAGGTCGCGCAGGGCGCCGCCCTCGGGGAGGGCGGTGCCGCGCAGATCGATTCGAGAGATCACACCGACAATTCTCTCAGACCGTTTCCGGCGTCCGGTCGCCCGTATCACTGGCTGATACATGTCCCGGCTGTCACTGCTGACCATTAGCGTTCACGTCGTCACACAGAGGGAAGAACGACTGTACGAAGCGCGGGTCAGAACGCGCAGGCGGAGGTGAGGCAGTGACCGAACCGCACGAGGGCGAGATCCCCGACGGGCTCAGCGCCGCGGAGCTGGGTATGTGGCAGTCCTTCCGTAACGGCACCACCTACGATCTGCGCTCCCACGATCCGGTGCGCGACGATCCCTTCGCCCCGCACAGCTGGGGACCGGAGCGCAGTGTCGGCGCCCGGACGGTGGCGCGGCTGCTGCTCAGCGGGCCGGCGGCACGGCCGGGACGGGTGGCCGCGCTGAAGCTCCGGGGTGTCCGCATCACGGGGAAACTGGATCTGGCGGGCGGGCGGGTCTCGCCCTACGTAGAACTGACGGGCTGCCGCTTCGAGCAGGAGGTGGTACTCCCCGAGTGCCATTTCACGACGCTGCGGATGGTGGGCTGCGCGCTGCCGAGGCTGGACGCGGCCCGGCTGCACACGGAGGGCGATCTGCATCTGCCGCGCTGCCGGGTCGAACGCGGCATCCGGCTGACCGACGCCCAGATCGGCACGGACCTGCTGATCAACCAGATCCGTATCGGCCCCGACCGGCGCGGTCGCGCCTTCGTGGGTGACGGGATGTCGGTGGCGCAGGACCTGCAGGCCGAGATGATCGAGACGCTCGGCGAGCTGAGCCTGCGCGGGGCGAAGGTCGGCGGCTCGCTGAGCCTGCGCGGCAGCCGGCTGCGCGCCACGGACGGGCGGCGGGCGCTGAACGCCCCGCAGCTGAGCGTGGAGCGCACGCTGTACATGACGGAGGCCTGGGTCAGCGTCGACACGGGGAACCAGGGGACCACTCCCCCGTTCGGTGTCGCGCGCGGCGGCGGCCCTGCGCGCGGGACACGCGCGCAGGTCTTCGAGTGCCGGGGCGCGGTCCGGCTCGACGACGGACGGTTCGGGGACGCGGTGGACCTGCACAAGGCCCGGTTCGTGCTCGCCGACCGCGAGGAGCTGTCACTGCGCCGGATCGTCACCCCCGAGCTGCGGTTCAACGCGGAGCGCCCACGGGAGGGCCGGGTCGTGCTGAACGGCGCGAAGGTCGTCACCCTGATCGACGTGTCGACCAGCTGGCCGGGCCCGGGCGGCCTGGCGATGGGCGGTTTCGTGTACGAGAACCTCGTCCCGTACGGCCATTTCCCGCTGTCCCGGCGCCTGGAGTGGGTGCTGGCCGCGACCCCGGAGTACGTCCCGGAGCCGTACGAGCGCCTCGCGGCGGTGCTCCGCAGCTGCGGGGAGGACGCGGACGCCCGGGAGGTACTGCTGGCCAAGCAGCGGCGCCGGCGCGAGACGCTGCCGCCCGCGGGAAGGATCTGGGGCTACCTGCAGGACTGGACGGTGGCGTACGGCTACCGGCCCGGGCGGGCCCTGGTCTGGATGGCGGTGCTGTGGGCGGCGGGGGCGGTCGCCTTCGCGCAGTACCACCCGGAGTCGATCAAGGAGGGCGAACATCCGCAGTGGAATTCCGCGCTGTACGCGCTGGATCTGCTGGTGCCGGTGATCAATCTCGGGCAGGACGGTTACTGGCTGCTGGAGGGCGGCTGGCAGTGGACGGCCGCGGCTCTGGTGCTGGTGGGGTGGATATTGGCCACCACGGTGGCGGCGGGCGCGTCCCGGCTGCTGCGGCGAGGCTGACGGAGCGTGGCATCCCGCCCGGCGGCTTGTCGGGCGGCGCAGCGACCGAAAGGACGCTCGAAGCCCGGCAGGACGGGCGGCCGGAGGCAACGGGAAGGTCGGAATCGAGCCAGCCACGCCCGCTTCCTTTGCCTTTTCTTGACCTTGCTCAGGGCAACCCTTCCACTCGCCACAGAAGCTTCACAGAGGCCCTCTGGCGCCGCTCCCACCAGGGCTTTTCAATGGTCTGCACCATGGCTTTCCTCCGCGTACTGCTGAGTACCGCGCGCACGTTCCGGTACGGCCCCGGGCTGTCGGCCGGGCTGCCGGCGGACGACGCGGTACTGCTCGACGCCCCCGACGAGCGGCTCTCCCCCGCGTTGGTCGCCGCGGCCATGGGTGACTTCGAACCCGCGGCCAAGCTCCTCGCCACCACCCGGGACGCCGCCGACTGGGAGATTCGCGACCGCACCCTGAGCCGGCTGGTCGCCTTCGCCCGCAACCGCGACGACTGGCTCACCGGCTGGCTGGCCGCCGCACCGCGCGACCCGGACGCCCTGCTCGTCAAAGCCGCGCTGGCGGTGCGCCGCGCCTGGGAGTCGCCCGCCCACGCCGAGTTGCTGCGCGAGGTGGGCCCGCTGATCACGGCGGCGGCCGAGGCCGACCCCCGCGACCCGGTGCCCTGGCGGCTCGCGCTCGACCACGCCCGGGGCACACATGCCACGCACACGGTCTTCGAATCGCTGTGGGAGCAGGCCGTGCGCCGCTGCCCGCACCACTACGGCAGTCATGTCGCCGCGCTCCGGTACCTCTCGGCCGAGTGGTACGGCTCCCACCGCGAATGCTTCGACTTCGCCGAGCGGGCGGCCGAGGACGCCGCCGGTGACTCCCTGGTACAGGCGCTCCCCGTACGGGCGGCCTTCGCCCTGCTGCGGGACGAGAGGGCGGCCGCACGGGCGACCTCCGTACAGGCGGACCGGATCGATGCGGCCGCCGACCTCGCGATCAGCTTCTCGGCCGGATTCCCCGCCGGGGACCCGTGGCCGGCCGAGGTCCGCAACCTCCTCGCCTACGTCCTGTTCGCACGGGGGCGCGCGGCCGAGGCGCTGGAGCAGTTCCGGCTGATCGGGCCGTACGCGACCTCGTTCCCGTGGGCGTCCGTGACCGAGGAGGCCCTCGGGGGATTCCTCGACGCCCGGGCGGATGTGCGGCTCCTGGTGGCCTCTTCCACGCCCCTGTGCGGGAGGCCGGAACACGGCGGGCGCCACGGCCATTAGGCTTGGCCGCTGTGACCACCGCTCGCCTGCCCCTCTTCCCGCTGAACGCGGTGCTGTTCCCCGGCCTCGTGCTGCCGCTCAACGTCTTCGAGGAGCGTTATCGCGCCATGATGCGCGAGTTGCTCGCGACCGACGAGGACGGACCGCGCCGCTTCGTGGTGGTCGCGATCCGCGACGGCCGCGAGACCGCTCCGACGGCCACCGGGATGCCCGACACGGTCGCCGCCGCACCCCCCGCGGAGCGGGCACCGGGCGACGGCTTCGGCCCCGATCCCATCCAGACCTTCCACCGGGTCGGCTGCGTCGCGGACGCGGCCAAGATCCGTGAGCGCGCCGACGGCAGCTACGAGGTCCTGGCGACCGGCACCACCCGGGTGCGGCTGCTCTCCGTCGACGCGAGCGGCCCGTTCCTGACGGCCGAGGTCGAGGAACTGCCCGAGGATCCGGGGGCCGCCGAGGGTGAGGACTCACTCACGGACGAGGCGGGGGCCCTGGCGGAGGGCGTCCTGCGCGCCTTCCGCAGCTACCAGAAGCGGCTGGCCGGGGCGAGCGAGCGCTCCCTGACGACCGGTGCGGACCTGCCGGACGACCCGTCCGTCGTCTCGTATCTGGTGGCGGCCGCCGCCGTGCTCGACGTCCCGACGAAGCAGCGGCTGCTCCAGGCCCCGGACACCGCGACACGGTTGCGCGAGGAGCTGGCCCTCCTGCGCAAGGAGACGGCCGTCATCCGGCACCTGCCGTCGCTGCCGGCGGCCGACCTGACCCGCGACCCGACGTACCCCAACTGACCCGAGGACCTGCCAGGTGGCGAAGAAGTCCAGGAAGCAGCAGCCGGGCGGCACCCCGGCCACGGTCGCCCTGACCGGGGCGGGCGTCACGTTCGCGGTCCACTCGTACGACCACGACCCCTCGTCCCCGTCCTACGGCGAGGAGGCGGCCGCGGCCCTCGGTGTCTCCGCCGACCGGGTCTTCAAGACGCTGGTCGCCGACGTCGACGGCGAACTGGTCGTCGCCGTGGTCCCCGTCGCCGGATCGCTGGACCTGAAGGCGCTGGCATCGGCGGTGAACGGCAAGCGGGCGGCCATGGCGGACCCGGCGGCGGCGGAACGCACCACGGGCTACGTCAGGGGCGGCATCTCCCCCCTGGGCCAGCGCAAGCGCCTGCGTACGGTGCTGGACGTCTCGGCCGGATCGCACGCCACGATCTGCGTCTCGGCGGGCCGCCGCGGCCTGGAGGTGGAACTCTCCCCCACGGACCTGGCCACCCTGACGCAGGCTGCCCTGGCCCCGATCGGGCGGGCGTAGCGGGAGGCGTTCGCGTGGGACGCCCCCGCGCGGGGGCACTCGGAATGCGGACCCCTGGTGCGGCCGTTGTCGCACATGTGAACGAATCCTCTTCCGCGTCCGCCCACGCGCGGCTCATGGCGGAACGCCGTGACACGGATGCCCGGATCGCGGCGCTGCACCGTGATTTCGACGGAATCGTCGAGGCGAACGCGCTGGTGGCAGTCGACGACGAGCACGACCCGGAGGGATCCAGCACCGCCTTCGAGCGGGCCCATGTCGCCTCGTTGCTCGCGCAGGCGAGCGACCACCTGGAGAAGGTGGACCGGGCACTGGAGCGTCTGGAGCGAGGCGACTACGGGCGCTGCGAGCAGTGCCGTGAACCGATACCTCCGGGCCGTCTGGAGGCGCGTCCGGCGGCGACGACCTGTGTGGGCTGCGCCGGAGACGCACCACGCTGACCGGGCCGTCCCGGCTTCTCTCCGGCACTCGTCGCCCGGTGGGTGACGGCAGCCACGGCGGCGTCCCGGCTGTCGGGAACTCCCCGCCCGCGGATTCGTCACCGGTCCCGTTCGGTGGGTACGGGCGGGGCGCCCGAGCGGGACAGCAGCCGTTCGACGTCCGCGAGCGGACGCAGGACGCAGCGTTCGAGCAGCAGGGACGGGCTGATGAGGGTCGAGCCGACCTCGTGCCCGGCCTTGACGCAGGTGTAGGGCGAGCTGTGCACCGTCACGTCGTCGCCGACAGCCGTGATCCGGCCGGCCAGCGCGGCCTTGCGGGCGCAGATCGCCACCGGTCCGACGATCTCCCGGGTCGCGCGGCCCGCCCGTACCCGGCGGGCCCACAGCAGTTCCAGGATCAGGTGCCCGCGCACGGAGAAGCCGCCGATCGCCGTGCCGAGCAGCCAGCCGTCGCCCAGCCGGCCGCGCAGCCCCTCCGCCGTGTCCCGGCCGGCCGCGACCTCCAGCACGCTGCAGCGCGGGACGACCGCGCCCCGGCAGCCCCGTCCGTGCCCGGTACTGCGGCCGTCGCTGAGCGCCCGGGTGCTCCGGTCGGTGAGCAGCCCCGTCCAGTAACCCTCGCGCAGCAGCGTGACGGTCCGCGCGGCGGTGCCCTCGTCGTCGCGCGCGTAGCTGCCCGCGTACGGACGGGCCAGGGGCCGGTCCCGTACGGTCAGCGCGGCCGGTGTCCAGCGGTCGCCGAGGACGCGGCCGAGGGTGCCGCCGTCGGCGAGGTAGTTGTCGGCCTCGCTGGTGTGCCCGAAGCATTCGTGCGCCAGTACCCCGGCGGCCGTGGGCGACAGCAGCGCCGGTCCTGCCACCGGCTCCGCCAGCGGTGAGCGCAGCCGCAGCAGGGCCTGGTCGTCGAGGAGTTGCCGTACGCCCTGCCGTATCTGTCCGGCCACGAAAGGGGGGTTGTAGGCGGCGGCGCCCCACTGGGGCGTCGCGCCGTGGCGCGGGGCGCCGAGGCTGATGCGCACCCGCCACAGCCCGTCCCGCTCGTCCGGGACGATCCGTGCCCTCGGCCCCAGCTCCGCGCGCGCCGCGTCCAACGCCGCGGCCAGGACGTCGGTCACGGCGAGGGCACGTCCGTGGCCGCCCGCAGGGCTCGGCTCAACGCTTCCCCGAGGCGTTCGGTGTCGGGCGCGCCGAGCGGCATCGGCTGCCACCAGGCCGGTTCCCGCGACAGTGCGCTCAAGAGGGGCTTGAGGTGCTGGGAGAGCGCGCTCCGGGCGTTGTAGGAGAAGGAGACACTGACGGAGCCTTCACCGTCGTTCCCCTCCACGCCCTCGTGCGGTGCGAACAGCGGCAGGTAGAGCACGTCGCCGGGGCGCAGTTCCGCGCGGAAGGGCTCCTCGGGCAGCCGGCCGGAGGGGACGAAGCCCTTGGTCTCCAGCATGCGGCTGCGCTGCCGCTCCGGCGCGGTGTCCTCGGGCAGACCCACCAGCCAGGTCTTCGAACCCCGCTGCTGCACGACGAAATTGTCGCTGTGGTCGAAGTGGCAGCCGATTCCCGCCCCGCGGCCCCGGGTCACCGAGAGGTCCGCCGTGCACTCGTCCCAGCCGAACAGGTCGGTCAGCTTCGCGCAGGCGTCGGCCAGTTCGGGCAGGGTGTGCTGCGCCTGGTTGACGAAGAGCACCGCGCCGTCGGGCCGCCGCCGCACCTGTGCTCCGGACCCCGGCTCCTGCGGCGTCCCTTCGAGGCGGCGCTCCAGGGCCTCGATGTCGGGCCAGTCGAGGGCGGGGGCGAGGAAGCGCGGGCCGCAGCCGCGCCAGAGGACCGGGCGGCGGCGCCAGTGCTCGCGGTAGAAGTGGGGCAGGTCGAACCGGTCCGTCTCCAGCAGTGGTCGTGCGTTCATCGCAGCCCCCAGGCCCTCAGTCGCTGGAGCAGTTTCGCCCGTACGTCCGGTGCCGTACCCGCGTCGTGTCCGGCCAGGACGGAGGTCAGCGCGTCGAAGAGGGGACGCCCGGCCTGGCCGATGACGCAGCGCCCCGCACCCGCGAGGAACATCGTGGGGCGCAGTTCCCAGGCGGCGGGTGCCTCGGCGTAGTCGCGGAAGGCGCAGAAGGTGCCGCCGTGGAAGGCCGAGTCGCGCAGCGTGACGTCGAAGGTGGACTCCGCGCCCGTGGCGATCGCGCGGGCGACGGCGCAGGCGGCCTCGTGGTGCGCGAGCGGCTCCAGAGCGCACTCGGGGTCGAAGGGCGGTCCGTCCGCCAGGAACCGGTGGAAGCACTCGGGCAGCGAGAGACCACGCCCCCGGGAGGAGTGGGGGACGTCGCGGAAGTGCTGGAACTGCGGTGAGGCGAGGAAGAGTTCGGCCACCGCGTTGATCCCGTGGCCGTGCCGCTCCTGGATCGTCTCCAGGGTGCGCGGGAAGGCCCCCTTGAGCCCCTGCCCCGTGCCCGTGCCGCCGCTGACCACCGCCGAGCGGATGTTGCGCCCGACCAACCGCAGCTCCGTCGGGTCCACCCGGCCGAAGACCTCGATCAGGTCGGGGTCGAGCGGGGGCCGCATGCCGCCGGGGCCGTCCGCGACGAACGCGGAGCGGAACCGCTCGTCGTACAGCAGCCGGTCGAGGACCCGCAGGATGCGGCCGTGCCGCCCGGCCTCGGCCGCGTCCATGTCGTACCTGTCGTCCGTGTCGCCCACCGCGGTGGCCTCATGCGGCATGCGCGGTCTCCTTCCAGTCGCGTACGAGGGAGAAGAGGCGCTCCGCGTTCGGTCGCGACTTGGGCACGAGCACCCCGTCGGCGGTGAACTTGGGGTCCTCGTAGGTGATGCCGGTCAGCCGCGGCATCCTCGGCAGCAGGTGTTCCAGCAGGGCGAGCTGCTCGTCGAGGAGCACGCCGTGGTGCAGGTCGCGGAAGCGTCCGTCGACGATCTGGCAGCCGGACAGGTGCACCTCGTGACAGCGGTCGAGCGGCAGCGCCTCGAGACCGTCGAACATGCGCGCTCCGGTCCGCCCCATCAGCCACTGGTAGGCGAGGATGTGGCCGATGTCGATCGTCGCGTGCGCTCCCGTCTCCCGGACGACGGTGTCGAAGAACGCGAAGGCGTCCAGTGTGCCGACCAGGAAGCTGCCGCCCTCGGTGAAGCCGGGGAACTCCACGGACAGCGGCGCCCGCAGCCGCTCGCGCCACTCCGCGACCCCGGCGACGCAGCGCCGCAGCCCCTCCGGGGTCAGTACGGGCGGCATCGGGTAGGGCAGGCTGCGACCCCCCAGCGACCAGATCCCCAGGTCCTCGATGATCCAGCGGAATCCGTAGCGTTCGACCAGCGCGTTGGTGAAGTCCGCGACGGCGGCACGCTCGTACCCGTCCGGGGAGCCGGTGTTGAGCAGGGTGTGGTGGAAGGCGCGCGGGCGGCCGTCGCCGAACAGCGCGAAGAGATCGTCGTACGCGGGGAAGTAGCGCTCGGGTGTGAGGGGGCCGTAGTCGATGGGCTGGAAGGCGACGAACATGTAGTCGTACTCCTGCGCGTTGCGCCGCAGGAACGCCGCCACCTGGTCGGTCGGGCGGCCCTCCCCCGTCTTCTCGAATCCGATGCGTTCGCCCCAGACGAGGTCCATGCCCAGGCCGAGCCCCAGTTTGTCCATCAGGCACTCTCCGCTTCCGGTGGGTCGGGTACGAGCAGCCGTTTGTCGACCATCTGCGCCAGCCAGCGGCGCGCTCCGGGCTCGTCGGAGGTGAGGCCGCCGCCGGGGGTGAGCTCCACTCCCGCGGGTACGGCCGCCATCCGTGGCCAGGCGACGTCGGCCAGGAACCAGCGTGCCTGGACGGAGTCGAGCGTCACTCCGAAACGCGGCCGGGCCCGCAGCGCCGGCCCGGTGATCGCCGTCACCGCCGCGGGCCGGTCCCGCGCGCGCGACGGCAGGTCGGGGCGGACGGCCCGTTCGGCGTCCGGCACCGCTTCGACGGTCATGCGCAGGAGCCGCTGCCTGGCCTCCTCCGTCGCGGTGTCGTCGAGGAGCGCGCCGCCGACCCGGCCGCCGGCGAAGGCCAGGCCCTCGTTGGTGATCAGGTAGGCGTCGTCGTCCTGGCGCCGCCGGCCGGCCCACAGGTAGCTGCCCGGTTCGGCCACGACCAGTTGCATGGTGTCCAGGCCCAGGTCCGCCGGGTGACGCCGCACCACCTCGACCGTCTCACGGGAGCCCTGGAGGGCGTCGTCGTGGTCGAAGCCGTCCATGAACGACAGGTTGGTGACGATCCCGGCCCGGGTGAGGTTGAGTACGGCGCGTTCCGCGTGCGCCGCGTCCTGGCCCTTGTGCAGGGAGTCGAGGATGCCTTGGTGGGCGGTCTCGAAACCGGTCGACAGCTGCACACAGCCGGCCGCGCGCAGCCGTTCGCAGAAGGCGGGGTCGGCCAGTTCGCGCTCCAGACGCGCCCGGACCCGGAAGGTGAGCGACGCGCCGCGCCGGCGGACCGCCTCCGTCACGCGGAGCAGATGGCGCAGGCCGGTGTTCTCGTCGGTGACCGCCACGTCGGTCATGCCCAGCAGGCCGGACAGCGCCACCAGGTGTCCGGCGGCCACCTCCGGGTCGATCTGCTGGAAGGCACGCGCGTCGCGGTAGCGGTTGCCGTACGAGCAGAAGGTGCACTTCCCCCAGTAGCACCCGACCGTGAGCCGGTAGGGGAACTGGTGGGCCATGTTGGTGTAGACGGAGAAGTCGAACGGTCCGAAGTCCGGCATCGGCTGCTCGCTCAGCACGAAGCCGTCCGCGAGCCCCGTCCGCTCCCGCACGGCGCCGCCCGCGCCGGCGGTGTCCTCTCGCGTGCCGCCTCTCCCGCCGGTCTCCGGAACGCGGGTGTCACCGCCCAGGACGCGGGTGAGGAAGTCCTCGCCGTGGCCCAGGCACCAGTGGTCGACGGCGCGGGAGGCGGTGACGTGCCGGCGCAGCGGTGCCGCCCACATCTGCACGGTGGGTCCTCCGAGCGCGATCCGCAGCGCGGGGCGTCGTTCCTTGAGCAGCACGCACAGGGTGAGGACGGGGACGAGCTGGCTGAAGAAGGGCACGGAGAAGGCCAGCATGCGTGGCGGGTCGTCGGACAGCAGTTCCTCGAGACGGTCGGCGCACCAGCGCGCCGACCAGCTGTCGCGGCCGGCCTCGACGTATGTGTCCAGTTCGGACAGCAGCAGTGGTCCGTCGACGATCCAGCCGTCCTGGGACGCCTGCTGGGTGACGTAGCGGACCGTCGCCTGGATGGCCGTTTCCTGGGCGAAGCCGGTGGTGCGGTCGCGGGCGGTCTCCAGCAGCCGGGTGCCGTGCCGGGCCCGGTAGCGCTCACTGACGGTCCGGTAGATCTCTCCCGCGCTCGGCGCCGCCCCTCCAGGGGCCGGGTCGTCCGCGGCGGACGGCTCGTGACGGCGGACCAGGACGCGGGCGCGGTACTCCAGGTTCAGATCGAGGGTGCGGACCCGGTGGCCCTGCGCGGTCCAGGCGGCGGCGAGCTGCGGCAGCGCCAGGTACGGGAACTGAACGGCCTCGCTCACAGGTGGCATCACCAGCAGTACGTCGCTCATCGCTCATCCTCGTCCCGTGCTCCGCCCGGTGGTCCGTGCCCGCGTCAGCCGTTCGATGAGGTCCAGACGGTCGCGTGCCGTCCCCGCGCTCTCCGGGTCGCCCCGCGCGTCGGCGAGCACCCGCACGGTGCGCCAGACCCCGGCGCGCAGCGGGAGCTCCTCGGCCACGGCACGGAATTCCGCCAGCGCGGCGCCGGACCCCTCCAGGCGCAGGGTGGCGCGGGCCGACAGGACGCGCGCGTGCATCGCGAGGGTGTCGCGCGGGTCGAGCGCGACGGCCTCGCGCAGCCGGTCCCTGGCGGCGTGGTGATCGCCCCGCGCGTAGTGCGCCGCGCCGATCTTGTACGCCAGCCAGCTCGACCGGTACCCCTGGGCGGCCGCCCGCTCGTAGCATTCCTGGGCCTGCGCGGGGCTCGCGGAGGCGTTCGCCAGGCCGTGCAGGGCCACCGCCACTCCTGTTGCGGGATCCGCTCCACTGTGCTCCCCGCCTTCCGCCTCGGCCTCCTGGGCCGGGAGGCCTGCCCCCCGGTGGACGCGCAGCATCAGGTCCTCCGGCCACGGGGTGGCGGGCAGGAAGGAGGACTCCCGGGCCCGCAGCCCCAGCCGCCCCGCGACGTCCGGGCCGACCCCGCGGTACTCGCCGGGCAGGAACCCCGAGCGGGTGGACCAGGTCATCGCGGACAGTTCGCCCCCGCAGGCCGCCACCAGGTCGGCCAGGTCGTCCACGGAGTGGTCGGGCCTGCCGTGCTCGTCCACCAGCCAGTCCAGGTCGATGTCGGTGACGACGTCGCCGGTCACATGCCGGTCCAGGTGGCGGGTGAGGAGATCGGGCGGTACGACCGAGAGCCGTACGCCGCACAACGTCACCGCGAGGCAGCACCCGCCGGACAGCGGATCCGCCGGGGCGCCGCCGGTGGCGATGAGCGACACGCAGTCCACCGCCCTGCTCTCCCAGCCTGCGTACGAGGCCCAGCTCGGCACCCACACCAGGTCGGTGAGGCCCGCAGCGAGGACGGCGGCGGACCAGAAGTCGTCGAGCCCGAAGGCGCCGGGCACGCCGCGCACCGGCAGCCGGCGCAGCAGGTCCGCGGGGGACGTCCCGGCACGTGCCGCGGCGCGCAGGGCCTCCTCCCCGCCGGGGGCGAGGGGCTTGAGGTCCAGATGACGGTCGAAGCAGACGACGGTGCGGTCGCGGTAGGGGCTCTGCGGCCACAGCGCCGCGACCTCTCCGTGCTCCTCGAACAGGTCAACGCGTCCCTGCATCCGGCGCCCTCTCCGGAAGCGGCGCGGCGTGCGCCGGCGCGAGCGGTGGCGCGGCGGGGGGCAGGGGTGCCGAGGAGAAGCGGCGCGCGTCCGGGCTGAGCATCGCGGCAGCGGTGGTCACCAGGACGAGGACCCCCGCCCCCAGCATGATCGTGCGGGCGTCGGCGAAGCGGAGCAGCACCGCGCCGAAGAGCTGGCCGAGGGGCAGCGAGGCGAAGGAGAAGAAGAAGTCGGCGGAGAACGCCCTGCCGTGCAGCCGCTCGGGCACCTCCCGGCGCAGCCCGGCCATCTTGACGACGTCGAACGCCTGCTGGCCGATGCCGCCCGCGACGAACGCGGCCGTGAGCAGCAGCACCGATCCGGTCGCCACGGGTGCCAGCACGGTCACGCCGAAGAGGCCGAGCAGCGCCAGCGAGTACAGTCCCCTGCTCCGGCCGGTGACGCGCCCGCCGACCAGCGCGCCGACGACGGTGCCCACCGCGAAGGCGCCGAGCACGAAGCCGTAGACGGTGGCGCTGTGTCCCGCTCCGAGCAGGAACACCGGCAGGGCGACCATCCACGGCCCGACGGCGAGCAGGACGTGGACGACGGCGAGGATCTGCACATGCCGCAGCCACCGCACCCGCCACAGCACGGCGAGCCCGCCGAGGGCGGAGCGCAGCAGTGGCTCCTCGGGCCAGTCGGACGCGTCGGCGTCCGGTTCGGCGGATCCGGCCTTCGCGGGACTGTCCGGTACGGGGCTGTCCGGTACCGGGCGTGCCGCGTACCGGGCGCCCGCCCAGCGGGTCGCGACCGCGGACAGGCCGAAGGCCACGGCGGCGGCGACGGCCCCCGCCGAAGAGCTGAGGACGGCGACGAGCGCGGCGGCGAGGGTGGGGCCGACGATGCCGGAGGTGTTGCGCATGCCCTCGAGGAGACCGTACGCGGCGGTGACCGCGGCTTCCTCGCGGTCGGGGCCGCCGGAGCCGTCGGGGCTCGCGTTGCCGCCGGGGCTGCCGGAGCCGTGAGACGCGTCGCTGCCGCCGTCCGGCTTCGTGGCCGCGTGCGTGTCCTTGCGCAGCACCCGTGGGGTGATCAGCAGCAGGGCCGGTTCACTCACCGCTTCGCACAGACCGATGAGGACGGCGACGACGAGAATGACGGCGTCCAGCCGGCCGTCCCAGAAAAGGGCCAGCACGATGAGTGCGAGGAAGCGGGTGGCATCCGCGGTGACCGCCGAGGCGACGGGATTGACGCGGTCGAGAAGCGCGCCGCTGAAGAGGACGACACCACCGAGCGCGATGAAGCGGGCGGCGAATACCGCTCCGATGGTCTCCGCCGTCGTTCCCGACCGTGCCGCAGCCACCACGACGATGATCGGGAAGAATGCGTCACCGAGCAGAGAAACAGCCTGCGCAAGGCAGAGCCCGGCAAAACGCCGATTTCTGAGCAGCTGAAGATATACTCTCACCGGGGAGCGCGAGACCTTTCTCGTGAAGCCTGCCACCGGAGGTTTCACCGGCCGGCGGCAGGCCTGCATCGGTCCTTCGGGTCAGTTCTTGAAGCGGAACGCGTGGAATGCGACGCTCTCGTCCAGGTCCTCGGCCTCCAGGACTTCCAGGCTGTCGAGGTCTTCGATGTCGTCGAGGATGGTCTGCTCGTTGCGTGACTCGCCCATAATTCCTCCTGAAAAGGAAGGGACGCGGCAGGCTGATTCCCGCAGCGCTGTGAAGAATGCTATCCGGGGACTTCCTGCTTCGAAAATACCATTCACCCTTTATGGCTGAAATGACGCATCGAACAGCTCGCCCCCGATGTTTCGAATACCGGTGACGAGCTGGCAGAATGCAATAGCGGAAGGGTGAATTAAGAATTCGCAAGGGTGTGCGGTGGCCGGTTCCCCATCCCTCGAAAGAGTGTTGTCCGGCTCGGTGCCTCTCGTCGCAGGCGCCGACAGGCGCCGTCTCCGGAGCCCGCTACGACCGCGCTGTTCCCGGCCCGTCCCCCGGCCGGCCGCCCGCGGCTCCCGGCTCCTCGGCGGGCCCGGGCTCCGGCCCGAACGCGGACCCAGTCCCCGGCTCCGACTGAGGCGCCTCGTAAAAGGTGGTCGCCCCGTGAAAGGTTCCCCACTCCGGCTCAGGGTCCCGCGGGCCGAACAGCGCGGTCAGCCCCAGGTGGACGATCATCGCCGCGATGGGCCAGGCGAGCATCGCCGCCCCCACCGCGTGCAGCTCCAGCGGCGCGTCGAAGGTGACCCCCTCGCCGACCTCCTTGGCATGGGCCACCACATCGGACGTCGGCCCGAACCAGGTGCCGATCCCCCACGCCAGCAGGGAGCCGAGCAGCCCGCCCAGGGCGAGCCCCACCACCAGCGGGATGCCCCCGCGCCGGCGGAAGAGGAAGACGGCGACAGCCGAGACCAGGCCGAAGGCGAGTCCCAGCAGCACGAACGTGCCGTCGGCCCCGATGGCCTCCTCGCCCTCGCTGTTCTTGAGGAACACGGCGGTGTCGTCGGAGACGAGCGGTACCCGAGGCGCCAGCCACAGCCAGAGCAGCCCGAGGACGACACCCGCCACCGCCAGCACCGCGGCGATCACAGCGCCCTGCATGAGCTCCGCCCGCCGCTCTTCCACGCCCGGCTCCTCGCCGGGCAGGACATGCGACCCGGAGGGCGGGGCCTGCCACGGGTCGTTCGGCTGGGGCTGGTGCGGCGGCGTCAACGGTGCGGTCACGGTGCCATCGTGCCAGGCCGACGCGTGCGTCGCCTCACCGGACCGCCGCCCGCCGGTACGCCCACGTGGCCACGGCCAGCGAGAGCACACCGACCGCCGCGCACACCGCGAGGTCGAGCATGACGACCGCCCAGTCGGGGTGGCTGTCGAAGGACCGGGACAGCGCCTCGACGCCGTAGGTGGAGGGAAGCAGGTCGCGCGCCCACCCGACAGGGCCGGGCAGCCGCTCGGCCGGCAGCACGCCCAGCAGCAGCGCGGCCGACATACCCAGCTGCCCGAGCAGCGTCGCCAGCTCCTGCCGCGGCGCCAGCAGCCCGAGCGCGGCGCCCAGGCCGGAGAGCGCGGCACCGGAGAGCGGGATGACCGCGACGAGTACCCACAGATGCGTCATCGGCAGCTCGAACAGCGCGCTGCCCGCCACCGCGGTGACGATCGTGCCGGGCACGGTGAACGAGGCGTACGCCCCCGCCGCCCCCAGCACCACCGCGGCAGGCGGCACCGGCAGCGTGGCGTAGTGGTCGAGCCCGCCGCCGGCCCGGAGCTGGCCGAAGTACTGGGCGAGCAGGTTGAGGGCGACGAAGGCCACGACCAGCACGCTGGACCCGGCGACGACGGCCCGGGCCTCCGCGCCGCCGTCGACGACCCCGCGCATCAGCACCATGATCCCGACGGACTGGAAGGTCGCGACGAACAGCAGCGGAATCCGCGCGACCCTCGCCCGCGACAGCTGCGCCCGGTAGACGGCGGCCAGCGAGGGAAGCAGTCTGGCCCGCGGCGCGAGCGCCGCGGGGGCCGTACGGGCGGGCCGGCCGGTCAGGACGGCGGAGGTCCGGACCTTCGGCCCGGACATCTTCGCGGGCTCCGTGGGAACGATGCTCGTCACCTGGCAGTGCTCCCGTTCGACTCCGACACGCGTCCCGACACGTTCACCGTCCTGCTCACGCCTTCACCAGGCCCTCGGTGGCCCTGGCGGCGTCCCCGCCGAGCGCCAGATAGACGTCCTCCAGGCTGGGCGTGGCCAGCGTGAAGTCGTCGAGCGCGGAGAAGGCCGCCCCACCGGTCACGGCGGCCACCGCGGCCCGCGCCTCGTCCGGTCCGAGCCGCAGGACCCACTTGCGCCCCGACTCCTGCGCCGACTCGCGGAGCGCGGCCACCTCGGGGACCTCCAGCGGTGCGCGCTCGCGCCACACCAGCTCGACCCGGACCTCCCCGGCCACCTGTTCCTTGAGCCCTGACGGGGTGTCGCAGGCGATGACCTTGCCGCGTTCCATGACGGCCACCCGGTCCAGGACCGTCTCGGCCTCGATGACGTTGTGGGTCACGAGCAGCACCGTCGCCCCGTGCTCGGCCCGCCGCCGGTCGACGGCGGACCAGACGGACCGCCGGGCGACGGGGTCCATCCCGGTGGTCGGCTCGTCCAGCACCAGGACGGGGCGCTCACCGACCAGCGTCGCGGCGAAGCAGGCGAGCCGCCGCTGTCCGCCGGACAGCTTCTTCAGCGGGCGTCCGGCGAGCGCGGTCAGCCCGAGCTCCTCCAGTACGTCGTCGCGCGCGGCACGTGCTTCCCGCGCCGGCAGGCCCCTGAGCCGCCCGGTGGTCTCCGCGGCGAGTGACACGGTCAGTTCGTCGAGGGCGGTGGACTCCTGGCCGAGGTAGCCGATGAGCCGCGAGGCCCGCTCGGGGTGGCGCACCAGGTCGTGTCCCAGCACCTCGACGCTCCCGGAGTCGGGGCGCATCAGCCCGGTGAGCTGGCGTACGAGCGTGGACTTGCCGGCGCCGTTGGGCCCGAGGAGTCCGAAGATCTCACCGCGCCGGACATCGAGGCAGACCCCGTCGGTGGCGCGCACCTCGGGAGTCGCGGCGCGGCCGCGCCGGCCGCGGACGGCGGGATAGGTCTTGACCAGGTCACGCACCGCGCACACGGACTGCGCTCGTGCTGTGCCCGTAGCCTGCGTGCCCGTAGCCTGTGCTGTGCCCGTACTCACGAGGTACGAGAGTACGGGGTCGGATGCCCCGTATTGCGTCCGGGGCCGGGCAGCGCCGCCCCGCTCACTCCGCCGCGGGAGCGTGTTCGTCGGCGGCCCGCACATCGATCTCGCGCCAGAACCCCGCCCGGATGGCATAGCGGTCGTGCTCGTCGATCTGGTCGTCCTTGTGCGCGAGCAGCCCGAAGCGGGCCGCGTACCGCAGCAGTTCGCCGTCGATGCGGTGCGGGATGCGGGGGTACATGGTGGACAGCTTCTGCAGGTGGACGGTCTCCGGCAGGCGTTCCATCCAGCGCCGGGCGAAGACCTGGCCGACCTCGAAGGGGTCACCGCCGACGGTGGTGATGTCCTCCTCCCGGTCCGCCCAGCGCTGTTCCGCGCTGGTGAGCTGGGCCAGGGTCGGCAGGGAGGCGGTCTCGGCGGGTTCGCCGAGCGGTCCGCCGCGCTCGACCCAGCCCCTGTCGGACGACCAGCGCAGGGTCGCGTTGGTGGCCGGCGCCTGGACGGTGTGCTGCGTGGCCTGCGGCCCGGGCGCACGCAGGCTGGCCAGATCCTTGGGGGTCGGGACGCTCTTGTGGCCGGGCGCGGGCCGGGGGGCCTGGGCGGCTTCTCCGGCCGGCGCACCGGTGCCGTTGCGGGCCGCGGCGGCCTGGGCTTCCGATGCCCGCTCGGCGGAGGCGGCCAGGGCCGCCTCGGGCAGCGGCGCGGACAGGATCGCGGCGATCTCGGGGCGTGGGACGGTCGGGGGCGCGCACACTCCGCCCGTCTCCTTGGCCCGTACGGCCTTGGTGATCCAGGCCCGGTCGAGCACCCGTCGCTCGTCGGCCTCGGCGACCAGGTCCTCGGACTGGTTGTAGTCGCCGTCGGCGGCCTGGACGGCCCAGAGGTGGACGGCGACGCCGTGCTCCTTGGCGGACATCAGTCCGGGCAGCAGATCACCGTCACCGGTCACGAGCACCACGTCGGAGCAGGCCCGGTTCCTGGCGAGCTCGGTCAGTTCGGCGTGCATGGCCGCGTCGACGCCCTTCTGCGCCCACCGCCCGTCACTACGGGTGAGCGCGCCCAGCCGAACGGTCACCCGCGGCATGACCCGCAGCCTGCGGTGCTCGGGCTGCGGTACGCGGTCGGGGGCGCCGTCGAACCAGTAGATGCGCAGCAGCGGCTGTTCCGTGTCGGCCACGGCGCGCTCGCGCAGGCCCTGGATCAACGCCGCGTGGTCGACGGTGATGCGGGAACGGGCGGGCTCTCCGGCCAGCAGGCTCGCGGCTGCGCCCAGCAAGTAGCCGGCGTCCACCAGGACGACGCAACGGTCCACGCGTTCCACCCTCTTCCGATTCGGGAGCGGTCAGCGGGACCGGACTGGGGGGTGGGTCCGCCGACCCGGTTTGCTCACTCAGGGTTTCCTTCGAGTCTGCCCGACGGTGCGGAGGTTAAGGTCCGGAACTCGATCATCGGCGTGGCGGATCCGAGAACGGCGCATGATACCCCGCCTACTACGCTCGGTAATGATCCAACATGCGGCTTTTGTGGCGACATGTGAGTCTGGCAGCGGTTCTGGACCTCAGATCTCCCACAGGAGGCATCACGATGGCGAAGCACAAGAACCGCAAGCAGAGCAGCCAGCACGACCGCGCGTCCGCCGCGGAGCGTGGCGCGGAGGAGGCCAAGTCGACGGCGTACGAGTCGCAGACCCAGCCTCAGTCGCAGGGTCAGGGCAGCCCGTCCGATGTCGCCCGTAAGCACCAGAAGCGCTTCGGCCACAACTGACGGCTGACAAGGCCCACAGGCCGAGAGGGGCGGCCCCCCCCCCCGGGGGGGGCCCCCCCCCCCGGGGGGGGGGGGGCGCCCCCCCCCCCCCCCGCCCGCCGGCCCCCCCCCCCCCGCCCCGGGCGGCGGGGGGGGGGGGGGCCGGGGGTACCCGGGGCCGGCG
>NZ_JBIAIN010000020.1:0-164159 GCF_042871445.1 Streptomyces sp. NPDC005794
ACGGCCGCCTTACCGCCGGACGAGTGTAGGCCGCACAGCCCAACCAGAAACCCGTAGGCCAAAAAGACGAACCACACCTGAATCCTGATAGACCCGTTTGTCGACATTGGACCGGAGGCGAAGCCGTATGCCTGTCGGGCAGCCGTGTCGTCCTCAGCGAGCGAACTTTTCGATGGCGGCCGGCGTGATGGGGGTGAAGAAGTTGACGAGGTTGCCGTCAGGGTCGCGGAACAAGAGCGCGCGGTTGCCCCAGGGCATGGTGGTGGGTTCGTTGACGAAGTCCTCCACGAAGCCGGTCAGGTTCTTGTGCACGCTGTCCACGTCGTCGACAAGGAATTCGAGGATGATGCTGTGGTTGTCGGCCGGGCGGGCGGAGCCAGGCGCGAACAGCGGGACAGTGCGGGTGCTGCCGATCGCGAGGGTGGCGGAAGTGGTTCTGAGCTCAGCAAAGTGCTCGTTGGACCAGTTGGCAGGTACTCCGGTGGCGCGCTCGTAGAAGTCGACGAGGCGGGCGAGGTCGCCCGTGATGATGCGGATAGAGACAAAGTCCATGGGTTTCTCCCTGGTCGGTCGGCGTTTCTGATCGCACGCTACGACGGATACCGGGCGGAATCCGCCCGGTATGTGCGGGAGACTTCTGGGCATGCCTCGCCCCATTGCTCGCGTGCTCGCCCTGCTGGAACTCCTGCAGTCGGGGGGCATCCGGACCGTGACCGAACTCGCCGATCGGCTCGACGTCGACGAACGCACCGTACGTCGCTATGTCGGACACCTCGTCGACCTCGACGTGCCCGTCGAGTCGGTACGCGGCCGTTACGGCGGCTACCGGCTCGCCCCTGGTTACCGCATGCCTCCGCTCATGCTGAGCGACGACGAAGCGCTCGCCGTGCTGCTCGGTCTGGTCGCGGGTCGGCGAGCGGGCTTCACGACTGCCACGGGCACGGCGAGTGAGACGGCGGCGGCCAAGATCCGGCGAGTGCTGCCCGAGCGGCTGAGCCTCAGACTCGACGCCGTGCTCGGGTCCCTTGCCTTCACGGCTCCGCCCGGCGAGGCAATCGCCCCGGAATCCATGGTCCTGCTCTCGATCGCCGACGCGGTGAACCATCACCGGCCGATCTGGATCGGGTACACCGCCACCGACGGCCGGCGCAGCGAACGCACACTGCACCCGCACGGGGTCGTCGCCCACTCGGGCAGGTGGTACGTAACGGCTGCGGATCTCACGACGGGCGAGGACCGGACGTTCCGGCTGGATCGCATCACCGGTGTGAGGCCCTTGCCCGGCTCGTTCGAACCACCCGCCGGACTCGACCCGGCGAAGCGCGTTCTGACAGGGCTCGCCACGGCTCCGTACCGGCATGAGGTGACCCTGTGGGTCCAGGGGACGGCCGAGCAGATCCACACCCGCCTTCCCGCCAGCGTTGCGATCGTGGAGGAACTGCCGTCCCCGAGCAGCGCAGATCCGGAGACCGAGCGCTGGTCACGCGTCGAGCTGCGTGTGGACCGGCTCGACTGGCTGCCTGCTGTACTCGCCTCGCTGGACCGGCCCTTCGTCATCGAACGTCCAGATGAGCTCCGCGGCCTCGTCGAGGCTCTCGCCGAACGGCTCACGAACTCTGCCCGGCGAAGCCCACCTCACGTATGACGGATCGGTATGCCCCTGTGCCGGTCAGTCCTGAGCCCCTCGGAGACGTGGGCTGTTCGGCGCCGTCGAAGCTGCACCGCCGGACGGATTTACGGTCCGACTCCGATGGTACGGTCCACCGCGCGCGAGCCGTGATCATCGCTACCGGCTCCGCTACCGAATCGGGCTGCACGAGGAGACGAGCTCTCCGGCCGAGGAGTGTCCTGGTGCGCCATCTTGACGGGTTCTTCCGCGGCCGGGACACCGTCGTGGTCGGCGGCGGCGACGCCGCTATGGAGGAAGCCACCTTCCTCACCCGCTCCGCCCGCTCCGTCAGCGTCGTCCACCGCCGCTCCGTCTTGCGCGCCTCCAATGTCATGCAGGACCGGGCCCTTCTCCGACGACAAGATCGCCTTCGCCTTCGCCTTCGACAGCGAGATCGCCGAGATCAAGGAGACCGGCGGCATGGTCTCCGGCGTTGTCCTGCGCGACGTCCGTACCGGCACCACCCGCGAGCTCGACGTGATGGGGATGTTCATCGCCATCGGCCACGACCCCCGCACCGAACTCTTCACCGGTCAGCTCGAACTGGACGCGGAGGGCTACATCAAGGTCGAATCGCCACTGGCGGGCATTGGCCCGTCACCTCGGCCGCCGCGAGCACATGAGCGACACCGTCCAAGCCGTCACCGGGCCTGCTGTCCCAGCAGCAGACCGCAGACCTGATCCTGGCTTGGCAAACGTGAGCACCGAGGCCCCACCGGCCCTTCGACGTCCCACCGCTAACCGTGCACAAGCTCGTTAAGGGCTTGCAGATCATTAACACGTCGTCTTGATCTCGTTGTGGGGCCCGCCGGTTTGGGCGAGGACCCGGGCCTGGAGGGCCGCAAGGACGGCTGGTGGCGTCGTCGTGGGCGGGATGACGATGCCGTGCGCTTCGAGCAGTTTCCTGTTCTTCAGAAGTGTGCGGTGCATCGCGGTCCGGCTGCTGCCGAACAGTACGGCGAGAGGTTCCGGCGGCAAGGGCGACCTGCAGATGGAGCACGGTGGCCAGGACCTGCTCGGGGAAGGCAAGCCGGGGTGGACGACCACGCTGAGTATCGCCGTGGGGGGTCAAAGTCCGTGTGAGGGCGTCCAGTTGTTGTCGGGACATGCCGGTCAGTGCGGGATCGGACAGCAGGGCATGGTCCCACCGCGGGGCCGGCTCCTGTGGAGCCCGGGGCGCCGGGACTGCGGGGCAGGGCTGCGGGTGCAGGGCATAGTTCCATTCGCCATGGAATGCGTGCCGGGTCAGCGGCAGAGCGGCCATCTCGGCGTCAGCGATACGGACTCCGGTGGGATATGTGTTGGTGTCGAGTGCGGTACTCACGCTCAGCCCGGTGCGGGTGGTGGTCGCGGCAATGGACTGGACGATGACTTCGTGGCTGGTCAGCGGGCGGCCGCGCCAGTTCATGGTGACGTGCGAGAACAGCCGGTGCTCGATCTTGTTCCACTTCGATGTGCCGGGCGGCAGATGACACACGGTGATCGTCAGTCCCGTTTCGGAGGCAAACCGGGCCAGTTCGAGTTTCCAGGCCCGGGTGCGGTAGCCGTTGGAGCCGCCTGCGTCGGCGGTGATCAGCAGTTGTGCCGCCTGCGGGTAGGCGGCTTGGCCCTGGCCGTGCCACCAGCGGCGGATCGACTCGGCCGCGAACGCGGCGGTGTCGTGATCGGTGCCGACGTTGACCCAGCCGGTATTTGCCGCGACGTCGTAGATGCCATAAAGGACGGCCTTGCCCAGCTGCGGGTCGGCGAAGTCATGCACGCTGACCGGCACCGGCTGACCGGTCGGCCGCCACTGCCAGCCGTTGTTCTTGAACTCGCCGACCAGTTCCTTCTTCTTGGTGTCCACGCTGATCACCGGCTGGCCGGTGTCCCAGTGCTGGCGGGCTTGCTCGTTGAGATAGCGGAACTGGGCATCGCGGTCCGGGTGCTGGCTGCCCTCGATCGTCTTGGCGTTGGCCTGCGGGCTGAAGCCTTCCTCCCGCAGCAGGTCGGCCACGGTGTCGGCGCTGACGCGGTGCCCGGACCCGTTCAGCTCCCGCGCAAGCGTGCGGGTGGACTTCACCGTCCACCGCAGCGGCGACATCGGGTCGCCCCGCACATCCGGCGCGACCAGCGCCAACAGTACCGGCCGAAACCCCGGATTCAGCTCCGTGACGCGTTTGCGGCCTCCGCCCGGACGCCGCACCCGCCCCAGAGGCTCCTCACCTGCTTCGAGTTCGAATACGCCCATGCGGACCGTCGTCTCGCTGACCGCAGCGGCCTGGGCGACGGCCCGGACACCGCCGTGTCCCAGCACCCGGGCCTCCGCAGCCATCAACAGCCGTCGCTGCCGCTCGTCCGAATGAGGAAGCAACACCGCCAACTTCACAGCGAGTTGACCACGGACCCCGCCAGATATGCGCATACCACACCAACGAGCTTCAGGACGGGAAGCAACACCTTGATTCCCCGCAAGCCCTTAGCGCCGAGGTCTGACATTGCCGGCGTCACATGAGGGGCTGGTGTGGCTCGTCGTCGTCCGGGGAAACGACCCCACTTGTCGGGCCAGACAACTTGCCAGACGGGCGGCTGTTCCCCTTGCCGGGCGCGCATGCTGTGGAAGTCGCTGGTATCGCTCGCGGGCCGCAGACGGACCGTGTAGCCGATCAGGAGGTCTTCGAGCTCCAGGCCGTCAGCGGGGTCGAGCTGATCGGCCCGTCTGCGTCGAACACCCACAGGACGTCGTGGCTGTGGGCAGAGGTGAGAGTGCGGACGTCGTTCTCCGAAGCCGCTTCTTGCAAGATTTGCGACGCTGCTGGGGTGGTGTTGTCCTGGAAGGGGGAGGCGTAACTGCATTCCTGCGATCCTCAACTAAAAGGTTGCGTACGACGTACCGGCGGCCCCGATAGGTCGCGCCCAGGGCGCTCGGCGCGAGCCGCAAATTCGGGCTCTCTTGTGCGCCAACCGAAAAGAGGAATCACGATGACACCCCACCACCCGGATATCCGCCCTCGGCCTGACGACCTCATTCTCAGCTGGTCTACTCAGCAAAGAGATCTACGTCACTTCGTCACAGACGCCCGTACACATCCGGAGAACTACCCGCCCATCGATTACTCCGAACCCGCGCAGCCCGAGCCCTCAACCTGGCCGCCCACTTTCCCGATCATGCCGCCCGGGGTCCCAGACTTCCAGCTTTCAGCGAGGTTGACCCATACAGCGAGCGCCCACAGCATATTCTTGACAGGCCAGGACAAGGACTGGGCGAATACTGATCTAAACATGCATCGTGGTCCTGACGGGACACTGGTCTGGGAAGTCGGACAGCCGATGTGGGAGGCGGGGTACCACGCCTGGCGGTCGGAAAACGTAGCCTATGAATACGACGACGCAGAGGAAGTAGTTCGCTTCTGGATGCAACATGATGCGCCGTCGAAATGGGGCCATCGAAACAACATCCTGTACGATGACTGGTATGCATCAGACGACATTCGTGAGGCTGGCTTTGGATATGCGGAAGGTGGCCCATGGGCCCACTACTGGGTGCTAGACATGGGCAGGAAGGAAGGACCGTTCTAATGTCCTCCGGGTTCAGGTGCGGATTGTTTTAGGCGAGGGTCCACGGTTCAGACGGGCGTCCGGGGTGATGCAGTCCATGGGGCGTTCCTCGGACCAGGGGGCGGGGCGGGTGTAAGTGATGTCCGCGACCCAAAGCTGGTTGGGGGCGGTGGCGGTGAACTGCCGCTCAACCAGGTCGGCGGGCCGGTCGGTCTCGGGGCGGGGCGGGTGGTGCGCGGGCTCTTGCCCCGGACCACCCCGCGTAATCCGGCCTGGCGCATGAGGCGTTCGACCGTGCGTCGGGCCACCGTGAAGCCGTCGCGCACCAGGGCAGGCGTGGACTTTGCGGGCTCCGTAGACGGCGTAGTTGGCGGCGTGGATGCGGCGTATCTCGTCGGTGAGTTCCTCCTCGCGCCCGCTGCGGGCCGACGGTGCGCGGGTGTGGTAGGCGTAGTAGGTGCTCGGCGCGATCGGCGCGTCCGTCTCGGCGAGGACGTCGCAGATCGGCTGGACGCCGAACAGTTGTCTTATATCGTCGATGTAGGCGACCTTCATCGCAGTGGACGGTCCAGCTCCGCGGCGAAGAAAGCCGAGGCGGACTTCAGGATCGCGTTCGCCCGCCGCAGTTCCTTCACCTCACGTTCCAGCTCCGCGATCCGGGCGGCCTCGGCGCTGGTGGTCCCGGCACGATGCCTTCGTCGGTCTCGGCCCGCTTGACCCATCCCCGCAGGGCCTCAGGGTGCACGTCGAGCTGGTCGGCGACGCGCTTGATCGCGCCGACTCGGCCGACCGGGTCCTCACGGGCCTCAACCGCCAGACGCCTCACGCGCTCGCGTAGTTCGTCGGGGCATTTACGGGGAGCAGCCATGATCGGCATCCCGGGGCGATTCAATGTGAACTGAGCACTCGAGGCTTTCCCCGCCTGCGGCTTCCAGGAACGCATGGTATGAAGTCGGCAGGGCAAGCCCGATCTCCGACGGTGGTGGTCACCGTCCGCTCAAGGTGGTGGCCGTTACGGACCACCAGACGGCGGCCGGCCTCGTCTAGCACGCCCGCCAACTCGGCTATGTACTGGCTGGCTTCGGCTTCCAGGGCCGCGGCAAGCATCCGACGGGCGCCCTCACGGACGATGTCGTCCATCAGGGAGCCGCTCTGGATGGTGCCGTCCTCGTTGACTCGCTCAGCACGGGCGTGCCTTCCCGACCCGCGCTGCAACGCGGGCCTACTCGATGACCAGAAGTCGATCACTCGGGAAGGTACGCCCTCCGCGTTCCGCGAGGCACGCCTCCCGAGTCCGATCCACAGGTCTTGAGCATTGCTCCCTTTGTCCAGCTGTCTCAGCGAGAACATCGGCTGTGAGCTGTCCAGTCGGTGTTGCGGATGTCCGATGAAGGCCGCGCCCTGCGCTCAGCTCCACGACGGGCTGCGGGATGGGTGCTGCGCATGCGACGCCGGCTCAAGGCAGCCGCCTCTATCTGCGGCATCTGCGACGGCCATGGGCGAGCTGGACCGGCCGTGGATATGAATCGAGCCCCGCAGATGTAGCGACCGGCCTTGCCCCGGTCGTCATGGAACTCAGCAGCCGCATTCCCGCGAGTCACAGGCGGTGACGAGGGCACGGCGCTGGGGAGACTGTCGCGCCTTGACCGGGACAACCGTTTTCGGCCGATCTTGTAGACGCAGGCGACAGCTTGGCCAGGCCTCGGGCGACATGTTGACCGCCGTCGTCACCGTGCTGTCGCACTGGGCCACGACAAGCAAGTCTGGCACGGGCAACGGCCACTCGGTCACCCCGTAACAGCAAACACAACCCCGCCTGCACCCACTACCAGGACAGCAAAACGCCGAGCCCACTGACGCCCACCCACCACCCACTCACAGCCGCCGTGACCACGCCCTTCCTACTATTGTTTAGGCGTGCATCAGAATGTCGGAACAAGGGTGATGGGGTGGCGAATTGAGCATGATTGCGATCGTCGGCGCAGGTCCGCAGTTGGGGCGTGCGATCGGTCGGCGGTTCGCCGCCGAGGGGTTCGATGTGGCGTTGATCGCCCGCAACCGTACGACGCTCCGGGCGGTGGCCGACGATCTGTCCGACACGGGCGTCCGGGTCGGGGTGTTCCCCGCCGACGTCACCGATCGTCCCGCTCTGCACGCGGCGCTGACCGCCGCCGAGGAGCGGCTGGGGCCGATCGACGTACTCGAGTACTCGCCCGCGCCCTCCCCGGCTGACCTGCGCCGCGCGCCGCTCGTCGAGGCCACGAAGGTCACCGTCGACTCGGTTCTGGCCCAGCTGGATCTCTACCTGCTCGGCGGTGTCGCGGCGGTGCAGCACGTCCTGCCCGGCATGCTGGAGCGCGGCAGGGGGACGGTTCTGGTCAGCAGTGGCGCGGGGTCGGGCCCGGTGATCGCCCCGCACGTGGCGAACGTCCAGATCGCCACCGGTGGGATGCGCAACTGGATCCTTAACCTGCATGCGGCACTTTCCGGTACGGGCGTCTACGCCGCGCACGTGGCGATCGCCGCGTTCATCGGCCAGGGCGGCCACGATTCCCAGCCTCAGGCGATGGCCGACGCCTACTGGCGGCTGCACACCGAACGCACCGAAGCCGAACTGGTCGTCCGGGACCTGCCGGACGACTACCTGGAACGGGGCCTGGCGGACAAGTTCGTCGAGTCCTGAGCCGCTGACGGCTTCGCGGGTCGTTGTCAGGCGCGCCGGACGTGGGCGTACTCGTCTTCGTCCTTCCACATACACGTGCTGAGGTCGGGGTCGATGACGAGGTCGACGGTCAGGTCGAAGGTGTCGCACCCGGCCCGGGTGCGGCAGGTGGGGTGCTCGAAGTTGACGTACCAGTTCCTCAGCCCGCCCGCGGTGAAGAAGGCGTTGATGCTGAACCACGCACCCGGCGGCTTCCACAGCAGCGGCTCCGTCTCCTGCCACACCCCGGGCGCCAGCTCCCACTCCCCCGTCGTCATCGCGTCGAACGCCTCCGTGCGCACCGACCGGTCGCCGTCGGCGCGGGCCCTGGCGTACAGGGCCGGCCACAGCGCCTGAGCGCTGGGCGCGCAGGCGGTCACCAGCGCCTCGCTGGTGTCGGCGAGGACGCGTAGTGCTTGCTCGCTCCACACCTGCCCGGAGCGGTGCACATCGCGCCGCGCAGTGGGTGGGCAAGCCCGGTCGCGTCGCAGTGGAAGCACCCGCCGCCCTCGCGAATGTTGCGGGCACTGACGGTGTTGGCGGCGTCCTGGAATAGCCGGGTGAGGCCGGTGGTGTGTGCCGCGTGGATCGGGAGCTCCTGCCGTCTGCAGAGCGTGAGCTCCAGGGCGACGCCGGGGCCGGTGAAGTGGGCGTGGGGGAGGTTGCCGGTCATCGAGCGGAGCGTCTCGTTCACTTGGTGCATCGTCTCCGCGCCGGTCAGCTGCACCCGGGCCGCGAGGATGGTGTCGGCGGCCGCGGTGAAGGACAGCAGTCCGGTCGGACGGGCGAGCGGCCCGACGCGGCCCACCGGGTCAGGATGAGTGTGCTGAAGCTGGGCCAGGGCGTGCCACAGATCACCCGGCCGATCGGGGGTGATGGCTTCTTCTCGGCTGCGTCTCATACGGCCTGTGTACGGCCTCCCCTGGGTTGTGGCCGCCGCGTGGCCCGTTTGTCCCGCGCCGTGACACGGGGACTTCGGTACCCGTTCCGCCCACCAGGCGGAACGCCGGACAGCCCCTCCGCAACGGGGACGTGTCCGGCGTCGTGCGCGGTGTCAGCGGCCGACGGGCTCGGGGTAGCGCCGGTGGCGCCGGTCCGGGTCGTCGACGCCGATCTCGTACCAGGGCTCGCCGCGCTTCAGCCGGGGCAGGGTGTTCACCCACACCGCGACGGCGATGCCCTTCACGTCGGCGGCGAGCGCCTGGCGGCGGTTGTCGAGCAGGTGCTCCTCCTTCCCCGCCAGGACGGCATACAGCAGCGGGAAGCTCTCGGAGCGGGTGTAACGGTGGCGCTGCCAGAACGGGTACGTCCTACCGATCGTGCCGCGGACGCCCTCCCAGACGCGGTGCCCGGCGTAGCGCTCGTAGTCCCAGACTTCCATGGCGAGGCGGGCCTGGGACATGGTGCCGTTGTCGAGCTCGAAGAGGCGCACCTCGCTGGTCTCGGTCGGCACGGCGAGGACGGCGTCGGTGTTGAAGCTGAGGCCCGGTCTGCTTGATGGCGTGGTTCACCTCCACCTGCCAGTCGGTCAGGCACTCGCGGTCGCCGGACAGGACCGTGTCGGCGCAGGCGAGGATCATGTCCGTCACCGCGAGACCGTGCGGGCCGAGCCCGGCTCGGACGGCCTTCGCTCCGGTGCCGGCCTTCGGACGCAGCGGCAGCTCATTGCCATCGGCAAGAGCCTTCTGCCCCGTCACCGTCAGGTTCCAGATCTGGTGCTTGCCGTCCTTGCCGTTCGTCTCCGCCAGTCCGAGCTCCTCCAGTTTCACCATCGCCCTGCGCACGTACGACCGGCCGTCCGACTCCTCCTTCGTGATCACCTCAGCCATCTGCCGAACCGTCGCTATCCGCACACACCCCAGCAACCTCAAGGCATCAGCCCTCACCTTCCCGGCTGTGGGAGTAGACCTCTTCCCCTTCGCCGGTGTCTCAGGTGAGTTTAGAGAGGTGTCAGCCTGCCGGTAGGCCCCCTTACGGGCGGGCTGAGCTGCGGTGATGGGCACGACGTTGGAATCGTTCGCGGCATTGGAGGCGGCACTGGATTCCGGGCCGCCCACAGGGCGCTCAGCACCCCTTGTCCAGGTCGGGCGCGGCTCCGGATCGAGCTGCCGGGCGCGCTGTTGGTGTACGTCGTGGCGAGGCTCCTCACGCAGGTGGCGCGGGGGCCCGGATGGAAATCCCCCGTCAGTTGCTGGAGGTGTGGCGAAATCCAACGGTGTGACATCCGCCCGGACACCGTTACCGAGCCGTGATCACCCGGCGGGCGCCGCTGACCTGTGACAGCGAACCTGGACCGGTTGCCGTCGAAGTTGGACTGGACTGCAATCCGAACAAAGAGGATGGGGATTGTCGGCGCCAGCCCGTGACGCCCAGCCCGTGACGGCCCGTGACGGCCAGTGGCGGGATCGGCCGGTCGCGCGGGAGGATGCCGACCATGACGATGAACGAGAGCCGCCCCTGCGGCTGCCGGTGCGGGGGAGTCCCCGCCCGCGGAAAGTTCTTGCCAGGCCACGACTCGAAAATCGTGCCTCAACTAGAAGCAGACCATGGCAGCCTGATCGACTTCTGGGCTTGGTACGAGAAGGCCATGGTCGGCACACCGCCCACGCCCCCTACCAGTTGAACGACTGCTTCTGAGCTTGGCGTTTAACCTGCGGCGGCCCGGTGCTCTTTGATCGATTCGGCGCGTTTGACTGTCTTGCCGACGCCGTGACGGGTGGCTGGGTGCTTGTTCTTCGAGCCGGGAGGCCCTCCCGGTCCTGGCCGGGACGGTTTCGGTGCGGCCGCCGGATTGGCTGCGGTCGCCCGGATGTTGCGAAACCCCCGCCGGACGCGGGCGGGGGTGAGCCGACGGGGCTCGGTTCGTCGTTCCCAGGGGCGTTTCAGGTCCTCGGTGAGGAGCCTGGCGAGGCGGAGCTGGGTGTGGGCGGCGATGATGAGCCAGGTCCACAGGTCGGCGGTGGCCGCGCGGCGGATCTTCGGGGCGGGCCAGCCGAGGGTCTGCTTCATCAGGCGGAAGGTGTGTTCCAGGTCGAAGCGGCGCAGGAAACACTGCCACCAGCGGTCCACGTCCGCCGGTGTCGCGTTGGCCGCCGAGCTCCACAGCCAGACCGGTTTCGGGTCGCGGTCGCCCGGCAGTCGCTCGACTTCCAGCCGCACCAACATGCCGTGGAGCACGGGGAGTTCTTCCTTCGCGTGTTTCCAGCCAGGGGCCACGGTGGGTGAGCCGGGGGTGCATCCAGTCCCAACTTTTGTGGCGGCCTTGCCGTAGCGGGTGGTGTCGGTGGCGGTGGTGACGTCGGGCTCGTGCCAGATGTCGGGCCGGGCGAAGGCGAGGACGCCGCCGTGCCGGCGTGGCCGCCCGCCCTTCGCTCCCGGCCGGGCGGGGCCGGGGTCGCGGAGCATGACCCGGTCCGAGCGCAGGCGCCCGACCAGGTCGAGGGGAAGGCCGGCCAGGGCGTGGGAAAGGTAGGCGACGTCGTAGCCGGAGTCCATCACGATCAGGATCTTCGGATCGCCCGGTTTCCAGTGCCCGGCGGTGATCAGCCTGCCCACCACCTCGCGGAACTGGGCGGCGGTGACGAGCGTGGCGTCGTCCGCGGGGCCCAGACGCACGGCGTCCAGCAGAGCACACCAGGAGGTGCGGCCCGTCTCCAGGGCGGCGACGAAAGAGTACTGCCAGCCGGGGATGAACTGGTCGGTCTTGCGGTCACCGCGTCCATAGACGTGGCAGAACAACCTCTCGTCGCTGGTGGAAGCGTCGGGGCGGAGCCAGTTGGACACATCCACGGCCAGCACGATCCGCCCGCCGGCCGCCCTGGGCACCGGCAGGCCGATCAGCGTGCGACGCAGCCGTGCCAGCTCGGCCCAGCCCCGGTCCCGGTCCAGGGCTGCGTACAGGGCGCCGTGGCCACGCCGGTACTCGGCGGCCAGTGACAGCTCGACCAGGGAGCGGACCGGACCGTCGGTGCACAAGATCGCGTCGGTGAGCTCGAAGAGCGTGTCCGGGCGGGCGTAGAGGGAATCGTAGAACTCGACCCGAAAGCGGGACAGTACGCCCAACACCTCGCCTGCGGACATCTCACCAGGGACACTCATGGGCAGCGGCCGTTCTCTCGCACTTCCTGACTCGACAACTCGAAGCGTGAAGAACGGCCGTCTCCGCTGTCCTGGGAAGAACCACAGATCAGCAGGCCGAGTGACCTGCGATGTTAAACGCCAAGCTCAGTATCCCCAGCCCGCGTAGATGGTGACGTTCTCGCCATTGTCCCTGGCTCCGACGCACACGTCACGCCAGTCGAGCAGCCAGCCGCTGGAACGGCAGCTCTCCTGCTGGAGGCCCAGTTCGCGGATGATCTCCGGGCGGGACAGGCCGCCCCCGCTGGTGACCGTCGCGGCGCGCCAGCAGCCGCCGGAACCGCAGCTGGTGCCTTCGTCAACCATGCTGAGGCCTGGCGGCAATGAGGGGAGGGCCTTGGGCGGCGGGGCGTCCGATCCTTCGCCGATCATCAGGGCATACAGGAGCCCGGCCACGAGGGTGAGGGCGAACTGCATCCCCAGGAAGCCGATCGCTCCGTTGCGGCGGGGAATCCATTCCGGGGGAGGGGAGTTCTCGTGCCGTCCTTCCAATCCCGCACCGCAGGCGATGAGCAGAGAGGCCAGGGCTGTGAACACGAGATGGGCGTCGGGCCCTGGGGCCTCGATCCAGCCCTGCTGGACACTGATCAGCAGACCGGCTCCGGCGAGCAGCGTGCCGCCGATCGCGAAGCCGACAGGGCGGGTGCGGGCGATCATCATCCAGACGACGGCGGGCGCGACGGCGAAGAGTATCCCCAGGATGATCAGCATGTACGGGGGGACGTGCGGCCCCGAGCGCCCGGTTCCACAGGGCCGGCACTGTCGGTAGGTTCCGATATTCGAGCGTGCGGAATAGAGCAACGAGGCCCATGCCTCCAGCTCGGCAGGGACACGGTGCCGCAGGAGGCGCAGGGGGCCGGAGCCTGCGGCCCCGGGGCTACTCGGTAGCGTCCTTCTGGTGAATCTCAACCTCTTCAACGATGTGCCCGACGGCCTGACTCAACGAGCTCGATCGTTCGTCTCAGTGCACGGAGTCAAAGTCGACGTCAGGCACGTCGAGGACCACAGACAGTGGTGGCTTGAGCGAGATATCCCGGCGGCGGTCATCGACCGGATGGCGGCTTATGAGGAGCGATGGGGCGGTCTGGTCCTACCACCCGCATCGCGGTACGACGGCGGCCCGAGGTACCTCGAAGCAGACTGCCCTGAAGGCTCTGAATCTGAAGGTTGGTGGTTCGAGGCTGGGGTGCAGAGGAGCGCGGTCCCATACGGGTTCTGGATCGGGCCGTCTGGCGAGTTCGGCATTCGCTCAGGGCAGTGGGTGCCTCTCCATGCCACCGTCGAGGGCTGGGTGGAGTCGCTCGCGCTGACCCACCACGCGTCCACGTGGGCAACGCAGATCATCAAGGTCACCGGCGACGATGTCGATGGCATCGTGCTGGACGGGTTCGAGCCGGTGCGCGAAGTGATGGGACTGGCCGACACCTGGTGGCGAGGAGCCGACTCGCTCGTGGCGGTCTATTCAGGTGAGGCCGAGGCCCTCTCCTTTCCGCGGGGCCGCACCGCGTTGATCTATTCCGGCTTGGATGAGTGGGGCCTGCGAGGAGGCGTCGAGGACAGCACCAGCTGAGGACATCAGGAGTATTCCCAGACGTTCGCCGGCGTCTGATCGGCGGGCCACCTCGGCTGCGTAGGCCGTCCTGACGGCTCCAGATGCCCATCGGTCAGCAGCGGCAGGACTGATACCGAGGAGCCGTTCGAGGACGCCCGCCGGCATCGTGGTGCAGATGTCGAGCAGGGCCGCGCAGCGACCGGCCTCGGAGGGAAGCCCGATCTTCCGGAGTCGGGCGAGGAGCTGGCCGCTGGTCAGGTGCTTCCCCGGGTGCTGGGTCGGGAAGAGCCAGGGTGTGTTGGACTCGTTCGCCGTCACGGTGTGCTGGTGATCATTGGCGATGTCGACGAGTCGGAGCACCAGGGTGTCCAAGGGCGGCGGCAGCCTCAGCGGGATCTCGTGGAGTTGAAGGGCGACGCCCTTGTCGTCCTGGATGACATGTGCGGTGGTCAGTCGGCAGGTTCGGGCGGGGGTCTGGCCATAGAGCAGGACCATCAGCCCGGCGACGCGGTCCTTGGTCTCGATCGAGTCGTCGTTGAGGAGCCGACGGGCAATGCTCCAGCGTGTGTCGGCGTCCAGCGGGGGATGGGAGACGCGCCGGGGGCGGGAGGGGATGTTGATGTTGGAGGCGAACTTGCTGCGGACGGCCCAGGTGACGAACGGTGCGGCGGTGTAGGGGCCTTGGTGGTCTTCGGAGGTGAGCCAGAGGTCGATGTGTGCTTGCCGGCAGGTGGCCAGAGTTTCGCCCTGGTCCTTGATCCAGTCGAGCAAAGCGATGGCCTTGACGATCTGGGTCTGGATGATGTCGGCCGCTTGGGCGGATATCGGCTTGCCGCGGGATCGTCGCCTCAGGCGTGCGATGCGGTCCCAGCGAGCGAAGGCGGTGATCAGTTTGCGGTCCTCGGTGTCGTCGATCGTGTCGAGCTTCCGGTCGATCCACTGCTCCAGCCGGGCCATGTATTCGTCGCGGACGGGCAGGATGCCGGCGGAGACGAGGACGGCGCGGAAGTAGTCGAGGGCCATGTCCCTCTGCCCTGTCCTGCGGGCATCGAAGGCCTCGTGGGTGAGCTCGCAGGTTCCGGAGGCGAGGTCGGTGACCAGGCGGGTGGCGGTCGTCGACTCCCGCAGATAGAGCAGTGTCCGTCGCGAGTTGAAGTTCAGCAGGGCGTCCACGATCTTGTCGAGTTCGGGCCGCGTGGTGCCGTCCGGTGAGGTCAGCAGGTTCCGCAGGTGGCGTTCGCCGGCGCATCGGCGGCAGAGGCCGTGGTGGAAGAGCTTCTCGACAGTGCCGCACTGCTGACACGGCTTGCGGGCCTCCGGGGCGACCTCCCAGCAGTTCTCGCAGAACGGCCCCCGAGGTGTCCGGGCGACCACGCGCAAGGTGCGCCCGCAGTCGGTGCAGGGCTCCAGCGTGATCAGACAGGCCCGGCAGCGCGGCGTGCCGGCGGCGGCATGGAAGCAGGGACGGACCTTGCCGCAGCTGCCGCACTGCATCGTGGGCGGCTTGCGGCATGTCTTGCAGAGCGGCCCGTTCTCGGTGCGGGCCGAAACGGCCCGATGACGGCCACAGCCGACGCATACCTCCTGGCAGATGGCGTCCTTGTCGCGGCAGTCGCTGCAGATGGGCGAGCCGTCGGATGTGCGCCCGGCAACGGGCCGCAAGCGACCGCAGTGCGTGCAGGACTGGGCGGTCGAGCGGTTGTAGCAGGTGCCGCAGACTCGGAGCCGCTTGATGGAGTAGCCGAGCCGGACGGTGCGGTCGCAGTGCGGGCACCTCGGCGCCGGGACACCGTCAGCGCCGGCCTGGTGCAGTCGCTCGGCCAGAAGCAGAGTCCGAGGCCCGTGGTGGTGGGCCTGCCCGGCCAGAAGGCCCGGCTGGTTCTGAACATCCCAGAGAAGGCGCCGGGTGCTGGAGGCGCTGCCCTTGGTCACCTCTGTGATCACCTCCTGAAGCACGGACTCGCCGAGCCCGAGGGCAAGGCCGTTGAGATGGCTCAGGAGGTCGGCGGCCGGGTCCTCGGTGCACTCGGCCTGATAGCAGGACCGGCAGACTTCACGACCGGAGCGGTCAAGCCCGTACCGCGGGGTCTTGCTGTTGCCGCAGCCGCCGCACGCCCATCGCGTGTCGGCTCGCCTCCCGCCGCATGGGGCACAGGTCCGCAGGCCAGAGCCGTTGGTGTTCGTCAGAGGCCCCATCCTGCCGCAGCGCGAGCAGGGCGGCCGGACGACGTTGACGGCGCCGGCCTGGACGAGAAGACGGATCAAGCGCTCAACCGAAGCCGGGCCTTCGGCCCGGCCCGAGGTCAGCAGCCCCGGATCGCGCTCCAGCGTCCGGGCCAAAAGGACAGCACGCGGCTTGGCATGTACAGCCTGGGAGATCGCGTGCTGGACCGTCTGAGGCGGTAGGTCGGGCTCGACCGCGGCGACGAGGTCGACGATCACCGCGTTGGGGTCCGTCTCGGCCCTCGGGATGGTGGTCACGAGGGTCCGACGATCCGGGCCCGCTTGGGCCGGAAGGCGCCGACGCCGGTGGTCTCGGTGCCGTCCGCGGCCTTGTTCGCCCGGGGCCTGCCCGCGGCGACCGGCTCGATCAGGTCGTCCATCGAGCAGCCGAGGATGTCGAGGAGGGCAATCAGCACCTTGAGGTTGAGCCTTTCCGGCGTCTCGACCACCAGGCGGTAGATCTGGCTGGCCGACAGGTCGATGCCCCGCTCGGCCAGCAGGGGCCGCAGGTCGGTGGTGGAAAACATGCCCCGGGTCGCCATGACCTCGCGCAGATGCCACTTGTAGTCGAGCTTGACCGTCATCGTCATCCGTTCCGTTCCCGGCCCGTGAGGCCAGAGTCGTTGCCGAAGGCCAGGTCGATGGCCTTGAGCATCATCGTGTTCGCGAAGTCATCGCTGACCGCGGTGTAGAGGGCGGTCGTGGACGCGTAGAGGTGACCAACCTGTTCCTGGATGAACCTGGGGTCGACGCCGTCCTCGATGTTGTGCGTCACGTAGGAGTGCCGCAGGCAGTGCGGCACGAGCTCCTTGGGCAGATCCAGCTCGTCGCGGTAGAGCGCAAACCGGTCCTCGATCTCGCGGACCCGCAGCCGGCCGCCGCGTTCGGTCAGCCAGAGGGCTGGGTGGCCGGGGAAGCCATAGCGGGGCCGGAGGTTGACGACGTAGTCCTCCAGGGCCTCGACCGCCCACGGCTTGATGCTGGCGACGTTCCGCCGCCGGGGTCCCGAGCCCTTGGTGCCCTTGGCCTTGCGGACGTGCACCATGCCGTAGCGGCCGAACTGCGGGGCCTTCGCGTTGCGGTAGAGGTCGACGACGTCCAGGCCGGATGCCTCCGAGGCTCTCAGCCCCCACCCGTAGATCGTCTTGAACAGCGTGGAGTCCCGGTAGGCGGTCAAGGCCCCCTTGCGGCCCCGCTTGATGGCCTTCTCGACCCGCTCGTCGATGTGGTCGAAGAAGAGCTGGCACTCTTCCCGCGTCATCGGCCGGCGGTCTTCCTCGCCCTCGTAGTCCACAAGGTGCTCGCGCCGGTTGCCATCGTGGAGGATCGGCGTCGGGTGCGTACCGAACCGCTCCAGACAGACCTCCACCCACCCGTAGACCGGGTTGAGCAGATAGTCCATGAACACGCCCACGGCCCCCTGGTAGGTGCGGAGCGTCGTCTTGGCACGGTCGTGGCGCATCACCAGGTCGGCCATCCACTCGTCGATGTCCGCGGCCGTCCACTTCCACGGGTACTCGTTGGTGAAGTCCCTGAACTGCTCAACGATCTTGCGACGGTCGTGGACCGTCTTCTTCGCAAGGCCACGGCCGCCGATCTGCTGGCGCGCCCATCCCGCCAGCATCGCCTCCAACACCGCGTCCTCGGGGTGCAGCAGATGCACCCCCGAGACCAGCTCCAGCCGAGCCGAGCCAGCGACTTCACGCGTACCTTCGGACCTCAGGCCCGCAGGCCGGTCGTTCATGCCGTGTAGTGCGGCGGAGTCGTCGTTGTCAAGGTCTCACCCGTGCGCACCTACGGCCTTACCGGTGACAACAAGTCTGCCTACGTGACAGCTATCGCGCTTCGGCTCAGTACGGTGGCCCGCAGATTTGGTTTATAGCAGGTCCGGAATTCGGCTGGGCCAGAACCGGAAAGAGATTGACGACACGGACGTGAAATCCGCGCGGAGGCCATCGGCCCGTGTGCCCCATTCCGTGAAATACGACTCGGTGATGGCCTCCGCGACGATCGGATGCAGATCCTCCTCTGCCGCACCGGCCTCCTGGAGATCCAGGATCTGCTCCACCCAGGCAGATGAATCCGAAGTACGCCGTCACGTCCACCATCATGCCTCTGGAGGTGGCAGCCTTTGCGCGCTTGATTCGGTCTCCTCCACTGAGGTCAGGCCGTGGCAGGCCGGCCGGTGGCGCCGGTGATCTGGTCCCGGATGGCGAAGCGGACGGTCATCTCGGCTCGGTGGTCGGGTGTGGTCATCAGGTGGCGGCGGGGATGGAAGTGGGGTGAGATGCTGCTGAAGGCGGACAGGAACCGCTGGGCTCCGCCGACGCTGCGGAAGTCTTTCGTGACGCGCTCGCGTTGCCGGGGGCTGGTGGCTGTTCTCCGCCCGGTTGTACAGGCCCTTGTGGGAACGGTGCTCGACCGAGGGCACGACCTCGCGGTGGGCCGCGCCGTAGGAGCGGAGCTTGTCGGTGACCACCACCCGCGGCGCCGCCCAGGTCTTCTGCATCAGGTGGCGGAGGAAGTGTCTGGCGGCGGCCTTGTCCCGGCGGTTGTGCAGGAGGATGTCGAGCACGGTGTCGTCCTGGTCGACGGCCCGCCACAGGTACTCCAGCTCACCGTTGATCTTGACGAAGACCTCGTCCACGTGCCGTTTGTCCCCGGGCCGGGGCCGGCGGCGGCGCAGTCCGCTCGCGTAGGCCTGCCCGCTCAACGCTCCACAGCGGCAACTGCTCGAAGAAGCTGACCGCCTCGTCCCGCCACTGCGGCCGCCAGCCGACGGCCACCGCAGACGCCTGCTGCGCACAGCGGCGCATGTCCGCCCGCATGTGGTCTGCCACGCCGCGGTGTTCGCCGATCTCACGGACGGCAGCGATCGTCCCCGGCGTGCAGGACGCATCACCGAGCGCGCCTTCCACCACGCGCCGCTCGGCGTCGTCGACGGCCGCGAGGAGGGCACGGACGGTGTAGCTGTGCTTGCCGTCGCGCAAGTCGGTGCCGGTCTGCTTACCCATGGTGTCCGCGTCACCGAACAGGTCCAGGTAGTCGTCGCGCATCTGCCCGCAGTTCCCTACCGGCCTCGCGTACTCGCGCAGCTCCCCCTCGAAGAGTCGCGGTTCGCCCGCGGCCAGCAGGCCGAGCTGAAGGGCGGCGAGGACCGAGTACCGCTCTCGTGCGCGCTGCGCCTGGCTCGTGGCCATCTCGTCTCTGGCCAACCTGCTGTCCATGAAATCTCCAAGAAGAAGCCTGTCCGCGGTCAGGCAAGGTCCGCCGACCGCGTCGACTCAGTGCTTGACGGCCAGCGCCTGAGCTCTATCGGCGGTGGGGGGCGTGATCAGTGCGCTCCGGGGCTTGGGGCTGCTGCAACGTTCAGCTTCCGGGACTCTGCGGATAGGTGTGAACGATGTACGCCCAGCGTGCTACGCCGACCGCCAGGAAGATCAGTGACGGTGCCAGCCACCAGCGGCTGAGGGTCTGCCGCCGCACGGGGACCAGAGCAAGCAGAAAGGTGATGACGCCGAGTGTGATCAGCAGGGCTGAGGCGAACTCGATTCCTGTCAGGGTGCTTTCGTCCTAGGCGCCTTGTGGCTGGGTCACGAGTGCGCCGTAGGCGACGTAGGCACTGAGCAGGTTGGCGAGGATGAGGAGCACACCCCACGGCCCTCGCAGCAGGCCGGTCACTTCAGGGCGCTCCTCGCGTCGTCCAGATTCATGTCGAAGCCCCGGCCGTATGCCTGGGCGCTTTCATCCTGCCAGTAGGGGCCGCCGTTGTGGCGGGCGGCGAGTTCCTGGCGCTGTTCTCGTGTCATCTCGTCCGCCGGTACGTCGGCGAAGCCGCTCTCTTCCTTGAGCATGGCCAGGTATTCGGAGGCTATGAAGATGTTCTGGCCGGGGTCCTGGAGTGAGGCTTCGATGGTGTCCCGTTGGCCGTCTGTGAGGTTTACGGAGTCGTATCCGAGGACCTCCGCTGCCCTTCTCACCTGGATGGCGATGGGTCCGAAGGATGTCTCGTCCGGAGATCCGCCGAGCCGTGAGGGCAGGTTCTCCGGGGTGACGTCCAACCAGCCGTCCTCGGCCAGACCGCGGACGGTGTCGTCGGGGAAGGGCAGTTGGCGGCGGCATGGGTGAGCATCGCGTAGGCGGGCTGCCAGGTGCCGAGGATTGCGGTCGTCTCGCAGCGCAGCCAGCCCCGGCCATGTGTAGGTTCTCAAATTCCGTGTTGGCTTCTCAGGGCTGATGTCGGATCAGCGTCGGATACGACACCCTGCTGAGACCCGCAGGTCGCGGCCACCGCTCGTTTGGGTGAAGTCGTGAAGGTGTGCCCCTGTCAAGGGGCCGAGCTCTCACAGCTCCACCAGGACCGCGCCCACGTGGCGGCCTTCGACCAGTTCGCGCAGGGCCCTGGGGGCGTTGTCGAGGCCGTGCAGCCTGGAGTGCGGGAAGGTCAGCGTGCCGTCGCGCAGCCCGGCGCCGAACTGGTGGTACCACTCGGGGATCAGGTCGAGGTGGTCCGCATGCAGGACGGTACCGCGCAAGGTGATGCCCCGGGTCAGCAGAGAGAAGGTGTCGATGGCCGTCGTCGGGGAGCCGGAGGCCGCGAGCTGGGTGCCCAGCGCCCCGACGATGGCGATGCGGGCGCCTCGGTTGGCGACGGCGATGGACGCCTGTAGCTGCTCGCCGCCGACGTTGTCGATCACCGCGTCGATGCCCTCCGGAGCCACGGCGCGGAGTTGCTCCTCGATTGATCCTTCGCCGCGGAGGATCGCGGCGTCGTAACCGAGTTCCTCGCGCAGGATGTCCGCCTTGCGCTGCGAGCCGGCGCTGCCGACGACCCACCGGGCCCCGCGGAGCCGGGCGGCCTGCCCGGCGAGGGACCCCACACCGCCCGCGGCGCCGCTGACGAAGACCGTGTCCCCCGGGCGTACCTCGGCTCCGCGGGTGACGCCCATCCAGGCGGTGGGGCCCTGGGACAGGTAGGCGGCCGGGTCGGGCAGCAGGCCGGGGTCGACGCGCTTCGCGGCGGAGGCGTCCTGAAGGGCGAACTCGCGCCAGCCCAGATCGTGCTGTACGAGGTCGCCGGGGGAGAAACGGGTGCCGGGGGCGGACACGACCTCGCCGATCGCGGGGCCGTACAGCGGCTCACCGAGCGTGAAGGGGTGCATCGGCACGTCGGTCGTCTCGTCCATGAGCGTCCGCATCACGGCGGCCACGCTCATCACCCTGGTGCGTACGAGGAGTTGGCCGGGCTCGGGGGAGGGGGTCGGGACCTCGACGATCTCGAAGAGTTCGTCCGTGAGCGGCGCCCCCGGCGCGGGGCGGGCCGTCAGCCGGATCTCGCGGTGGGTGCCGAGGTCGTGGCGGGTGCGAGGGGCGTGGCGGCGGTCGGACGGTGCGGTGGTCATGGCGGTCGGCTCCTGGAGAAGTGGGCTCGTACGCCTTCCACACTCCGTCCGCCGGTGGATCACGTCCAACGAATGATTTTGCTCGCAGCCATCACCTTGAGAGATGATGAGGAATGGAACTGCGCCAGTTGGAGTGCTTTGTCGCGGTAGCTGAGGAGTCGAGCTTCACGCGCGCCGCCGCCCGGCTGCACGTCGTGCAGTCGGCTGTGTCGGCGACGATCGCAGCCCTGGAAGGGGAGCTGCACACCAGACTGCTGGAGCGCACGTCCAGGCGGGTCAGCCTCTCGGACGCGGGACGCGCGTTGCTGCCGAAGGCCCGGGCTGCCCTCGACGCCGTCCGGGACGCGCGTGACGCCGTCGACGACGTCAACGGTGGCGTCCGCGGCACCCTGCGCGTCGGGACGCTGAGTTCTCTCGGGATGATCGACCTGCCGGCGCTGCTGGGCCGCTTCCACCGTGAGCACCCCGCTGTCTCCGTGCGCCTGGCCACCGCAGCGTCAGGCGGCGGCTCACCCGGGCTCCTCGATGCGCTCACCGAGGGCAGGCTCGACCTCGCATTCGTCTCGATCCCTGGCTCGCCGCCGCCCGGCGCGCAGTGGAGAGACCTCACCACCACGCCGTTGGACCTCGTCGTTCCTGCGGGGCACCGGCTTGCCCTCCAGAGCCGGGTGGCGCTCGGGGATCTGGCAGGTGAGGCGTTCATCGACTTTCCCTCCGGTTATGGCAACCGCGCCGTAACGGATCGCGCGTTCGCCGCGGCCGGACTTCAACGCCATGTCGCCATCGAGATCACCGCGATCGGGGCCGGCGCCGACTTCGTCCGCCACGGCCTGGGCGTCGCTCTGCTGCCCCGGGGCAGTACCGAGCCCGGCGCCGACCTCGTCTCGCTGCCCATCACCGGAGCGGACCTCAACTGGCCGATATCCCTGGCCACGCCCGGCAACCGCACCCCCAGTGCGGCGGCCCGGGCCTTCGAGCGCTTGGTCGACCAGCCTCTGCGGTGACGCGGCTGCCGCGTACGGGAGAGCCGAGCCGTCCGCGCGTGCAAGGGCTTCGCCGCTTGATGGTTCTGAACGGTCCCTTCCATAGTTGCGGCCCGCAACCAGGCAGGACGCTACCTACCGGAAGGCACGCACTCATGCGCACTCTTTACGTCGTCACCCATCCGGAGGCGACGCACCACGTCGAGGGAGTCGTCGGCGGGTGGCATGACTCGCAGCTGACGCCCGCCGGCGTCCGTGCGGCGGTCTCCATCGCCCAAAGCGCTACGGGCCCAGATCCCGGACGGCACCGAGGTGGAGCTGTTCTCCTCGGATCTGCAGCGCACCCTGCGGACGGCCGATGAGGTGGCCGAGCTGTTCGGCGTGAAGACGGTCCTGGATCGCAGGCTGCGGGAGAAGTCCTACGGCGAGGCAGAAGGAAGGCCGCAGGAGTGGCTCGACCGGCGCTTCATCCCACCGCCGGCTGTCGGGGAGCGAATGAACCACGACGAGGGCCTGCAGGGTTCAGAGACCAAGGCGGTGTGGGCACAGCGCATCTACACGGCCATGGACGAGATCCTTCGGGACCCTTGCGAACACCAGATCATCGTGACGCACGGTGGCTCCCTGACGTGCGTCGTGGCGTCCTGGATCAAGATGCCGATCGAGTCAGCCGGCTATGCCAGTTTCCGGGCTCCCTCCGGCAGCATCACCACACTGCGCGAAGACGACGTCTTCCACAACCGCCAAATCGTCAGCCTCGGTGACACCCGTCATCTCGACTCCGCCAAATCTGGCTGACCTCAACCTGGCCCGCTTCGACGGCCCGTCGGGCCGTGGGTTGCGGGGATTCCGTGCCGACAGGCGTGTAGAGCCTGGCCACCTTGCCGACGCGCTCCACGATGTATGGCTGGCCCTGAATCCCGCACGAAGCCCTGGCGGCATCTCTGAGCGTGTCCACCGTGACGCGTATGAAGACCCCCTGACGAACGGAAACTACCAGCGCCTTGCCCGCCCTACGTCCGTGATCAGCAGTACCGCCCGAGGTCCGACCCTTCGCGCAGGTACGTGCCGCAGCCATCAGGCGCCCGCTGAAGCACACCTGTGGCCATCGACCGGATCCACGGGTCTCGGGCTGTGGCGTCCCTTCCCGACCTGCCCGAGCGGATCCTCCTCAAGCTCCCGCACCTTCGATGAGAGGTAGAACCATGAGTTACACCGACAAGCCCGCCGCCGACATAGCCTTACCCCGCTTCCACAAGCGCACCAACTGCCGGGAAATACCGAGCCTTTTTGCTCACGAGTACGACGAACGGGGCAGCGCAGTCAGCCAGCGTATCGAGGAGGCCCGAGCCCGTTGCGTAGTCTGCCCAATCGCACCTCAATGCCTCAAGTGGGGCACTCGCACACCCGGAAGAGACCACAACGGGTATCTGGGGGGGCACCACCGGTCGCGAACGAACGGTGCTCCGCACCCGGCTGGTCGCCTGTCTCGGCCCCGACTGGGTCGCAGTCGTCGCCGCCGCGGACCGTGCGCAGCGTGAGCGTGCATTGGCTCAGCGGCATCAACCACCAGCCGTCGGCCAGACCCGTCTCGTGCACCTGGACCCTGCGTACAGGACCAGCCGATAGGTGCTCCCCGGCGTTGTTGACACGAAACACAACGGATCCTGGGCATCCGCTACCCGGACATGCGAACACTGGCGTTGGCGCCCTTCGGCAGCGGGTGATCGAGCACGCGGGGCTTGTACTCGACCAGCTGGATGCGGCCGTCGAAGGTGCGATGCTCGATCATCTCGAGAGCAACGTCCGGATAGCCGTCGTAGATGCGTTCTTTGCCCGTGGCCCCGGTGATCACCGGGAACATCACGACCCGGAAGCGGTCGACGAGTCCGGCGCGTAGTAGGGAACGGCACAGGCTGAGGCTGCCGATCGTGCTGAGGAGCCCTGTGCCACTCGACTTCATGGCGCGGACCGCCTCGACAGCGTCGTCGCGGACGAGCGTGGAGTTGCCCCACGCCAGTGGCTCCTTGAGTGAGGAGGAGAACACCACCTTGGGCGCTTGCGTGAGCTCGTTGACGGACGCCTCTTCTTCGGGCCTGAACTCGTCGTGGCCATTCGGCACCTCGCCGTCGGCGAAGCCCGACATCAGTCGGTAGGTGTTCGCTCCCATCAGGTAGGTGGACTCTGGCTGCTCACCGAGCCATGCGAGGTACTCCGGGCCCTCGAGGCCCCAGAACCCCGGCCATCCCTCTCCCGATGCATGGCCGTCAAGGGAAGTGATGAAGTCGACGAGAAGCTCCGACATGGCGGTGTCCTTTCCTGGGGTGTCACAAGTTCGGACCGACCGGGAGCAACAAACTCATCGGCCCGCTGTGGAGTGGCGAGGAAACGGCCCGGCCGACCATCACGCCTAGCCAGGCCGAGCGCAACGCTCAGGGGCCAACCGAAACGCTCAGTCACAGGTGGCGAGGGTGATCGCCGACGTGTGGACCTACAGGTCGAATTCGATGTGCTCGACCTCGGTGAACTCCACGAGGAGTCTGCCTGCCCGGCTGGTACCTCCTGGGATTGGTCACCGCCGATACCCATCGACTCGGGGCCTACTGCACGCGCTACTGCCTCATGCGCAGCTGGGAAGGCGCCGCAAGCGGGCGGCTGCCCCGGGGCGCGGGTCCCGGACGAGGATCAGGATCTTCAGGAGCGGCGCGAGCAACTGGAACAGCTCATGGGCCTGCTGCACCAGGGGCGGACCGTCCGGCAGGCCGGTGACTGCCGGGAAGCCGCCGAGATCGCCGACGTCGAGAGACAGGCCGCGGAGCGGCGACAGCCAGGAGCAGCGGCCGATCAGCCGTGAGCAGGCGCTGGCCGCGCTGAGTGAGGGGGATACGGGCATGCGTGCACTGCCGTCGGGACACCTCGCTCGGCGTGCTGTGAGCAGCACGGCGCCGCAGGCTGGGGGTATGAGCGCGCCGATAGTCATCCATCGCCCCTCACCCAGCGGCGGCCGACGGGTCACCATCCGTGACCAGATCGCCGGGCTCGCCCGCGACGACCGTGACGTGGAGGAATTCATCCGGCGGGCAGGGCTCCCTGACGCTGAGCGACTACTGGATGACCCGGGATGGGTGGAGTGGCGAGGCGGCCGGGCGCACCACTACGAGGCCGCTTAGGGCGTCGGCCCGATTCCTGTGGTCTTGTCGCCGGGCTCCTATGTGGTCAGCCCGTCTACGAGGAGGCCCTGGTCGGGGCTGTTCTCGTAGGCCTGCGCCACGGGTTTTTCGCGGCAGTGCAGCGCTCGTCCAGGGCGCGCACAGGGGTTAGGTTCGCTCGACCGCCCACCGCTTCGGGATCGGGGTGAAGCCTCTGCTCCCGGGCTTGCGGGCGGTGATCTCCATGTCGATGCCGAGGGTGGCGGCATGCTCGACTAGGTGCTGGCAGTAGCCGCCGTCGACCCACACCTTGAGGAACCTACTAGGGCATACAGCGCAATACGCCTAGATCAAATGCCCTCTTAAAGAGCGTTTTTTCGCCAGGGGCGTTTGATAAGGCGGCGAAGTTGAGTAGGTCACGGTCGCTCGAGAGGGTGGCACGTGGGATTCAACGGCCCGGCTGCGGCTCGTCCGCCAGTCCCCCCATCCGCCGGTCAGCGAACAGTGAGCGTACTTGCGTACCGTCTCCGTGGATGCCCTGAAGTCCGTTGGCACACGCGTGTTTGATGCGCCTTCCGCGCAGGCCGCAACGATCCGGGCCCGCTCCGCCACACGAGCTGGGACGTGCCACACAAGGCCGCCCTACCTCACGTGTGATGAACTGTGGCCCGGTTTCGAGACGTTGATCTCGTCTCGAACAAGAGAGTGGGAGAGACCATGGACCTTGGTGGGGGGACGTGGCAGCGACTGACCGTCGTGGCGCTCGTCATGGCGGTGGCGGCCGGGTGTACGGGGCGGGGCGAAGGCGCGGGCGGCGGAAACGACGAAGACCTGCTGCGGAACCACGACTGGACGCAGATGCCGGGCACCACCGCGCGGAACGACATCCTGCGGGTCAGCGCATTGGATCGGCACATCGTGGAGCAGGACTCCTCCGGCGGCCAGCCCAACCCCTCGCTGAACTTGGCCGGCCCGCATCTCAGGTCCGATGGCGACTTCACCGTCACCGCGCGCATGTCCGGTGTGGGTGACGATGACGGCGACTCATGGCTGCGGCTGTACGGACGTGTACCGGTCATCTACGACGAGTGGCGGCAGGAGCGGCCCTCACTCCGCGTCGGCGTGACCGCTGACGGACAAGTGAAGGTACAGATATGGGACGGCGAGGGCGATGAGCCGGCCACCTCCAAGGATTTCGACTGCGGCTGTTCCGGGACGGTGACGCTCGCCGTGTCGAGCATCGGTGACACCTTCCGCGTGAAAGCCGACGGGCGGCGGCTGGGAACCGTGCAGGACCCGGGGGTGTTCGCCGAGGGCACTGTCTGGTTCGGTCTGGAGGCGGACGCGGGCGAAGACGAGCGCCGCGAGGGATGGCGTCTGACGCAGCTGATCGCGCGGGCAGAGAGCGGGGACTCGCTCCGCGTGATCAAGGCGCCGCAGCTACGCCAGGAGCAGTCCGACGACTCGCTGCGTGCGCGGGCCGCAGACGTGGGGCGGCCGTTCGACGTCGGCGCCGCCCTGGCCGAGAACCCGCTGCTCACCGACTCACGCTACCGGGCGCTCGCGGGGAGCCAGTTCTCCATGCTCACTCCGGAGAACGCGTTCAAGCCACAGTTCCTCCACCCACGCCGGGGCGTCTACGACTTCCGCGACGCGGACCTACTCGTACGCTTCGCCCGCGCAAACGACATGAAGGTGCACGCGCACACCCTCGTCTGGCACGAGGCTCTGCCCAACTGGATGCGGGAGGACGACGACCCCGAGGAGGTGCGCAGGACCATGCTCCGGCACATCGCCATGGTCGCCGGGCACTTCAAGGGAAAGGTCGCGGAATGGGATGTGGTCAACGAGCCCATGTCCGACGACGAGAAGAGCTACACCAACGGGGATCTCGGTCTGCGCTCCGAGCAGAGCCCGTGGTTCGAGGCCATGGGCGAGGAGTACATCGACGAGGCGTTCAGGGCCGCCCACCGGGCCGATCCGAAGGCACGGCTGTTCCTCAACGAGTACGGGGTCGAGGAGGAAGGCGAGCGGTGGGACGCCCTTTACGATCTGGTCAAGCGGCTCAAGGAACGCGGCGTACCGATCGACGGCGTGGGTTTCCAGAACCATGAGTACGCACCCGGCGACCGCATCGACCCGGAGACCTTCCGCAGCCATGTGCGGGATCTGGCGGAGCTCGGGGTTCATGCGCGGGTGTCGGAGATGGACGTCCCCATAGGTGAGGACGAGGAGGACGGGCGGCAGACCCAGGCTGATGAGATGGCGGGCAAGCTGCGGGTCTGCCTGGAGGAGCCGAACTGCACATCGTTCTCCACATGGGGATTCACCGACCGGTACGGTTCCACCGCCGACACCAAGACCTATCCTCCGCGCACGGCCGATTCCCTGCCGTGGGACGCGGCCCTGCGGCCGAAGCTGGCGTACGAGCGCTTGCTCGAGGCCTTTGACGAGGCGTGAGGAATCAAGGTGCGACCTCTCGGTTTGGTGTCGATGGTAGTGAGAGTCAAAGAGCGTCTTGTTCCGCCAGGGACGTTTGATAAGGCGGCGAAGCTGAGTAGGTCACGGTCGCTCGAGAGGGTGGCACGGGATTCAATGCAGGTATGGAGAACGCCTTGTGGGGCCGGCTGTCCGCGGAGGTCCGCCAGGAGGTGGACAGCCTCGTCTCGGCCGGTCGAAACATGCAGGCCATTTCCCTGATGCGTGAGCATGCCGGCCTACCAACGCCGCATCTGCATGATTGCGTCGATGTAGTGGGCCAGCGATTCAGCGTATTGCGGCATAGGCCGGCGAGCTCGTGACAGTGCTTTACACCGTGGTCGCACGTGGCGCCAGTTCGGGGTCGATTCGCGAGTGAGCGTACGGCTCATGAGGTCGATCATGGCGAGGTGGACCATGGCCTCGGGGCGGTGAGGGAGGGCCTCGTAGTCGCGGGCCAGGCGGCGGTGACGCATGAGCCAGCCGAAGGTCCGCTCGACAACCCAGCGCCGCGGAATCACCTTGAAGCCCATCTGGGCGGGATCGCGGCGAGTGACGTCCACATCAATGCCGAGGCGGGCACCATGGTCGATGGCTTTGGTCCGGTAGCCGTTGTCGACCCACGCTTTGGTGTTGCGCGGGTGGTCAGCGGCGATGCCCGAAAGCACATGAATGCCACCGGCATTGTCGGAGACGCCGGCGGCCGTAACCAGCACGGCCAGGAGAAGGCCGAGTGTGTCGACGCCGATGTGGCGTTTGCGGCCTGCGATCTTCCTGCCTGTGTCGATGCCCTGACCTGCCGCAGGCACGTCAGCTGAGGTCTTGATGCTCTGGGCGTCGAGCACGCAGGCGCTCGGCTCGGCGTCACGGCCTCCGGCTTCGCGGACGAGGCGTCGGAGCAGGCCGTTGAGATGGTCGAAGACCGCGTCCTTCTGCCAGGCGGCGAAGTACCCGTAGACGGTCTCCCACGGAGCGAAGTCGTGGGGCAGATAACGCCAGGGAATTCCGGTCCGGTCGGCGTAGAGGATCGCGTCCATGATCTTTCTCAAGCCATCAGTTGGCGAGGCTGAACCACCCCGGTCGCACCTCGGTCAGAGCGGTTGCAGGGACCGCACCGCGGTCCGTAGGTCCTGATCCGTGACGTCAAGAGGCTCGGGCAGGCTCAGCCCATACCAGCGCAGCCGCCAGAGGTCGAAGATTTCGCTCCCGTCGGCTGCGAAGTCGACATCGACCTCACGTCATCGTCGACGGCACCCTGATCCCCACCGACCGAATCCGCGCGGACGAGCCGTACTACTCGCAAAAGCACCGCAAGCACGGCATGAACGTGCAGGTCATCGCCCGACCTGACGGCACACCGCTCTGGTTCTCCCGAGCCACGCCAGGACGCACCCACAACCTGACCGCGGCCCGCGCCCACGGCATCGTCCAAGCCTGCCTCACCCGGCAGATCCTCGTCCTCACCGACCGCGCCTACCAGGGCGCCGGCGCCACCTTCCGCACCCCGTACTACCACCACCGCGAACAGCCCGAGCACTACCAGGAGTTCAACCGGAACCACGCCCGGCTGAGAGCTCCGGGTGAACGCGCCTTCGCGCAGCTGAAGTCCTGGCGACTGCTCCGGCGAGCAAGATGCTCCACCCGCCGTATCGGCACCGTCGTCCAGACCGTTCATACCCTACTGACCTGCGGCTATAGAGGATGAAAGAGGTTCACTGAGTGCTTTCAGCGTTGTCTCTCCAGGGCGAGGGCGGCTTCGGCGATTGACGTCATGCGGTTGGGGCGGTATCGGGACCAGCGGAAGATCCCCCAGGACTTCAAGCGGCGACGCAGAAGAGGCGGCTGTGCCGCATGGGTTCGGGGACGTGGAAGCGGGGTCCCGTGATCCCCACAGGAGTGTCATGACACCGTAACCGCGCTTCCGCAGGGGGGCGTGCACCGTTCAGGATGGTGATCGACAAGGCAGAGGCCAGCCGGAATGACCAGTCCGGCCCGGCCACATCACCATCAGCAGGGGGAGCCCCACTATGCTTCGCACGCACCGCCGCAAGTCCGTCCTCGCCGCAGCGGCTCTGGTGGCCACGACGATGTTGCTGACCGCCTGTCAGGGGGAGGACGCGGTGGACGGCGGCAAGTCGGCCGGGGCCACGGTCTCTGACTCGGCCGCCAAGGGGAAGTCCGACGACGGCGGGAGCGGCACCGGTGCCGGCAGCGAGTCCCCGTCGGGCGAGAGGGGCTCGAAGAGCGGCACGGTGTCGGGCAAGTGGGTCGGCACGGTCTCCTACCTCGCCCCCGGCAAATACACCGTCACGGACGCGAACGGCGCGGAGCAGGCGTTCTTCACCTCGGAGGACACCGACATCGAGGGCGCGGGCAAGATCTGCGGTGACGCGGACGGCCAGGCCGCCACGCCGTGCACCGAGGAGGAGCTCGAAGCCGCGGCCAAGAAGGGGTTCGGAGCGACGGTCGACGTCAAGGACGGAGTCGCTGTCAGCATCATCGAGGACCACACCGACAGCGGCAACGGTATGGGCGAGGGCGAGAAGTCGGGGCTCTTCTCCGGCACGCTCGGTTACATGGCGCCGGGCAAGTACTCCCTCAGCCGCGACGGTAACGAGCGTGCGTTCTTCACCGCCACCGGCACCGTCATCAACGGCGCCGGCTGGATCTGCGGTGACGCGGAGACCGTCACGCCCTGCACCGAGGAAGACCTCGAAGCCGCGGCCAAGAAGGGCAGCGTCGCTGTCGTCGTCAAGGTCGAGGACGGGGTCGCCGTCACCATCGACGAGGAGCACAACTGATCGCGGACCCGAGCGGGGCAACGGGGCGACGTGCTCTCCACGACGCTCCGCGACGGCACCTTCCACGGACTCCGGATTTCCACGTCCCGCCCGACGGGAACGCGGCCCGTCCTTCCCGTTCACAGATCCGGTGCCGTCCCTTATCCCTTCGGCTCTTCTTCACTGAGCGTTTTCAGAGGGCCCACCGATGGGGTGACGGCTGGGTGGGCGCAACGCACGAGGCACCTGTGCCGTTGAGAGAGATGTTCGAAGTCTCGACTCATCAGCGCGGGTGCCTCGTTGGCCTACTGTCCTGCCGCACTCGACCTGCCTCATGCGCTGGTCGAGTGGGTCACCATGCTCACCCGCGAAGGTGACCGCCGCTGCAAGCTCCCGCCGCGCCAACGCGCGCTTGTCGGTCTGGCGTACCTGCGCAAGCACGACACCCTGGCCCAGATAGCGGCCGCCGGCTTCGGCATCTCGGTCGGCACCGCCCACGCCTACACCACCGCGGTGGTCGACCTCCTGGCCGCCCGGGCGCCCGGCCTGCTGAAGGTCCTGCGCGAGCACGAACCGGAGTACGTGCTGCTCGACGGGACGCTCGCCGACTACTCGTACAAGCATCGTCGCCACGGCGTGAACGTGCAGGTCGTGACCGGCCCGGCCGGACAGGCGCTGTGGATCTCTCCGGCCCTGCCAGGCCGGTGCCACGACCTGACCGCGGCCCGCACCCACCGGATTATCCGGATCTGCGAACGCCAGGCGTGCCCGTATTGGCCGACCGCGCCTACCAGGGCGCCGGCTCCTGGGTCACCACCGGGCGCAGACAGCCGCCCGGCGGGGCAGTTGTCCCCTACACAGCAGACGGTCAACCGGGCACTGGCCATGTCCAGGGCACCCGTCGAACGAGTCATGGCACTGCTGAAGTCTGGCGAATCTTCCGAAGATCCCCGGATCAGCCCGGACCGCATGACGTCAATCGCCAAGGCCGTCCTCGCCCTGGAGAGGCAACGCTGAAAACGCTCACCAACTTGCGGAAGATACGCGGGCTCAGCCCGGTGAACGGGGCTATCCAGGACGGCTCCGACGCCGTGATCACACCAGCCACAGCAAGATCATCTCACCTGTAACCGGTAGTTACGGGACAAGTCTAAACAAATACCGATCAAACATTGTGTCCGCGTAGGCGAGCCGACCGAAACTCTTGACACCCGGGACCAGGCGTCCGGTCTCGGCCAAGCAGGCTCGTCAAAATTGGATCGAATTCCCGGCGGAATGATGTTTGAGGGCCTCGATCACACCGGATCAAAGCGGGGCACTGTGGAGGCTAACGCACCAAATGACCGGCCGCGACTAACACGCGTCCCACCTGACGGCAAGAGCGCAATCGCCTTCCACTGTTACATGATTGGAAAATGGTGGGCGCAATCACTTTAGGCCGAAAGTTGATCGTTGACCCCCCGGGAGGCGCGCCGCTATCTTCAAATGGCAACCCCGTTCAGCAGGAGAGATTCGGTTCGGGAATCACACATTCACAGGAATGGCAATCAACGAGGGGCGGCCAGGGATGCATTTATTCTCGCCCACCGCCCGGGTGTAACCATGCAAGGGACATGCTTCGTCGCGCCGTCGTGTGCGTTTCACGACCCCGGTCAGCCATGCGAATTCGCCTGCGGTCGGGACAGAGATGAGGGTGATGCACGTGGTGAATACTGTCTTTGTCATGCCCGGTACGGTGGCCGCCCCACGCGGCGGAATTCTGTGTGATTTACACAACCGTTACGAGACCGTACGTGAAACACTTTCCCGCATCGATAAAGCGGCCCGGGAAATGGGGCTGCCCAATATCAGTGCGCGGCTGATCGAGCACAACGGGACGAGCGACCAGCGCGGCCCGGAGGTGCAGTATCTGGAGATCTTCGCGGTCAGCATCGCGACGCACCACATGCTGATCGCCGAAGGGGCCCGGCCCGTCGCCATCGTCGGGCAGAGCATCGGGGAGCTGTGGGCCCTGGCCGCTGCGGGACACCTGTCCGTGGAGGACGCCGCGCGCCTGGCCGTCGCCCGGTCCCAGGTACTGACCCGGCAGAGCTGGGACGGAAAGATGCTGGCGGTCGGGGTGGACGGCCTCAGGGCGGAGTCGCTCGCCGGGCTGATCAACCATCCCCACCTGGTACTCGCCTGCGAGAACGCCCCCCGGCAGAGCGTCATCAGCGGCCCCGAAGCGCTGATCGAGCAGGTGGGGCGGGTGGCCGACGCACTGGGCTGGCCAAGTTTCCCTCTGGGCGTCCCGCATCCGACCCACTCCCCGGCCATGGCGCAGGCCGCGCGCGACCTGCGGGCGAGCGCGCCCCGCGTTCCGTACGGGGCCGGACGCTGGCGAGTGTGCTCCCCCTGGCTGGGGCGGGACATCGGCGACGACGACCCGGTCGACCTGGTCGCCGGCGCGCTCACCGCCCGCGTCCGGATGCTGCACACGATCCGCGACCTGCACGCGGCGGGCGCCGACGCCTTCGTGGAGTGCGGGGAGTGGCCCGTCGTCACCAAGTTCGTCGAGGCGTCGGTCCCGGGCGTGCGGTGTGTCGTCCCGCTGAGCGAGAGCGATCCGGCCGAAGCCGTCCGGGCGCTGGTCACCGAGTCCGCCGCGGGCGGCCCGTTCCGCTCCGGCGTGCCGGCGCCGTCGAGCAACGGACACGGTCCTGCCGCGCAGGTGAGCGTGCCCGTGGCGGCCGAGCCGGTTCCGGTGCTCCCCGCAGCCGTTCCGCTGCCCGGTGTGTCCGTACCGGCGGCCCCCGTGTCCTATGTGGCCCCCGTCGCCTCTTCGGTGACCGCGGCCGCGGTGCCGGTCGCACCCGTCGCCGTTGCCCCGCCCGTGGTCGCCGCAGCCCCCGCCACCACACCCACGTCCGTCGGATTGGACTACGAGTCGGTGCTGGCCGAGTTGCAGACGCTGTACGGGGACTTCCTCGGTTATCCGCCGGACCTCCTCGGTGAGGACGACGGTCTGGAGTCCGAACTGGGTGTGGAGTCGCTCAAGCAGGTCGTCCTGCTGGGGCGGGTGTCCGACCGGTTCGACCTGCCCGATCTGCGGGCGAACTCCTCCCTGCTGACCGTCGGCACCCTGCGCCGGATCGCGGAGACCGTCGTACAGACGCGGGCGGAGGCTGCCGGGCGATGACCTCCACAGACAGCCTGCGAGGCCGGGTCGCACTGGTGACCGGAGCCGCGAAGAGCCTCGGCGCGGACATCGTCCGCCGCCTGGCACAGGGCGGCGCCCATGTGATCGTCAACTACTTCCACTCGGTCGAGCAGGCGGAGCTGCTGCGGGCCGAGCTGGAGCGGGCTGGTCACAGCTGCGAGTTCATCCGTGCCTCGGTGGCCAAGACCAGCGAGATCGACCGGATGTTCGACCTGGTCCAGGAGCGCCACGGCGGCCTGGACATCCTGGTCAACAACGCCGCGGGCGGGGCCTTCCTGCCTCTGTTCGACATCGACGACACCTACTGGCAGCGGGCGTGGTCCACCAATGTGATGGGCGCCTACCACTGTTCGCGCCGGGCGGCCGAGCTGATGAAGGGCAGAGAGGGGGCGAGCATCCTCTGCCTGTCCAGCGTCGGGGCACACCAGCCGGTTCCGGGTTACGGCCCCGGCGGGGTCACCAAGGCTGCCCTGGAGTCCCTGGTCCGCTATCTGGCGCTCGAACTGGCCGGCCAGGGCGTCCGGGTCAACACGCTGCTGCTGGGCTCCGTCGACAGCGAGATCGTCGTCAATCTCGACGACCCGGCGGCGGTGCACACCGACCCGGCGGGGACCAGCGAGCTGATGCGCCGTACCCTCTCGACGCCGGACGCCGCCAAGTTGATCTGCCATCTCCTGCATGAGGACACCGCCTTCATCACCGGGCAGACCATCGTCGCCGACGGCGGAATCAGCATCGGCGGGATGCAGGGCATGCGGCTGCACAGCAGGCTCGCGGACCAGGTGAGTGGGCCCGCCCGGCGCCAACCGGCCCCCTCGGCGGCGGTGACGGCGCCGTCGGAGGCTCACCGGCCCGCCCCCGAGCGGCCGACGGCCCCCGTTCCGGTACGTACACCGGAGCCGTCCCCCGCGGCGGCCGCTGCCCTGCCGACACCCCCACCGGCGGCCGCACCGACACCCCCACCGGCGCCCGCAGCGTCCGCGCCGGCGCCTGCACCACCGGCAGTTGCCCCCGCGCCGGACGGAGCGCCGGACGGAGCGCCGGACGGAGCGCCGGACGGAGCACAGGAGACGGATCCCGGCGCCGTCGCGGTGGTCGGTCTCGGCCTGGCCCTGCCCGGCGCGAACAACACGGCCGAGTTCTGGGACCGGCTGCGGGAGGGCGTCCTGCTCTCCAGCGAACCGTCCGCCTTCGACCTGAAACACTTCTGGGCCCCCACCCGTGAGGAGACCGACGCCTTCTACGTCCGCGAGGCCGGTTACCTCCACGACTTCGTCCCGGACCCTGCCTCGATCGCCGAACCGGACGGGAACGCCGACCACCCCGGCTGGCCGCGGACCACCCGCTGGCTGCGCCACTGCGCCGTCCAGGCGCTGGCAGGCGTGAACCGACGCGCGACGGACCGGTGGCTCGCCGCGACCACCGGTATCCACGACCAGACCGGGCTCGGCCCCCAGGGTGTCGTCCTGGGTGACGAGTACCGGCGGATGGTGCGCGACGCCGTCCCGGCCGACGCGGACGGTGACTGGCTGGCCGAGCTGGCCGACCACGCGCTCAGCGCGCACTACGGCGGCGACGGCGGGGATCCGAAGGCGTACCTGCCCGCGTCCGTCTCCCGCGACGCGCTGCGCGGGCTGATCCCCGCCGGTTCCCAGCATCTGACCCTCGACGCGGCCTGTGCGAGTGGGCTGTTCGCCGTGGACGCCGCGGTCAAGGCACTGCGCGAAGGCTCCTGCGACGTGGCGCTGGCCGGTGGGACCTCGGTGATCGAGCCGATCGGGTTCACGCTCTTCTGCCGCGCCCAGGGCATCTCGATGAGCGGCAGGGTGCGCCCCTTCGACCAAGCGGCCGACGGCACCCTGATCGGTGAGGGCGCCATCGTGCTCACCCTCAAGACGTACGCGCGGGCCGTGGCCGACGGCGACCCGGTACTCGGTGTCATCCGGGGCACCGGTCTCGCCGCCGACGGCCGGGGCAAGGGCATTCACGCTCCGGCCACGCGCGGGCAGGAGCTGGCGATCGCCCGGGCCTGGGCGGACGCGGGCGTCGAGGCCGACGACGTGGACTGGGTCGTGGCGCACGGCACCGGCACGCCGGTGGGCGACGAGATCGAACTGCGCTCGCTGCTCTCCCGGCTGGGGCCGCGTGAGCGGGCGTGTCTCCTGACGTCGAACAAGCAGGTCTTCGGGCACACCGGCGTGCTGGCGGGCCTGGTGTCCGTCGCGCACGCGCTGGTCGCCCTGGAACGCGGAGCGGTTCCCGGTCAGCCCGTGGTCACCGACCCGCATCCGCTGCTGGGTGACGGCACTCACCTGACCGTTCCGGTCAAGGACGCGCCCTGGCCGGCGGACGAGGCACGACCGCGCGTGGTCGGGGTGTCGTCGTTCGGCCTCGGCGGAGCGGACGCGCACGTGGTCCTGTCCGACCGCGTGCCGCGGGCCGCCCCCGTGCTCAGGCGCGGAGGCGACGCGGCCGCCGACACCGAGGACCTGGTCGTCGTGGGCTGGAACACCCACCTGCCCGGTCTGGACGCCGCCCGAGTGCCCGCCTGGCTGGCCGGTGACGGCCCGCTCCCGGAATCCGGCTTCGGTACGCCGTACCCCCTGCCGTCCCCACGGGACGTGCGCATCCCGCCGCTGACGATGCGCCACATGGACGCCGCCCACCTGATGATGCTCGAGGCCCTCGGCCCGCTGCTGGACCAGCTCGGGGAGCCGGGCACCAGCCTGCGGCCCACCACCGCGGTGATGGTGGGATCGACGCTGCCGACCACGCACAACACCCAGGCCGCGCTGCGGGTGCACGCCCGCGAGGCCGCCACCACGTTCGACATCCTGCCCGACCCGGTACAGGCGCGGACGCTGAGGGAGTACCTGGCGAAGGGGATGGCCGAGGCGAAGGGGGTGATCCCCGGCGACCTGAACGAGGACGACTTCACCGGCGCGGTCTCCTGCATCCTGTCGGGCCGGGCTGCCAACTACTACGACTTCCAGGCCATGGGAGCCAGCCTCTACTCCCAGCGGGACTCCACACACACGGCTGTCGACCTGGCCCTGCGCCAGCTCCGGCACCGGGCCTGCGATCTGGCCCTCGTCGGAGCCGTATGCCTGCGGCCGATCAGCGGCTGGGACCGCTACCTCGACGGTCTGGTGCCGGAGGGCCGGTCCATCGCCGAAGGTGCCGCCGTGCTGGCGGTCACCCGGCGCTCGACCGCGCTGGAGCACCGCCTGCCCGTCCTGGGCACGCTCTCCACCGCGATCGATGGTGCCGGTCCCGGACACCCGGCCACGCCCGCGCACGCCCTGCCCGTGCTGGCCGGCGCCGGACACACCTATCTGTCACTGGACGCCCTGCTGGCGGTCCTCAAGGGCGTCGTCACCGCGACGGACACCGTGGTGACGCCCGCCGCCGCCGGATCACCGCCGATCCGGTTCACCCCGCCCTCCGACGACCGGCCCCGCAACTCCCCGGAGGCCGCCGTACGTACCGGGCCGGAGGAGTCCGTACGCACGGAAACGAGTCACCCCGCGAGGACCGGACCGGTGCCCGCCGCGCCCGGACGAACGGAGGAGTTCACCGGCCGACGCCAGACCTTCCGGCTCGTCCCGACGGCCCCGCCGCCCGGAGAATCGGGCACGGCGCCGATCCCGCCGGGCAGCATCGTCCTCACCGACGCCCCGGATCTCGCGGCTGCGGTCACCGGCCCGGACATCGCCGTCTGGTCGCCGCGAGCGGGCGTCGGGGCCGCCGACCATGTACCGGCCGAGGAGGCTCCCGGGGCCCTGGCCGGCCTGCCGTTCGTCCCCCGTCACATCCGGGTCATGTCCCGGCTGCCCGCCCACGACGACTTGGGTGACGAGGCCGAGGCCACCCGGCTGGAAGATCTCCAGGACCTCACGTTCACCACCCTCCAGGCGGCACTGCCCGCGCTGCGCACCGGCGGCTCGCTCAGCGCGGTCCTGCTCGGAGAGGTGCCGCACGACCTGCCACCCCCGCTGAGCGGCCTGTTCACCGGCCTCATCCGATCCGTCCGGGCCGAGGTCCCGCAGTGCGGCGGGGTGACCCTGCTCAGCGACGCACCGGACGCCGCCACCGCCCTGGACCAGCTCGCGCGCGCGGGCTCGGCCCAGGTACCGACGCACACGCTTGTCCACCGCGCGGACGGCTGGCTGACCCTGGCCGTCGCCGACGACCACGCGACACCGCCCCCCGCGGGAGAGGCCACGCTGCCGCCCGGCGCGGTCGTGGTCGCCTTCGGCGGCGCCCGGGGAATCACGCCCGAGCTCCTCCACGCCCTCGCCCGCACCAGCGAACGGCCGCACGTGTACGTCATAGGCCGCACCCCGCTGCCGGAGACCGGCGACGCACTGCCCCCGCAGGCCGCGTTCATGGCCGCCGAACGCCGCAGGCGCCCCGACGCGTCGGTGCGCGAGCTGCGAGCCGCGTACGAGAAGGCCGAGGCGCGCCTGGAAGTGCACCGTACGGTGGAACGGCTGGCGGAGCTGTGCGGCCAGGACCGTGTGCACCACCGGACGTGCGACATCCTGGACGCCGAGCGCACCACCGCCGTCCTCACCGAGGTCCTCGCCCGGCACGGACAGATCGACCTGCTCGTCAACACCGTCCTCGACCTGCGGTCGCGTGCGCTGCACGCCAAGACCCTGACCGATTTCCGGGCGGTCCGGACCACCAAGGCGACCGGCTACCGCAATCTCAAGCGGGCCCTGGCCGGTCGTCCTCCCCGGATCTGGTGCAACTTCAGCACCCTCGCCACCCTCGCCCCCGCGCCCGGTGACATCGACTACTGCGCCGTCAACGAGTACCTCGCGTACGCCAGCGCCCAGGCCCAGCGGCAGGGCCCGGACGGCCACCGGGAGGTCGCGGTCCTGTGGAGCGGCTGGCGGGAGGTCGGTGTCGCCAGCAGCGTCAGCATGCGCGAGACCCTCAAGCGCAACCAGATGGACGCCTACATCAGCACCGCGCAGGGACAGGCACAGTTCCTGTCCGCCGTGACCCGGCCACCGGCCGGCGGGGTGTCGTTCTTCATCCGGGAGGAAGAACGCCGCCTGCTGGCCCTGCGCGGGATCAGCACCTACGGGGCCGCCGCCGATCCGCGTGTCCCCGCCCCGGACGCGCCACCGGCCGCTCCGCCGGATCCGGAACTGACGACGCCACTGCTCGACGGTGTCCAGTACCGCGGCGAGGACTGGGCCGTCTTCACCAAGACCTGGGATCCGCTCACGCTGGCCGAGCAGGACGGCCGGTGGATGCGCCACCACCGGGTCAACGGCGAGTACACACTGCCCGGTACGTTCACCCTGGAGGCAGCGGCCGGCGCGGCCGCGGCCCTGTGCCCCGGTCTCGTGGTCACCGGGTTCCGCGGCCTCTCCTGCCGGACGTCGATCACGGTCAGGCTCGGCGGACCGTTGCGCACCGTCGCAGTGGAGGCCCGGGTCACCAGCCGCGAGCGCGACCGCGCCGAGGTGTCCGTCAGGATGACGGCCCACCGGCTCGGCAAGAACGGCAAGGTGCTGCGCTTCAACGACCTGCTGTGCGAGACGAAGGTCCTGCTGGCGGATCGCTACCCCGCGCTCGCCGGCCCTCCCGACTGCTCGTCCTACGAGCCCGAACCCGATTTCGCGATGCCGGTCTACTCCCCCGATCCGCCGATCTCGCTCACCGGCCCGTTCGCCGGCACCAGCGACTACGCCCGCGGCCCGGACGGGAACAGCGCCAGGTTCGGGCTGGACCACGCCGCCTGGGCTCCGGCCCTGGCCGGGATGACCGTGCCGACGATCCTGCTGGACGCGATGGTGCACCTGTTGTTGCTGCCGCCGCGCGGTGACAGCCCGCCGTCGGTGGGCCCGATGGCCGGCCTCGACGAAGTCGATCTCGGCGGGCCGGGCAACGACTGTCGGCTCAGCGCGGACCATCCGGCCATCCGGCTGCACTGCGACTACGCCACCGGGGACCTGACCGCCGCGACCGGTGACGGCCGGGTGCTGGCCCGGATCGCCGGGGTCACCGCACACCCCCTGGACCACAGCGGAGAAGTCATCCGGCCTCGCGCCCGCGTTCCCCAGTCGCCCCTTTCGTGACAGCCGAGGAGACAGCAGTGTTGTGGCAGGACATCACGATCGCCGGGACCGGAGCGTGGGTACCCCCCATCAGGCCCGCGGAGCAGGAGCCGCAGGGCGGGCCGGGCACCCGGCAGCCCTCGACCCTGACGCTCAACGGATTCACCTCGGCCGCCGTCTCGACGGACAACACGGCGACGCAGATGGCGGCCCGGGCGGGCCTCAGGGCGCTGCGCCACGCGGACGTCCCCAGTGCCGACCTGAGTCTGCTCGTGCACGCCGGCTTCCAGGACGGAGACCACTACACGCCCGTGGCCTACCTGACGCGGGTGCTGGGCGGGAAGGACACCACCGGGATCGAGGTGGGCGCGGCCAGTGACGGCGGGGCCGCCGCACTCGTCACCGCGGCCGAACACCTCACCGCCCGGCCGGCCGCGCAAGCCGCGCTGGTCACGACCGGTGCCCGGTTCCCGGACGAACGATGGGGGTACTCACGGGAGTTGGGTTACGTCGCCGGTGACGCCGGTGCCGCCGCCGTCCTCACGCGCGGTACGGGCTTCGCCCGTCTGGTCGCGACCGCCCATGTCACCGAGCCGCAACTGGAGGCGCAGACCCGGGCGAGGGAGGGGTACACCGGTGCCGCCCGGCGGTTCCCGGTCGAGGAGACCGGGTTCATGCCCCACATCGAGGTGCTGCAACGTGCCACCCACCGCTGCATCCGGACCGTCCTCGACGAGGCCGCCGTGAAGCCGGCGGACATCTCGCACGTGGTGCCCATCGCGATCGGGTCGGTCGTCCTCGAACTGCTGCTCAGCGGCTCCCCGCTCGGCCTGCGTGCCGACGACACCACCTGGACCTACGGCCGGCACCTCGGCCACGCCGGCCCGTCCGACGTCCTGCTCGCCCTCGACCGGACGTTCCGCTCCGGCACCCTGCGGGCCGGGGACCGCGTCCTCGTCGTGAGTTTCGGGGTCGGCTTCCGCTGGACCACCGCGCTGATCGAGATCACCCGCGATTCCGTCGGCGCGGCATCAGCCGGTGGTTCACCTACAGAATGAGGTTGTCCATGAGAGACACGAGTACCGCGGCGTCGGTTCCGCTCGCTCCCCGGGCCCTGCCGCTGCTGGGCCACGCACTGCCACTGCTCCGCGATCCGCTGGCGTTCATCATGTCCCTGTCCGGGTACCGCGAGATGGTCCGCGTCCGGCTGGGCCCGAGTACCGCCGTGATGGTCTGTGACCCGGCCCTGACCCGGCAGGTGTTCCTGAACGACCGCGTCTACGACAAGGGCGGCCCGATCTACGACCGGATCCGCGAGGTCATCGGCGACGGCCTGTCCACCTGCTCGTACACCCTGCACCGGCGGCAGCGGCGGCTGTGCCAGCCCTCTTTCCACCCCACCCGGCTCCCCGGGTACGGCGCGGTGTTCGCCCGAGCGGCGGTGCTGAAGGCCGGGTCCTGGCGCGACGGCGACGTCCTGGACGTCACCCAGGAAATGATGACGCTGACGACGCGAGCCACCATGGAGACGATGTTCAGTGGCGCGCTGCCGGAGGAGACCATGCGGCGCGCCCTGGCCGACACCGCCACCATCGTGAGCGCGTTCTTCCGCCGGATGATGACGCCTGCTCTGCTGCGCCAGCTGCCGACTCGGCAGAAACGGCGGTACGACCAGGCACGGCACCGGCTGTCGGACACCATCGCGGAGATCATCGCCGAGCGGCGTGCCGATCCGACGGACCGTGCCGATCTGCTCTCGACGCTGGTCGGGGCGGTCGACGAGGAGAGCGACGACGGCCAGAAACAGCTGAGCGACGCCGAACTGGCGGACGAGGCACTCACGTTCTTCCTCGGCGGCATGGAGACCACGGCCATCACCCTGGCCTGGGCGCTGCACCTGCTCGCCACGAACCCGGACATCCAGCGCCGCCTCCAGGCCGAGACCGACAGTGTCCTGGCCGGCGGGAAGCTCGATGCCGCGCACCTGCCGTCGCTCGGCCTGGCCTCCCGGGTCGTGACGGAGACGCTGCGGCTGTACCCGCCCGCCTGGATGATGACCCGCACCCTCAGGCAGGACGCCGAACTCGGCGGAGTACGGCTCAAGAGCGGCAGCACCCTGGTGCTCAGTGCGTACCTCCTGCACCGGCGGTCCGACCTCTTCACCGATCCCGACCGCTTCGACCCGGACCGCTGGCTGGGCGTCCAGCCCGACCGGGCCTCCTACATCCCCTTCGGCGCGGGCCCCCGTAAGTGCATCGGGGACCAGTTCGCCCTCACCGAGGCCATCCTGGCCCTCACCGCCATCGTCTCCCGCTGGGAGCTGACCCCGGCCGGCGAGCAGCCGTTCAAGCCCAAGGTGGAGACCAGTCTGAGCTCGCGCGGGCTGACCCTGCGGCTCAGCGAGCGGCGGACGGGCAGCGGCGACAGCACCGAGCTGCACGCCGCCTCGCCGCGGTCCGCGCCTGCCCAGCCGTCCACCCCCCGGGCGGGAGCCTCCGCCTGCCCGGTGCAGCACCAGGAGTGACGCCATGAAGCCTCACCTGAAGCCGCTGGTGAAGCGGCTTCTCAGCTCCCGCGAGGTCGGCCGGCCCGGCGCGGCCCCGGCCGACACCCTGCACGCTCCCTCCCGTCCTTACCCGAACGGGTGGTTCTGCCTGGCCTTCAGCGACGAGCTGAGACGCGGGTCCGTCATCACGCGTCCCCTCGCGGGCGCGGAGGTCGTCCTCTACCGGACGACCCGGGGTCTGCTGCGGGCCGTCCGGCCGCGGTGCCCGCACCTGGGGGCGCATCTCGGGGTCGGCGGATCGGTCGAGGGCGAGGACATCGTCTGCCCCTTCCACCGCTTCGCGTTCGACCCGGCCGGTGTCTGCGTACGTACCGGGTATGACAAGCCGCCGCCGAAGGCGTCGCTGTCGCAGTACCCGGTCTGCGAGGTCAACGGCTCGGTCTACGTGTGGTGGCACGCCCTCGGTCTGCCCCCGGAGTGGGACGTCCCGGCCCTGCCCATGGATGAGCGGCAGCCGTACAGCCACGACACCTTCGACATCGCCGGCCACCCGCAGGACGTCATCGAGAACGCGTTCGACTGGGGTCATCTGCCCGCGCTGCACGGTCTCAAGGATCTGGAGATCGGGGGCGCACCGGTGGCCGGGAAACCGATCAGCACCGTCACCGCCACCGCCCGCGGCACCATGATGCGCGGGTCCCGCCAGTCGTACACGCTCACCGTGATCGGACTGGGCACCATCGCGGCGAGGACGGTCCTGCCCCGGGACGCGGGCAACCTGTACGTGATGCTCCACGCGACCGCGACCGGCGCGGGACGTATACACCTCCGGTTCGGTACGAAGCTGGAGCTGGCCGGCATCCCCGGCGTGCCCGAGCGGATCGGGCGCGCGGCGGCGCTGCCCGCCGCCCGGCTGCTCAGCGCCGTCCTCCAGCGGGTGGCGAGCGTCGACACCGGCGCGGACCTGCTGATGTGGCACCACCAGGAGCACGTCGAGCACCCGAAGCTCGCCAAGGGCGACGGTCCGATCGGCCGGTACCGGCAGTGGGCGCAGCAGTTCTACACGGAACCCACGGGCGGTCTCGCACCACCGTGGCCTTCCCGGGCCGAAGCGGGCCGCCCGGAGGAGTGACCGCGGGCGGCGGCCCGGGGGTCCTCCCGTGGCCGCCTCGGCGATCACTGTGTTTCGACGTAGCCCGGAAGCCTCCCGGCCGGGCCGGGACCGAAAGAGGGACGACATGGCAGCGGAGAGCGATACGCCCGGCGCCGGGCTGCGACTGGCTGTGCTCGGAGCGGGGGTGATGGGGTCGGGCATCGCCGCGCTGGCCGTCGGGCACGGGATCGCGGTGTCGCTGATCGACCTGGACCGGCGCCGGCTGGACGAGGCACCGGCGAGGATCGGCCACCAGGTGCGGATGGCGCAGCTGATGGGCGCACTGCCGGACGGGGTGGCCCCCGGCGCTCTCGTCACCGGCCTGTCGCTCGCCGATCTGGTGACGGCCGGCGACGCGGGACCCACCGCGGTGATCGAGGCGGTCACCGAGGACGCCGACGCGAAGGCGAAGGTCCTCGCGGACTTGTCCACCCTGGTCGCGCCCGGCGTCCCGATCATCTCGAACACGTCGGCGATCCCCATCGACGAGCTGGCCCGGGCGGCGGCCCGGCCGGAGGATCTCATCGGCACCCACTTCATGAACCCGCCCTACCTGATCCGGACGGTCGAGGTCATCCGGGGTACATGGACCGGCGAGGCGACCCTGGACGCGCTGAGGGCGCTGCTCGCCGCGCTGCGCCGGGAGCCGATCGTCGTCGCGGACGCGCCGGGTTTCGTCACCAGCCGGATCCTGCACCCCATGATCAACGACGCGGTCCGGGTGGTGGCGGCGGGCACCGCCGACGTCGAGTCGGTCGACCGGCTCATGCAGGGATGTCTGGGTCATCCGACGGGCCCGCTGCGCACCGCCGACCTCATCGGGCTGGACAACCTGGTCGACTCGCTGTGGGTGCTGCACAGCCGGACCGGAGACGAAGGGTGCCGCCCCTGCGACTTGCTGCTGGAGATGGTGCGGGCCGGCCACCTCGGCCGCAAGAGCGGGCGCGGCTTCTACGAGTACGAGGGAGAACAGACATGACCACGTCACCCGACCGTTCGGTGCCGGAACCCGCCGGCGACGCCGGCACGGTCCGGACGGACCTGCTGCAGTACCTGGCGAAGCACACGGGGAGGGACTGGGCGACCGACGCCGACGTCTTCGGTAACGGTGGGCTGTCCTCCATCTTCGCCATGGAACTGGTGGTGCATCTGGAGAGGACGTACGGCATCGCCATCCGTGGCGCCGACCTGCGGATGGACAACTTCCGCACCGTGCAGCGGATGGGCACACTGGTCGAGCGGCTCCGGCAGCCGGCCCCCGGCGGTTCCGGTGCGTGACGCCGTCGCCGCAGCGGCCTCGGCGGTCACCGAACTGGTCGGCGACCGGGCGTCCGACTGGGACCGGGCGGGCCGGCTGCCTGAGGACGTGGTGCGGAGACTCGGTGCGGCCGGGCAGCTCACCGCCCAGATCCCGGCGAGGTACGGCGGACCGGGGTGGAGCAGCGCGGACAGCGGCGAGTTCACCGCCCATGTCGGCAGTCTGTGCAGCTCGCTGCGGAGCGTCATGACCTCGCAGGGCATGGCCGCGTGGACCGTCGAACGGCTCGGTGACCCGGAGCAGGCGTCGGATCTGCTGCCGCGGCTGGCCTCGGGCGACACGGCGGCCGTGGCCTTCAGCGAACCTCAAGCGGGCAGCGACCTGTCGGCCATCGCGACCACCGTCACCATCGACGGCGACACCCTGTCGCTCACCGGCCGCAAGAAGTGGGTGACTGCCGCCGAGTACGCCGATCTCTTCCTCGTCGTCGCCCGGATGGGCCAGGACGGTGCCGTGGTGGTGGTGCCCCGCAACGCCCCTGGCGTCCAGGTGCGGCCGGTGGCCGATCCCCTGGGCTGCCGGGCGGCCGGGCACGCGGAGGTCCTGCTCGACGACGTGCGGTTGCCGCTCGGCAGCCTGCTGGGTGGCGGGCGGCAGCCACTGTCCCTACTGGTGACGACGGCCCTGGCCTATGGCCGGATCTCGGTCGCGTGGGGATGTGTCGGAATCCTGCGGGCCTGTGTGAGTGCGGCCGTCGACCACGCCCGCTCCCGCCACCAGTTCGGCCGCCCACTGGGGCAGCACCAGCTCGTCGCCCGGCACCTGGCCGACCTGTGGACCGCCGAACAGGTCGCCACCCGCGCCTGCGAGTACGCCAGCCGCCGCTGGGACGAGAACGCCCCCGACCTGGTCACCGCCGTCGTGATGGCGAAGTACGTCAGTGCCGGGCACGCGGCCAGGGGCGCGGCCACCGCGGTACAGGTGCTCGCGTCGGCCGGGGCGCGGGACGGTCACCTCGTCGCGCGGGCGTACCGCGACGCCAAGCTCATGGAGATCATCGAGGGCAGCGACGAGATGTGCCAGCTGATCCTGGCCGACCACGCGCTCAGCCGACGGTGACCTCACCCGTGGCCGCCCTCATCACCAGGACGTCATCACAAGGAGCCGAACATGAGCGACACCGCGCCGGAGGCCCCGCCCGGGATTGTGAAGTGCCTGGTCTGGGACCTCGACAACACGCTCTGGCACGGCACACTGCTGGAGGACGAGAACGTCGTCCTGTCCGAGGCGAACCGTGAGTTGATCATCGGTCTGGACGCGCGGGGCATTCTGCAGTCGGTGTGCAGCCGCAACGACCATGACATCGCCTGGGCACGGCTGAAGGCCCTCGGCGTCGCCGACTACTTCGTCGTCCCGGAGATCGGCTGGGGGCCCAAGTCGGACGCGGTACGCCGGATCACCGACCGGCTGGACTTCGCTCCCGGCACCATCGCGTTCATCGACGACCAGCCGGCCGAGCGGGCCGAGGTCGCCTTCCACCTCCCCGAGGTGCGCTGCTACGCGGCACAGGAGGCGGCGACACTGCTGTCCCTGCCCGAGTTCAGCCCGAGGTCGGTGACCGTCGACTCGCGACAGCGCCGGACGATGTACCAGGCCGGCTTCCGGCGCACGGACGAGCGGGAGCGGTTCGCCGGTTCGTCCGAGGACTTCCTCCGCTCGCTGGACATGGTGATGCGCATCGGGCGGGCCACGGACGACGAGCTGTCGCGGGTCGAGGAACTGACCCTGCGCACCAGCCAGATGAACGCGACCGGGGTGCATTACCCGGACGAGGTGCTGCGCGCGCTCCTCGCCTGCCCGAGCCATGAGGTTCTGGTCACGACACTCACGGACCGCTTCGGGCCGCACGGTGCCGTGGGCGTGGTGCTGCTCGAGAAGCACGGACGGGCGTGGCACCTCAAGTTGCTCGCCACCTCGTGCCGTGTGGTGGCGTTCGGCGCCGGCACGATCATCCTGAACTGGCTGGTCGACCAGGCCGCCCTGGCCGGTGTCCATCTGCTGGCGGACTTCCGCGCCACCGACCGCAACCGGGTGATGGAGATCGCCTACCGGTTCGCGGGCTTGGACGAGCAGTCCTGCGACTGCCGTGACGAGGTCTCGGGGAGTTCCGGTGAGGACGTCCTGTTGCTGCACCTCACCGCCGAGCGGCGGGAGCCTCCGACGACGGTCCGGCTGATCGCTCCGGACCTGGCCGACCGGGCGCCGCCCCGGGCCGGGCTCCCGGACTGAGCGCGAAAGGGTGCCCGGATCGGGGCCGGCCGGCGGGCCCGATCCGGCAGCCACCGGTAGTGATCACCTGCGGCGGACCAGAGTGATGCCGTCGGCCATCGGGAGCATGCAGACGTCGACCCGCCGGTCGTCCCGGATCGTGGCATTGACCTCACGGACACCGGCAGTGTCCGCGTCGTCGGCGAGGGGGTCAATGACCCGGCCGAAGAAAAGCGTGTTGTCCACCACCACCAGCCCGCCCGGCCGCACAAGCCGCAATGCCAGTTCGTAATAGCGGGGATAATTCGCTTTGTCGGCATCTATGAAAACGAGACCGAAGCTGTCGGAACAACCGTCGGCGAGCATCTTCCCGAGAATATCGGTCGCCGCACCGATACGAAGCTCGATACGCTCGGAAACGCCCGCGCGCCGCCAGTAATCGGCGCCGATCTCCGGCCATCGCTCGGTGATGTCACAGGTGATCAACCGCCCGTGCGACGGAAGAGCACGGGCCATGCACAGGGTGCTGTAGCCGGTGAAGGTGCCGAGTTCCAGCACATCGGTGACGCCGGCCGACGCGATCAGAAACGCGAGGAACTGCCCTTCTTCCGGCATGACCTGCATCGCCTCTCCATGGGGTAACTCCGCGGTCAGCTGTCGCAGATCGCGGAGAATTTCATCCTCCCTGAGAGAGGACTCCCTGACGTATTCCAGAAGCTTCGCTCCGACTGCAATCTGATTCGCCATGGCGACAACTCTAGATGATCCGCCACCGGAATTGAATAGCGCATTGCCGGGACCACGTTGGTACCCGGCCCCGGCATGGCACGTACCCAAGGCCGTACTGATTGGGCACTCCTACGGCACCGATTCGGCGAGCCGGTTCTGCCTGACGCACTCTGACCGTGTTGCCGCGATGATGCTGATGTGCGGCCCATTCGTCGGTGATTGGCGTACCGGGGACCGAGCGGAACGCCGCCGTCGTATGTCCGCAGCGCAGCAGGAGCGGCTCCGCGACTTGGAGGAGCTGCCGCACCGCGCGGTGGAGCAGGAAGTCGAGCTGCTCACCCTGGCCTGGTTCACCGACCACTCCGATCCCGAACGGGGGTGGCACTGGGCCGCGCAGGGTGCCCGGCGGCGTCGCCCGTCAACTGGGCTATGAACGGTGCGCTTGGCAGGAAAGGACGTGCGGACCCGCTCGATGAGCATCTTGCCGGCGTCTGACCGCGCCGCCCGCGCTTGTCTCGACGTCTGCTTCTTCCATCCCTTCGACGACGGCAACGCCTCGTCCGCCTTCCTCGCCCTCCTCTTCGTCCTCGCCCGCGAGGGCGTCGCGCTCAACGGGGTCGGCCTGCCCCGTCGCATCACCTTCCAAGCCGGGTTCCAGGGCGCCGGACGGTGACCCCGAGTTTGGTCAACTCCCCTGTCAGTACGTGAAGTTCGGCCTCGGTCTCCTTGATCACGCGCTCCGGGTAGGCACCCGAGGGAATCTGTTTCTGGCTCTCGTAGTCCCCCGCGTACTCCACGGCGAAGACACTGCGGTCGGCGGTGGGCACCCGGGCGCCCACCGCTGTGCCGACGATGACCTCCTCCAGCGGGTCCCATTCGTTGTGCACGCTTACAAGGCTCATAACTCTCCTCCATCAGGCGGGACATGACGGCGGCTGAGGCGGCAGGAACACGGCGGCGGACCGTCCGCCCTGCGCGGGACCGAACGGGAGCGCGGACCGGGGCTGGCGTGGTCTGCCGCGAACGACTCGACTCGGCAGTGCTCGGAGGTACAGGGCACAGGTGCGAACACGCGCGTGCACCGGACAGAACCGGGCGGGTACTCGAGGGGTGCTGCGGATCCCGCTGCATTCAGCGGATCCTGACGGGCAGGAAGCGAAGGGGGAATCCGGTGATCTACCGCGGTTGCCCGCTCCCCCGCACTCATCGAAGGCTAGCGGCGCCGCTTCACTAAGGGCATGCGTCCACCGTGCCGGGTCCACGGCTCCGGGCCGACGCCGGAAGCGTTCGACTGCGTGTGGTCAGCAGTCGAACGCTTCGGAGGAGCCGTAGGGTGCGGGCCGCTCGGCAGCCCGCACCCTTGCTGCAGTGCTTCAGTACTTCACCAGCGCGTCGGCCACGGCAATCCGGGAGGGGTCGATCGCTGTCCGCCCGTCCTCGATGTCCCACAGGGTGTTCTGCAGCAGCCGGGCCAGGGTCCACCCGGCCGCCCTCCCGCGGTCCAGCTCCAGCGCTTCGGTCACCAGGTCGAAGCGCCGCCGGACCACCCGCAGCGTGTCACCGGTGGCCTCGACCCGCTCCCCACCGGTGTCCAGGGCCGGCCACAGGTCGAACCCCGGGTCGCCAACCAGTGGCTCAGGGTCGATGGCCAGCCACGGTTCACGCTCGGCAGCAAGCACGTTCCCGTAGTGCAGGTCCCAGTGCAGGATTCGGTCACCGGGCTCGCCCACCAGCTCGGCGGCGGCCGACGCCCAGCCGCGCATCCGGCTACGGTCTTCCGGATCTGTCAACGAGCTGACGGCAGACGGCGTTTCCTCCACCATGGCGCCGGCGATCTCACCCAGTCCACGCAGCCCCGAAGGCGCCGGGACGGAGTGCAGCCGGGCCAGCAGCCCGGCGAGAACACGCATGGCCTCGTCGTCGTCCTCGACCGACTCCAGGGTGTGCGAACCGTCCAGGCGTTCCAGCAGTATGGTGCTGCTCGGCGCGTCGTGGTCGAGCAGCCGCACCATGCCGTCCCCGTTCCAGGTGCGCAACCCGATCAGCGCGGACGTCGTCTCTTCCCGGGGCATCTGGAGCTTGAGCGCGGCCCGGGTGCCATCCGTGCGCAGCACCGGCACCACGAGGGAGGCCTCACCGGAGCAGATGCCGCCATCCCTCTTCAGATCCCAGCGGTCGATGCACCGCTCGACGAGAGCGGGCAGCCCGGCGACCCAGGCGCGCCCCTCCTCGCCACTGCTTCTGCTGTACGACTCGGCCAGGCCGTCCGGGACGAGGAGCTGTCCGACGAACTCATGGGGCATTTCCTTACGCATGGAGAGAGCTTCCCGCCGCGGCTGCCTTGCGTGGTTCACTGGTTCACTTGCTTCAGGTGTGGCGGCTTCGGACAACCAGAAATGCCACCTTGACGCAGTGCGGAGGAACGTTACCCAAGAGGCGGTCCCACTCCTGGTTGCGCACGGCCACCACGTTCAGCCAACGTAGCAGCGCCCGGCCGTCCTCGGTCAGACGTATGGACGGGTCGCGGCTGAGGTGGCGCAGCGCCATGATGTGCGGCGCCCAACTCCCTTCGTCCCGGGCCGCACGGGCCGGCGGCCGGGCGGCAATCGGCTCTTCCTGTTCACGATCGCGTTCTGGCAGCGGGCTCTCACCGCGACTCAGCCGCTTGCGGACATCGGAGGCGGTGCTCAAGGACACGCCGGCCTGTGCAGCGATCTGACGCAGCGGCGCCGAGGGGTTCTCCTGGATCAGCCGACTCGCCGGCTTCCGTCCCTCCGTGGGGTCCAGCGGCCGGGCCCACCCGTCCCTGCCGATCCGTACGCTGCTGCTGGACAGGCCGACCCGTTCTCCGATCTTCCGGATCGAGGGCCCTTCACCGTGATCCACGATCCGGTTTCTGATCACCCGCAGGATCTGGACCTGCCGATCGACCGGGTGTCGATCCTCATGCCACCCTCATTGCGCGACGGTCGCCGCGGGCCTGGCGGCGCAGCTCGATCCGGTCCGCCGGCCTGCCGGGCGGTCGGGTGTCCCAGAAGGGGTGCCACCCCGTCAACGACCAGGTCGCGGGCATCGGGCAGATGGTTGTGCTCGGCACCCCGCAACGGAGGTCCGGACGGTCGCGGACAAACAGCTGCACGCCACCGTCGCGGGAGCCGCCCGCCGCGCGGACGCGGCGCTGCCCGGCAAGGACGTCGAAGAAGAGTCCGGTGGTGATGGCTTCGAGGTCGCGTTCCAGGTGCCGGGCGAATCGCTGGAGGCTCGGCAGGTCGGCGGTGGTTGCGGCTTCGATCCATGCCGGCAGTTGGTGGCCTTGCAGCTGGGTGCGTGTGGGCGAAGGAGCGGACGTGCCCGGCGAGTGCGTCCAGTTCGGGGCAGTTGGCCAGTACGGCCTTGAGCTGGAGTCGGTCGCACTCGGCCAGGGCGTCGGGGCGAGTAAGGATCCAGCGGGTGACGGCACGGGCGGATGGCGGCCGGGGGCCGACCGGCTGCGGTTTGCCACGTAGGTTCCGGCTGAACGTAGGCGCGAACGTTGCCGTAGCCGTCTGGACAGCCCTGTGCCTGGATCTCTTCCCACAGCGTCCAGGCGTTGGTGCAGCCCTCGTGCCATCGCCTGGTCGAGGTAGGGCTTGAAGGCATCGAGCTTGGTGGGGCGGCTTGCGGCCCGGACCTGCCGTCACGTCACCCCGGAGGGGCTGCTAGGAGGTGGTACCGCCCGCAGGAGCTCCCACAGGGGACGGGATCCGCCTGCCCATGCGGCGAGAGTGTGACGGTCGACGAGGTGCAGACGCTGGGACTTGGCGAAGTCGGTGGCCGGTTTGGTGAAGCGGCCGTTGGTGACCAGGACGATCACGTCGCCCTTGTGCACCGGGCGCCCCGTGCCGTTCAGGACGTGCAGATCGGGTGTGCCGACGGCGGCGCCGTCAAGGCCGGCGCGGCGGTGTTTGCACTGGATGACCCAGCGGCGGCCGAAGGGGTCGGTGGCCTTGACGTCCGCGCCGTTGTCGCCGGCGCCGCCGACCTGGACGGCGTCCGGGCAGCCGTCCCGGAGCATCAGGTCACGTATCGCATGCTCGAACTGGCGATGGTGCAGCTGGTCCAGGCGAGTCATCGGGTACCGCAGGCTGTTCATCTGGAGTCGCCTTCGGTCCTTCCCCCGCACACGGAGCCGGAACCGGAGAAAGGCTCCGGCTCCTGCCGTCAGCAGGACCAGAGGAAGGACCCAAGGGTGGTCGGTGAGCCACTGCAGCAGCCCGGCGGCCAGCCACCCGATGACGACGACGCCGAGGAGCACCTCGCCGCCGGTGTAGGCCTGCTTGCGCTTACGTGCCCGGGACCGGCGTCGTGGGGTGGGGCGGCGGGCGGTCATCGCCCGCTCCGGTCCCACGGGATCGGATACGTCACCGTGGACCGCGGCCCCGGTCGCACCGGAGCCTTCCGCGTCTCGGGAAACTTGATCGGGTAGGAGACCGTGGGCTGAGGCCTCGGCCTGGTCGACGCCTTCTGCGTCCCGGGGAACGTGACCGGATACACGGCGCCCGGCTGCGGTCGGGACGTCTCCCCCGGGCCGTCGGCCGAGCTCGAGGAATTGCCGAGTACGACCACCACCAGCCCCGCCATGACCACGATGGACATCTCCCGGCGCCCGCCCGCAGCCCACCGGGAATGGCCCTTCACCCTCGTCCCGTCCCTGCGCACGTACGGTCTCACCCACGGCATAACGAACTCCCCTCCCCCAAGCGGCCGCGCCCCCTTGCGCAGCCGATCCATCAAAGCAGCTGCCACTGACAACACGTCACCAAAAGATCACTTCCGGTCACGAAGATCACTTCCGGTCACACGGCCTGAACCGAATGGCTCTCCGTACAGCGGCGCTGCGCACGAAGGGGAAAGCCCCGCCTGGCCGGAGGGCCAGCCGGGGCAGTAGGGGGGTGCGGATCCGTACGGAGCGGGCCGGAGTCAGTGGCGCGACAGCGCGTTCCACGTACCCACTGCGGATTGAGGCGACGGGCGGCGGTCGCTGTGTTCAGATGCCAGTGGCTGCTATCGCTGCCGCAGGGCCACGCTGGGAGCGGGGGGTCTTGTCGCCGACGCGGCGGGGTTCGACGGTGCGGGGGTCGATGGCTTCGCCGGGGGCGCCCTCGTGGTACGGGCCGTCCGGGTTGGTATCGCGGTCATGTGGCAAGAGGAAAAAGACGCGGCGGAGTTGGAGGCCGCTGTCAGGGTCGGCTTCGGCCTGACCGTCGAGTTCGGTGTAACCGACCATGCGTCCGTCGCGCTCGTACCGGGGCTTGCCGCGGCGCCGTGGGGTCTTGTCGAGTGCTTGGCGGACGTAGTCGAGTTCGTCAGGGTTCTCCAGCCAGACCACTGCGTTCTCATGGCGGAGGTCGCTCTCGTTCAGCAGCGAGCTCATGGCTGCAGCCCCTTTTCGTTGTCGTCGGCCGATTGCGGACCGGAGAGGGTGTGGTGAGCACGTTCCCGGGTGAGGGCACCGTGTCCAGGATAGGCGGCCGTGGTGCGCGCGCGTAGGGCGCGAGGGTCAGCCATGGTCGGCCTGCGAGTCTTCGTCGGTGAGTAGCCCGAGGCCTGGGTAGTACTTCTTGCCACTGGATTTCATCATGTCGGCGGGTGAGGCGAGGGAGAGTTCCTGGCGCACTCGGGTGGCGAAGGCGCGTGCGGTGGCGGGACGGATGCCTTCGCCGGCGCTGCACCAGCCGCTGTAGGTGGCGTAGAGCAGGCCCTGCTCCACGCGGAGGTCCCCGGCGGCCCGGTCCGAGCTCTTGTCGGGGCTGTCGGTGGTGCAGCATTCGGTGAGGAAGCGGCCGATGTGGTCTTCGGTGGTGGCGTAGGCCTCGGTGGCTGAGCGGACCGTTGCGGGGCCTGCGAGGGGGTCGCGGGTGGCGAGGTAGAGCTTGGCCCCTTCGATGAGCCACTGCAGGATGCCGGGGCCCTCGCTCTGGACGAGCTCTTTCGCCAGGTTGTCGATCTTGCGGGCGGCGGGGACGATGCGCTCGAAGGGGATGAGCCGGATACGACGCCAGAAGGCGTGGCCGCCGGTGCCGACCTCGGGGCGGTGGTTGCCGAGCAGCCAGAGCTTGTGGGTGGGGTTGAAGCTGAAGTAGTCCTGCCGCATCCGGCGGGCCATGATGCGGTCGCCACCGGTCAGAAGCTTGACCCGGGATTCGTCGAACTTGTCGTTGGGTTTGAGTTCGGAGCACACCACGATGCGGCGGCCGTGAAGTTCGGTCAGTTCGGTGGAGTGCTCGGAGAACTTGCCCTTCTCCATGAGGAAGCCGGGAGGGGCGGCCTGGGCGTAGTCACCGAGGATCTGCGTCATGACGTCGAGCAGGACTGACTTGCCGTTGGCGCCGGTGCCGTAGAGGAACGGCAGGACCTGGGCGCCGACGTCACCGGTGATCGAGTAGCCGAGCAGCAGGTGGAGGAAGTGGATGGTTTCCTGGCCCTTGGCGTCCTCGCCGAAGGTGTCATGGAGGAAGCGGTGCCAGCGGGGGGTGGGCATCTCCTCGGGGGCGACGCTGGTGGCCCTGGAGTGCATGTCGGCTACGGGATCGGGCTTGTGGAGCTCGCCGCTGTGGAGGTTGACCACTCCGGCCGGGGTGCAGAGGGCGTAGGGGTCGCCGTCCAGGACGTCGGGGTCCAGGGCGAGAGCCGGAGATGCCTTTGCCTGAGTGAGCAACGCCTTGATGCCGGGGGTCGACATGGACCGGCGCCGGTGCGACACGATCTCCCGGTCGTTGAAGGTGCCCGTGGGATCAGTGGCGGGCATTTGCTCGGCCAGGTCACCGGCAGCCCAGACCGCGGCCTTCTCTCCGCCGGTGCGCTTCCACCGGTACTGGTCCCAGTGGTACCAGCCGAGGCCTTCTACATGCCGGAACTGGTCGCCGAACATGACGGCGAACAGCTTGGCGTTGCCGCGGTCGGTGAGCATCGCCGGAAGCCTGCCCTGCGAGGCTGCCGGCTCGTGCACGGTGACGCTCGTGGTGTTCTGCTGGGCGGGGAGAGTGGGCTGCGTTGCCTGCACTTCGAGCTCGAGCATCTGCTGGGCCGCAGCCGTGGCGTCGAAGCGTGGGCTGTCAGCGCTGCTCATGGGCGTCCTTTGAGATGGAGCGGCCGGGTTGCGCCGGCGGACAGGGCAGAGGAAATGACGGCGCTGCTGTGACGGTGACGGTGGGGGCGTGCGGCATCGGCGGCCGCAGTGAGCAGGTCCTGAGCTTGGTCGTGGCCGAGGTGGCCGCCGGCTACCAGACCTCCGGCAGTGTAGGCAGCACGATTCAGCTTCTCGGTGAAGGCCGTTCCCTCGGATGCTGCTGCGCAGGCTTCGACTTGGGCCAGGAGCGGTTCGAGGAGTCGGTGTGCCTTCTGCCTGTCCGGAACGGAGGGGCGTGTTCGCGGAGGAAGGGAGGGCGTGGGTTCGTTGTTGACGGGGTGGCCTGTGCGTTGCAGTTCGGTGGCGAGCCAGCTGGGGAGGGGAGCTGCCATGCGGGCCGTACCGAGCGCCTGGTAGGTGCCGGCGTCTGTCCGGGTCGTGGGGGTGACGATGTACCCACCTGCGGCTCGGATGTCGACTTGCCAGGCAAGGGAGACTTTCGGGCTGGAACCTACGGAGGAACGGTACTGGGGCCCGTGGTCGGGGGCCTGGTACCAGACGTGGAGCCCTCCGGATGGTGTGCGGACCCGGAGGGTGGAGTCGTCGTCCGCCGGGCTCTTCTTGCCGCGGAGCGCGGCAAGAAGAGCGAGCGTGTCGAAACCTGAGGCCAGCCCGTTCAGGTTGACGCTCTCGTGAATGGGGATGCCAGGCAGGAGCCTGTCCCGGTCGGGGACTTCCGCACTGTGCGCATCGATGTCGAGGACAACGAGACGCGCAGGTCCACAGGAAACTCCGACACCAAGGTGTGGGTCGCTCCCCCACCAGGCGTGCAGGAGTTCTGGCTTGGTCGTTGCTGCGTGGAAACCGTGACACCACTTGCCGACGGAGTGGCATGGGCACTCCTGGGGCCGGTGTGCCGCTTTCCGGCAGGACTGGCAGTTGGCGGCTGGGGTCTTGCGGCCGGCGGCGAGGGGGTGCACGGGCCAGCCGTTCCCGGCACACCAGCGTGCGACAGCGTAGGGACTGGCGTATCCCACGGGGAGGGGAACACTGGTCTCGCTCTGACGCGGCACGCTGATCGTCCTTGAGGGGGGCCAACAATCTCCTCAATCCCTATCCCTAAAAGAGCAGGTCACAGGCTCGCTACTGGCAAACGAGGGACCGAAGGGACTGAGTTTTCCAATAAGTCCAGAGCCTACATCAGCGTTCTGGCCCTTCGTGTAGTCGTTTCGAACCTTGAGTCCCTTCGGTCCCTTGCGCTCCTGGGGAGTTGGGGTACCGAAGAAGGCCGCGTCCGGAGTGCGCCTTTTTCCAGGCCGGGCGTGTCGGCGGTCGCACCCACATCGTCCGTCGAGGGACCGAAGGACTCGTTGCTGTTCGGTCCCCTTTCAGTCCCTCGCTTAAAACCGCAGGTCACAGGCCATATTGGCCTGCTTGGAGGGACTGAAGGGACTGAAAGTTCTAGTTATGAGCCGCTCATGAGTAGTAGTACTTGAGAGTCGCGCGTACGCATACACACGCACACGTGATAAAAGGAACTGGGAAGTTCAGTCCCTTCAGTCCCTTCGGTCCCTGATCTGTGGAGTGAACAGGCCTGTGACCTGGGCTTTTCTAGAGGGACTGAACAGAGGGACTGAAAGCAGGGACTGAACGGGTCCGGCCCGCTCCAGGACTCCTGGACGCAGTCCCCAGCCGCCGCTGATTCTGCGACCGCATGCGTGGAACTGTTCTTTGTCCAGGCTGGTCTGAGCCGTTGGTGTCGCGCGCCGCGGCGAGGGCAGCGTCCAGCCGAGGCCGCAGGGGCGGGTCCTGGCCCGCGTGCTCCAGGCAGGAGTTCGTAGGAACAGCCCGAGGTACTCCTGGAACTTCTCGGTGACGTTGACGAGAAGCCGTGTGTCGCGCTGCTGGGCGCGCTGGGGGCCTCCCCCCGCCTGGTGGGTGCGGCAGGGGCCAGGACGGGCGCTCAGGCCCCTGCCGCGAGCCAGTCAGTGACGGGCAAGCCCGGGCGTAGGACGGCTTGTACGGCTCGTCCAGCGAGGCGGCGCGCGGGTCTTCACGCGTTGTTCGGCGCGGATGGTCCGCGCCGAACGTGGTACTGACGGCTCCGGCGCGAGGAGTCAGACCTGAAGAGATCGACGTACGGCTTCGACCCCCGCCTTGAACGGGGTGGCCGTGTACATGAGTTGCGGTGCTGGCTCAGGTCGAGTGAGCCGTGTGCGGTGAGTGACGGCTGACCTCACCGCACAGGCCTTGGGAAGTTGCCTCAAAACGGGCAGTGAACATTGCGACGGTGCATGTTGATGTGTGGTGCACCGCGGTGCACGGGGGGAGGAGCGCGGTCTGCCTGGGTTAACGGCAGGGGCCTGTGGTTGCCGTTGATGTTCCGAGTGCGGGGCGCAGCGTCGTACTCCGGCTGTGGGCCCGCCGGTTCGTCTGCAGGAACGGGCGGGTGCGGATGCCTCACGTTGTCGAGGCTCCGCAAGCGGAGCCGCTGCGAGACGGGCCGGTCGCCTGGAGCCGTCGCCACCGTGATCGACTCCCAGTCCGTCAAGGTTGCCGAGACCGTCAGCCGACCGAAGAACATCACCGGCTTCGTGATCCTGCCCCGCCGCTGGGTAGTCGAACGGTCACTGGCTCGGATCATGCACGCCCGCAGACACGCCGGAGACTACGAACGGCTGATCCAGCACTGCGAAGCGTTGATCACCTGGGCCGCCGTCACTCCCCCGAAGGGCGTGGTCTGGGAACGACCTTGACGCGGCTCCCCTGGTGCTGGTCCGTGTCCGGGCCGGTGGTGTCGGGGCGTGTCGGGAGAGCTGGTTGTGCGTCCGAGGAGAAGTGCCGGCGCCACAGCATGACGGATGCGAGGGTGATCACGGCGATCCCGGCCAGGACGGGTGCGCCGAGGGTGAGCACGCGCTGCAGGGAGGCTGCGGCGGCGTATCCGGCGCTGATCTCGGCTGTGGCCCAGAGGCATGCGGCGGTGATGCTGTAGGGGGCGATATGGCGGTAGGGCAGGCGGGTGGCCCCCGCGAAGTGGGGGGGGCGAGGGTTCGTACGACCGGCAGGAAGCGGGCGAGGAGGACGGCCCGGCCTCCATGGCGGTGTTGCCTGTCCGGACCGGGCCGCCGGGCTCGGGTGTGTGGTGACGAGCTTGCTCAGGCGGGCGGCGAACCGCGGGTTGGCCTCCACGACGTCCAGGCGGCTGCCCTGGGACAGCTGCGGAATCAGCGCCCGCGTGATGGAACCGGTGCCCGCCCCGGCTTCCAGGACAGCCAGCGGGTGGGGTGACTGGGCCCTGACGGGCTCCGTCAGGGCATGCGCCAGGGCCTTGCCGCTGGGGGCTATCGCTCCGGTGGTCCGCAGATCGCGGACCGCCTCGATCAGGAACATCCAGCCTTCGGCTCGACGCTGCGTGATCACACGGTCGTGGGACGTGGTCCAGTCATCCATGGGACCGACGCTAGAAATCCCCGCCGAGCCACGGATCGGCCGTTGTGCGTCGCGCTCCTCCTACGAAAGTAGGAGACCGGCACGGCCGACCGGCTGACGAATCGCCCCGTCGCCCGGCCTAGCCTGACAGACGTGAGCACAGAAAAGGTGTCGAAGTGGGCAGCCGTCGCCGGACGCACAGCCCTCGTCGCGTTCTTCATACTGACCGCCGCCGTGGACGCCGTGACGGCCCGTGGAGGCTTGACGCGCGCCGCGATCATTCTCTCAGTGGCGGTCTGAGGGGTGGCGCTGCTGGTGCCGCGTCTGCGGTGGCCCACCGCCCCTGTCCTGGTCACCGCCGCCACCGCCTGGTGGGGCTCGCTCACGATGCCACTGCTGGCCGTCGTCCTGTTCGACCTGGCCGCCACCCGCCGACTACGCACCGCTGCAGGCTGCATCGCCGCAGTCCTGGCCGCCAATTTCCTGGGCTACTCACCGACCCGTCTGTGGGCCGACGAGTCCTACCTCACCGCGATCATCGTGTGGGTCTTCGCCCTCGTGCTCGGGCTGTGGTTCGGCAACCGCCGTCGTCTCCTGCGTGCTCTCGCCGCCGACGTGGAACACCTGCGTGTCGAAGCGCACCTGCGCGAGGAGGCCGCACGCGTCGCTGAACGATCCCGCATCGCCGCGGAAATGCACGATGTCCTCGCCCACCGCCTCAGCATGATCGCCCTGCACACCGGAGTGCTCACCCGGAACGACAACCTGCCCGAAACCGTCACCGAACGACTGGCCCTGCTACGCACCGCCTCCACCCAGGCCCTGGGCGACCTGCGCGACGTTCTGGGGGCCCTGCACGAGCCCGACCCCACCCAGACCGACGCCCCGCTCCGCCCGGTCCTGCGGGATGTGGAAGAGCTCGTCGATGAAGCACGCAGGGCCGGCCAACACATCGGGACGGCGACCGAGGGCGACCCGGAACAGGCCCCCACCACACACCGCCTGGCCGTGTACCGCATCGTCCAGGAAGCACTGACCAACGTCCGTAAACACGCTGACGGCGCCCACGTCAGCATCCGCATCGACTACCAGCCGCCCGCCACATGGGTCGAAGTCAGCAACACCCCTGGAACCACCGGGAAAACCAGCGCAGTGGAATCCGGTTATGGACTCGTCGGTCTCCGGGAACGCGTCACCGCCCTCGGCGGACACCTCAACGCCGGCCCCGCGGGCGCAGGTACCTGGCGCCTGTCCGCCCTCATCCCTCAGCCCGTCAACCACACAGAGAACGGCACCCCGGCATGATCCGCGCAATGATCGTCGACGACGACGCCCTGGTCCGCCTCGGCCTGGCCGACCTCCTCGGAAGCGATCCAGGCATCGACGTGGTCGCCCAGGCCGTGGACGGACTCCAGGCCGTCGAACAGGCCACCGCGCACCGCGTCGATGTCGCTCTCGTGGATGTCCGTATGCCCCGCATGGACGGCATCACCGCGACCACCCGACTCAAGGAACTCCCCCACCCGCCGAAGATCATCACCCTCACCACATTCGACCTCGACGAGTACGTCTACAACGCCCTGGCCGTCGGGGCCGACGGATTCCTTCTCAAGGACACCGACCCCGACGAGATCCTGCGCGCCGTCCACCTGGTCGCGGCGGGTTCGGCGATGCTCCACCCCACCGCAGGCCGCCGCCTCATCGACCGCTACCACGCCACCAACCACCCCCAGGCAACCGCGGCCCGCGCCGGCCTCGACAAACTCACCCCCCGCGAACGAGACGTCCTCGCCCTGCTCGCCCGAGGCGACACCAACGCCGACATCGCCGCCCAGCTCAACATGCGCGACAGCACCGTCAAAACCCACGTCAGCCGCATCCTCGCTGCCCTCGACGTCACCAACCGCGTCCAGGCCGCACTCCTCGCACGCGACGCAGGGCTCGACAACTGACACCCGCCAAGGCACCCCGACCTTGCCTCACCGCAATCCTGCGTGAGGCCGGGCCGATGCCAGGCCGCCACCCGACCCCGATCGCCAAGAGCTGACATCTCTTCGCATCCGTATGCAGGACGGCGTGCCTCAGTACGGAATTTCGGGGTGTCCAGCCGAGGGTTTGTTTCGCGAAGCGGAAGGCCTGCTCCAGGTCGAAGCGGCGGAGAAATGCTGCCAGGAGCGGTCTAGGTCTTCCGCAGTGGCACCGGTCTTCGACGACTATGACCACACCGGTGGGGTGTTGCCGTCCTTCGACAGGTGCTCGACCTTCAGCCGGATCAACGTGCCCTCGACCAAGGGAAGTTCACCGTCGTGGTCGAGCCATGAAGAGCGGCGGGTGGGCCTCGGGCGGACCCGGTCCCACGCCTGGGTTTCGGCCTTGCCGCAGCTGGTCGTGACGGTAGTGATCGAGGGCTCGGGCCAGGACTCCGGATTGGTGAACCGGAATTCCGGGCCGTGCTTGGGCGGCCGGCCGTTGACGCCATGCATCCGCGGTGGCTTCGGCAGCCGCATCACGCGGTCGGAGCGGACCCGGCCCATCAGCTCGACCGGCAGAGTCGCGCAGGACCCAGGCCAGGCGGGTGACGTCGTAGCCGGCGGCGCTGACGATCACGATGTCCGGGTTTCCGGCCTGCCACTGGCCGACGGCGGTCATAGTTGCCGAACCTGCCTCCGGCACCTCGACGCCGCAGTCTTCGTTGCGGCGCTGAGGGCGAGGACCTCGTGCACGGTCCGATCGCGCAAGCCCCACGTGGTCTCGGCTACCTGCAGAGGCGTCCTCAGCTTGCTCATCGTACGGTCAGCGAATGCTTCTGACAGGACAGCGTTCGTACTGGCCCCGCGGCCACGTCGCGGGTACGCGGGGCCAGCTGATGGTTGTCGTGCGTCCTGAGGGGGACCTGGCGGTGCCCCGTATCGGATTGTGCAGGGCAGGCGGAGTTCCTCTCGACGTGTCCTGACCGCGCCACCCGAAGTGATGCTCAGCTGCTAGCCACCTCGCTGTGTACAGCGAGAAGCCGCGAGAGGAGGACCTGTTGCTGCTCTGAGTCCATCTTCTGCAGCACGAGTTCCGCAACGGAGTCACCGTCGTGCCACGGCATCTTGGTGACGCGGCCGAGTGGAACGAAGCCCGACTCCCCCGGTGCAAGCTCTGCTACATCCGCTTGCTGACCGCCTGTCTCTGTTCGCTGTGTAGGCAACTCCTCAGGGGTGCTCTCCGCTTTTGGACGGGCGGGGTTATCACGGCGTGATAGGTCCGGCTGTTCCCGCGGCGTGTTCTGTGCGGCAGCCGGTGTTCCAGCTTGCGGTGGGTCGATGCTCTGGCCCACTCCCCCGGCAGGGGCGGCCGGTGGCTTCTGCTCAGTGGAAGCGGCCGCTCGTGCGTCGGCCTTCTGCCGCTGTTCCGGCGGGGGCAGCTTGGACAGGTTGCGCACGTGCTCGATCTTGCGGCGTCCGGCGACAAGGTCCGCTTGAAGCTCCGGGTCGAGGTCGAGGATCGACAGCTTCGACGAGATCGTTGACTGCCCGATGCCCAGCCTCTTGGCTGCCTTGTTCTGCGAGCCGTAGAACTCAACGAGCTTACGCAGTGCTTGGGCCTGCTCGAGCGGGTTCATGTCGTCGCGGTGGACGTTGGCGACGAAAGCTGCTTCGAGGAGGGACTCGTCGGTGGAGACGAGGGCGTTGTCGACGCTGACCCGGATCTTGGGAGCGCCGGCGAGCCGGGCGGCCTCAAGTCGGCGGTGGCCGTCGATGACGATGAACCGAGCGCCTTCGTCGAGGTCCTCTGCCCGGTCCGGGCGTTCGGCGAGATAGGCCTCGACGCTGGCGATCGTGATGGCGTTGATGAGTCCGATCTCACGGATGCTGTCGGCCAGTCCGTCAAGGTCGCGGAGTTCCTCGCGCGGGTTGTCAGGGTTCTGGCTGATGACGCCGAGGGGGAGTTCGGTGGGATCGGGAACTCCGTCAGTGGGTGCTCCAGTGGCTGCGCCGATGGCGGCGCGGCGGGCGCTGATGGGGCGGGCTTGCGCGAAGGACGCTCCGGCGCCGAGGTTCTTGGCCTTGCTCACTTGCTGATCTCCCGGGCGAGGGCGCGTAGCGCGACGGACTGGTCGCAGCGGGGCGCGTAGGCGAGGAGGGGTCGCTTGGCGCGGACGGCCTCCTTCTGTTCTTTGAGGTCTCCGATGACGCCGACGACGCGGGGATCCTTTATGTCCATCCAGGACTGCAGGGATGAGGTGGCGATGTAGCCGCGGCGGGCGTCGTAGTGGTTGACGACGAGGCCGAGGTAGTCGACGTCGAGTGCGAGGTCGGCGCGCATGTCCTCGATTTGGGACGTCAGGAGCCCGTAGGCGTCGGCGCTGCTGTCTTCGGCCTGGACCACGATGAGGGCGCCTGAGTTGCCGGGGGATTCCTGGGGGCGGCGGCGTCCGTAGTAGGTGGCGGCGTCCATGCTCAGGCCGAGGCTGGGCGGGCAGTCGACGAGGATGACGTCGTAGTCGGCCTCGATGGGGGACAGGGCGCGTTCCAGGGAAGCCTCGCGTGCGCGTACGGAGGCCAGCCGGACGTCGAGGAGGAAGGCGTCGGTGCACGCGGGCAGGAGATGAAGACGGTCACCGAAGCGGTCCTCGTCGATGGGGACGATGAGGTCGTGGAGATCTCCCTTGCCCTCGCCGGCCATGTGGTTGGTGAGTGAGTCACCTCCCATGGGGAGGGGCTCTTGCCCCAGTTGCCGGGTGAGGTGACCTTGCGGGTCGAAGTCGACGAGGAGGACTCGCTGGCCGAGCCCGGGCAGGTCCTCGAGGAGAAGCGGGTCCTGCGTACTGTTCTCGTCGTCGCGGAGTAGGGCCGCGAAGTGCTTGGAGACGCGTACTGGCACGAGTGTTGTGGAGGCCTCCGCGAGGGCCTCTCCTGTGCCAGCAGTGATCGCGGTCTTGCCCACTCCGCCCTTCTGGTTGCACACGATGAAGCGTCGGACGATCTCCGGTCGTTTCACGGCCGGCGCCGGATGGTTGTCGAGCCATACCTGCACGGACTGCGCGAGGCCCTGGATGAGGGATACGCCCCGGAGCTTGCAGTCGGCTCGGAAGCCTGTCCACAGTTCGGCGGGCAGAAAGGTCGCGAAGGATTCCGCGCGGCTTGTGTCGATGGAGCTGAGGTTGGATCCGAGTCCGCGCCACGCCGTGATGCCGACTTCGACGGCTTCCTGCATGTCGATGCCGTGCTGGACGGCGCGGATCTTCAGTTCCTGGCGGAGCCAGGAGGGCAGTTTGGAGACGACCTTCTCTCGGTCGCCCCTGGATTCAGGTGTCGTCATAGCCCGTCACTCTACTAACGCGATAGGCCAACTGGATGCGCCACGCGTTAGCTACGTATCTTTTTTTGCTGGGGGGTGGGTTATCACGCCGTGATAACCCACCCCCCTCGTGACCTGTCTCGTCGATGGTGCGCCGATCCCAGTCGTTCTGAACCATCCGGCGAGCGTGTCAGTCAGCCTCGACTATCTGCTGTACGTCTCGCTCTTCCTGACCCTTCGGTCCGGGAAGTGAAGTTACCTACGGTCGATGTGCGAGGGGCAGGCGGAGTAGGGGACTGGTAGACGCGGAAGCTCTCTGACTGGAGTCCATGGCAGCCCCTGGTGAGCTGCGTGGGTGGCCACTTGAAGGGATGCGGCCGGCCAACTTCGGGACGGCTGAGCAGGTTCGTGCGTTTCGGTGGACCGACGAAGTCATCGGCAGCCTGTCTCATCTGTGTCGGCGACGGGTGAATCGTGACCCTCTGACGGCGGATCAAAACTGACCCACCTCGTGGTCTTCCGACCATCCTGATCTTGATCGAAGGTCAGGAGAAGAGGGTGATTTCCGTGGAGGACTGGGCAGAGATCCGCAGGCTGCACCGGGCCGAGCAGGTGCCGATCAGGGCGATCGCCCGGCAGCTGGGTATTTCGAAGAACACTGTGAAGCGGGCGCTGGCCACTGACCGGCCGCCGGTGTACTCCCGGGCGGTCAGGGGCTCGGCGGTGGACGCGGTCGAGCCGCAGATTCGGGAATTGCTGAAGCAGACTCCGAGCATGCCGACGACCGTGATCGCCGAGCGGATCGGCTGGGAGAAGGGCATGACGGTCCTCAAGGACCGGGTCCGCGAGTTGCGTCCGGCTTATCTGCCCGTCGATCCGGTCTCGCGCACGACGTATCAGCCCGGCGAGCTGGCCCAGTGCGACTTGTGGTTCCCGCCGGTCGACACCCCGCTGGGCTACGGACAGAGCGGACACCCGCCGGTCCTCGTGATGGTCTCGGGCTACTCGCGGGTCAGTGCCGCACGGATGCTGCCCACCCGCACCACCGGAGACCTGATCGACGGACACTGGAAGCTGCTGACCTGCTGGAACGCGGTCCCACGGATGCTGGTCTGGGACAACGAGGCCGGCATCGGCCGCGGCAAGGTGACCACCGACTTCGCCGCGTTCGCGGGCCTTCTCGCCACCAGAATCTATCTCTGCCGGCCTCGTGACCCCGAGGCGAAAGGGCTGGTGGAGAGGCACAACGGCTATCTGGAAACGTCATTCCTGCCCGGCCGCACCTTCACCGGACCGGACGACTTCAACACCCAGCTGACCGCCTGGCTGAACATCGCCAACCGGCGTCAGCACCGCACCCTGGGTGCCCGTCCGATCGACCGGTGGGAGGCCGACCGGTCCCAGATGCTCGCCCTGCCGCCCGTCGATCCGCCGCGCTGGTGGCGCTTCGCCACCCGCATCAGCCGCGACCACTACATCCGCGTCGATACCTGCGACCACTCCGTGCACCCCCTGGCCATCGGCAAGAAAGTCCAGGTCCGCACCGACACCGACGAGGTCATCGTCACCCTCACCCCCGGCGGAGCAGAAGTCGCCCGCCACCCGCGCTGCTGGGCCAAACAGCAGACGATCACCGACCCCGTCCATGCCCGCGCCGCAGCCCTCCTGCGAGGCGACTACCGCCACCACCAAGCCTCCCGGGCCCTGGCCGCCCGCCAGGCAGGCGCCGCCACCGCAGCTGACCTCGTCGAGGTCGAACAGCGACAGCTCGACTCCTACGACCGCATGTTCACCCTCATCGAGGGCGGCGGCGGACACGACGAGCCGGAGGTCTCCTGATGTCACCCACCGCCACCAAGGCCAGCCCCGGCAAGCCCCAAACCGGCCGTCAGACCGCCGCCGACCTGTCCTTCCTGACCCGGGCGATGAAGGCCCCTGCGCTGCTGGATGCCGCCGAGCGACTGGCCGAGCGCGCGTTGAAGGAGACCTGGACGCATACCGAGTTCCTGGTCGCCTGCCTCCAGCGGGAGGTTTCCGCACGCGAGTCCCACGGCGGCGAGGCCCGCATCCGGTCCGCCCGCTTCCCCGCGATGAAAACGATCGAGGAACTCGACGTCACCCATCTGCGCGGCATGACTCGCCAACAGCTCGCGCATCTGGGCACGTTGGACTTCATCGCCGCGAAGCAGAACACCGTTTTTCTGGGCCCGCCGGGCACCGGGAAGACGCACCTGGCGATCGGACTGGCGGTCCGTGCCTGCCAGGCCGGCCACCGCGTCGCGTTCGCTACCGCTGCCGAATGGGTCGACCGCCTGGCTGCCGCCCATCACGCCGGACACCTTCAGGCCGAGCTCACCAAGCTCAGCCGCTATCCGCTGATCGTGATCGACGAGGTCGGCTATCCCCTTCGAAGCCGAGGCCGCCAACCTGTTCTTCCAGCTGATCTCGGACAGATACGAACGAGCGAGCGTGATCGTCACGAGCAACAAACCCTTCGGACGCTGGGGAGAGGTCTTCGGCGACGAGACCGTGGCAGCCGCCATGATCGACCGCCTCGTCCACCACGCCGAGGTCCACTCCCTCAAAGGCGACTCCTACCGCATGCGCGGACGCCAACTCGGACGCGTCCCCACCGCCACACACGACACCGACTGAACACCAGCAACAGACCCGGTGGGTCAAAGTTCAACCGCCCGAACTGGGTCAGGATTCAGCCGCCGCCGACAATCTGATCAGGGACACGGTCGTTTCCGCGCTCTTCGACAACAGCGAGCGCATCACCTGAGCTTTGCTCACGAGCACTCGCATCGATCACGACAACACGTGCACGGACCACAGCATCTGGACTTGTGCCTCCCGCCACGATCAGGTCTGCTCCCGCACAGGCTGGATCGGAATGGCCGTCTACAGGCCGTCCCAGCAGGTCGATCTCGCCGAGTTCAATTGCCGAGACCACATGACACGCAGGTAAGTCGGTACAACCAGAGTGATGCCGACCTATCACGGCGTGATAGGTCTCCAGCTGATCCCCACCTATCACGCCGTGATAGGTCGGCAGAGTCCATGGGCGGAACTGTCCCAAGCCGTAGCTGTGAGCGGACGCCTCTGTGCTCCGGGGGTGCACATTGACGATCTTGAGTGGCAGGCGAAGTTTCTTGGTGGGACACCCCTGAGGCTGGTGAAGCTCCTGTTGGAGCAGGGGCATCTGGAGGTTTTGAGCGGGCTCGCCGCGTGATGGAGCCGTTCGTCCAGCAGGCCAAAGCAGCTGGCCAAGGCAGCAGGCCCGGCAGCTGGCCAACAGCCGAGATCCTGCTGCACTGTGGCCGGACCGAGGCCGCGTGGGAGGCGGTCCGGCCAAGAGGTCATCCTGCGAATGGTTCCTCGGCTCCGCCGATTATCCGTGTCCTGTCTCGGTGCATCTGGCTCTGCGGAATATGCCGTGGACTGAGAGATAATCCTGGTGATCCGTCTTGATGCGCCCGGCCCCAATCTGCTGTCCGGCCTCCGCGTGCAGAGGGTTGTCAAGCGCGGTCAGCGCAGATCCGGCCAGACACCCCGCTCGGACAGGTGGAGAACGAGGGCGGCGATGTTCCAGGCGTCGTCCTCGCCGCGGTGGTGACGGCCTTCGGGCCGCCGCCCGGCGATCTCCAGGGCCCGCGCCATACCAGGGCGTTTGCGTAGGCCGTATGCCTCGGTGAAGGTCGCCTTGACGTTGGTGTGGTGCTGGCCGAAGGGATAGGGCGTCCCGGTGGCCTGGCACTGCCGGGTGAACTGGTTGCGGTCGTAGTCGCCCCAACTGGCCCACGGGCGGAACCCGGCGTGATGTTCGGCCGCCAGCAGCCGACACGCCTCGGCGAAGCTGACCCCTCCGTCCACCTCGCGCTGCGTGAGGCCGGTCAACTCCGTGCAGAACTGGCTGACCGTGGACCGGGCGGGACGCACAAGGATCCGATGCCGGGCGAGGCGCTCCGCAGTGGCCAGGTCGACGACCGTCAGCCCGATCTCGATGATCTCGCTGACCGCGCCCGGCGGTTCGTCGCCGGCCCAGCAAGTGGCTTCGACATCCACGACGTTCAGGAGGCGCTCGGCCCCGGTGCTGTCCATGCCGGGAAGCGTAGGGACGAGTGCCGGGCCGGGGCATCTGGGTTTTCCTGCTGTGCTGGGGGTGCGGCGCCCCCAGGCAGGCGGCGGATGCGGGGCGGCGTCGCAGTCGGGCGGCCCGAGCTGCTGACGCCAGGGCCGATGCGACGATGCCATCGAGGTGGGACGCCCTTCGCTCGGCTACCACCTCGAAGCGACGGCTGTGGCTGCTGGGGGAGGCCGGCCGGGATGAGGGTGCCCTCGCCTACGTCGCGACCTTGCCGACTGTTCCGGGCCGATAGCGGTGAGCGGCCCTCGGGGCAAGGCCGAGCACCTGACCGGGTGAGGCCGCATCGCTGAAGCAGTTGCTGCGCATGGGGGCAGCATGGGGCAGCACCCACGACGCACGCTCTCCAACTGCTCCCGACCTATCACGCCGTGATAGGTCGGGAATCCTTGGTCGAGGTCCAGTCACCATCGCAGCTCCACATCAGGACAGCAGACTGACGCCGCTGGGCGCCACGTACCCCACCCCGAAGAAGCGCGCCGGAGTGCTGCGGGAATACCCGCACAAGGGGACCGCAGGAGCTGAACTTCTGCTGACGCCGTTGCGGAAGATCGGGCCCAGACACCTTGCGGTGTAGATGTAAAAGCTCATCAGGTCACGATCCACCCTGATGTTTCGCGGGCACCCACTCGACGAGATCGCGGCTGGCTTTCCTACGTCCCGCTCAGTCACGACCTCTTGGCACAGCCCAGTTCTAGGTGTCGAGGCATGATCACAGCCGCCGAAAATCCCTGTACGCCGATCTGACGGCCTCTCACGTGGGTCAGGGGACCGGGACACCGGGAGTCTGGAGATCGGGCGCCTGCGGGACTGTTCTGTGGGTCGCTTTTGTGCGCAAGGCTGCTTTTGCCTCGAAAGTCGAGAGTCCTGCCGGCAGGATCGTCTGGTGGGCCCGGTCCGACCTCGAACCCATAGAGCGCCCGCTGGACGCTGTGCCCGACCCCGACCCCAGCGCACCCCAGCCCTCGGACCTGGAGCTGGGGGAGTGGGACATGCCCCGCGCCCCGCCGCGCTACCACCGCGCCATCCTCCAAGGCAACGGAGCTGGCTGCCGCTTCATCAGCAGCCACGGCTCTGAAACCGATGTGGACTTCGCGGCCGACGGGAGGGAGATCTTCGACCTTTGGCGGCTGCGCTGTTACGGGCGGAGTCTGCCGGAGCTTTTTGGGCCCACGAATCAGGAACTGCGGTCTGCAGTGGAGTCGCTGCAACCCCTGCTGGTCGAGGTGCGGCCCGGGTGGTTCAGCGTGGCCGAAGTTGAGGTGTCAACCTGAGAACGATGGGTGGGCGGCTGCCGGCGGTTCCGACGAGCAGAAACGCCGAACTCGCCGGGGGAGTGGCTTCGTGGGACCTGGCAGGCCCGGCCCGGCCCTTCGCGTTCGACGCCGGAGGGCGTGCGCCGCGTTTCGGGGGACCTCACCAGAGCTCAGCATCGCCGGGATCTCCATGGGGAGGCGGAGGCGGCCCTGGTTCCGTGCGTGCACGAGCCTCGGACGTGCCAGTGACTCAAGTGACTCGCAACCGAGGTCGTCGCGGGAGCGACCGAAGCGACCCGGGCTCCGGCAGTACTCCAGGAGCGCTCAAGATCCACTCGAGGGTGGCACCCCGGGCGGAGACTGAAGCGGAGCGCCCGATGCATCCTCGGTCGCTTCACCAGTCTCAGGGAAACCTGCTGTTCAGAGGCTTCGAGGACGGGAAGCGACTGAAGCAGCGCTGCACGTGCGGTACGAGGCCGGGCCAGTCGGCCGCCCGGTACAGGAAGTCGTAGACCAGCTCTCCCGGCCCGTTCACCCGCACCGAGTCCTCGAAGGACAGCACCAGGTCGTCCAGCCCGTCCCGGCGCTCGGCGATACGGCGCAGACTCTCCAGCTCCGCCCGGGCGTTGTCGCCGGTGACGAGGCCGACCCAGGCCACGTCGTCACCGTGGTCGCCCGCGACGGTGTACTCGTGCCGTAGCGTCACCACACTGCGCCCGCCCGCGCCTTCCACGACGGTCCACTCCCCGCCTATCGACTCGACCGGCGCCTCGTGCCTCAGCTGCACGAACTCGACACGCCGCTCGTGCAGGTGGGGCACCCGCGTCGAGAGCGAGGGCCTGATGTGACCGCCCGCGCTCTCCCACACGCGCGAGTGCTCCCGGGTCCCGTCGAAGTCGAGGCGCTCGACGTGCAGGACGGGCGGACAGTAGAGCGGCCTGCGCACGGCGTCCGCGAGCAGGGCGTAGACCACTCCGGCCGGCGCCGCCACCTCGACCGAGTGCCGCATACGGTGCACACGCTCACCAGACATCACAGACTCCTTGGGCAGTCGGAACGGATCGGCTCGCCGTCGGCGTCAGACGGTCGTCGGCTGCTTCAACGGGTAGCTGGGAGGGCCGCGTCGGGACCCGGCCGTGGCGGAGTGAGGGGCACAGGGGGAGCCCGTCGTTCCCACGGCGGCCTGCCGCAGCAGGCCGCCCACCGGAGGATCCGGGTACGGAAGGTCCATCACCGCTCATCGCCTCCGGGTCGTCGGGCCGCGGGGTGTCGTGGCCCCATGGCACCCACAATCGACGGGAGTGCTCGAGGAGTATTCGAAGGATGCTGGATTTCACTTGAAGACCGTCCGAACCGGATCCGGATTCCCTGGTGTTTCCCGGGATCCTCGGCGTCCCTCACAGGAGGGGGAGGGGGCTTCGCCGGCGCACCCCCGGACTGCCGATGGCCACTAGCCGCTTCGCGCGTCTGCCGCAGGGCGAGCCGATCACGTCGTCATGGAGCTCGGCGGCAACGCGCTGCCCGTACTGGAGCTGCACGGGCCGATCGAGACCATCCGTATCGAGGCCGCGCTCGACACCATCGCCACCCGACATCCCGACGCGCCCACCTGGACGTTCGACCTCGAGAGCCGGGGGCCCGGTCAGCACACCCTGCGCCTCACGGACGGGGCGGATGGTGAGCACACCGCGTTCCCTCTCAGGGCCCTTGCCGACCTGCTCACCCACGGCGCCCGCGGTTCCTTCATGACCCGCCGCCTGGCCGCGACGCCTCTGCAGCGCGAACTGCTGGCGGACGCCGACGCCCACCCCGATCCGGACCGCCAGGTCGAGCAAGCGGCCTGGGACTGGCACGGACCTCTCGACGTGGCGCGGTTCACGGCCGCCTGGTGCTCGGTGTTCGCGCACGAGTCCGTGCTGCGCACCGCCTTCGACGACCAGGCCGAGCCGGAGATGCCCTCCTCGGAGGCGGGCCGGGGGACCCCGCCTCCGCACCGCCCCACTGCCCGGCGGCGAGCGCCGACCCGACATGACCGACTACGTGTTCTGGCTCGCCGCTCAGGACACGGAGGCCGCCGAGGACTACTTCACCAGCGCCGACACCGGATACTTCGTACCCGTACCGCCGCTCTTCACCGACACCGGCGGCCGCGCCGAGGGCCGGTCGAGGCTTCGCCTGACCGAGGAGGAGACCGGAAGGCTAGCCAACTGGGCCGCTGCCTGGGGTGGTAGCGAGTCCACTGCCCTGCAAGCCGTGTGGGCACTGCTCCTGTACCGCGCCAGCCGGGCCGAGGGACTGTCACCGCGTGCGCTTCGCCACCACCGCTGCCGGCCGGAGCATCCTCTTCGAAGGGGTGGAGCGCACCCCCGGCGCCCTGGCAGGGCCGCTGCCGCAGTTCGTGCTCGTCGACCCGGACGCCACGGTGCCCCAGCTGATCGCCGACCTGCGGGACCGCTGCCTGAACCAGGCCGCATACGAATGGGTGCCCGCGGGCCAGATCCAGGCCTGGACCCGCCGCCCGCGCCCGCCGGCCGACACCCTGCTCACCTTCGAGGCGACGTCGCGTGTCCTGACCGACCTGGAGGCCGAGCTTGCCGCGTCCGGCATCGAGGTGGAGCCGCCGCAGACCCTCGGTGCCCGCACCGCTTTCCCGGTCACGCTGATCGCCCACCACGACGGGGGCGGCCGCTTGGTCCTCACCGCCTCCTACGACCAGGTCCGGCTCTCCGAGATCACCGAACTCCTCGCCTATGCCGCGCTGCTGCTGCGTGAACTCCCGAACGGTTCCGGGCAGCACACCACCGTCGGTGAGGCCCTGGCCCCGCAGTCCGGTATGGGTGCCCGAGCGGCCGTAGGTCCGGTGCAGGCCGAACCCGAGGACACCGGTGTCACACCGGCCGTGCTGCGGCACCGGGCCCACGCGGTCTCCGGAACCGTCGGCCTGCTGCAGGCGCCGGGCACCTCCCGGGCCTTCTACGACCAACTCGCCCGCGCCTACGGTGGTCCTGAGGAACTTCTGCTGCTCGGCCCCGTCCCGGTGGGCGGCGCCCAGGCCGATGCCGCCGCACACGCCGTGTACGACGCGCTCGGCTCTCGCATCCGGTCCGGCGGCGGACTGGCCCTCGCCGGGTTCTCCGGTGACGGTATCGCCGCCTGTGCGATCGCCCGCCTCGCCGCGGCGGACGGCCACCGGCCGCTCGCCGTCGTCCTGGACGCTGCCGGCACCGGACCCGACGATCTGGCCCGCATGCTCGCGTCAGCCGTTGGGCGCCGGCACTGACCCTGCCGACGTACGCGGCCGATCCACCGGCACACACCGCACGGATCGCTTGCCGGGGCATGCGCGTGCCGCCATCGTCGCGGTGTATGCCGTCGGCGACAGCGGGACGACCGTGACGGGGGAGAGGCAGCTTGAGGTGGAACATCGCTGCAGCTGATCTCGAAGTTCGGCACGGCGCACGGGACGTGGTGCCGCCCCTTGCCTAAGGTGGGCCGTGCGCACCTGGCCTCTCTGTCCGCGCCCGCCTGACGTCCTCCCCGACGAGGGCGGGCGCGTTGACGTCCGGCGCCCGGTGAGGCCCCGTGTGAAGAGCGGGGGTCAGCTGAAGGCGCGGCGGTAGGTGTGAGGGCTGACGACGGTGGTGCGCTTGAAGCGGTCGCGGAAGGCGGTGGGTGAGCCGAACCCGACCTGAGCGCCGATGCGTTCGACGGAGTGGTGTGTGGTCTCCAGGAGGTGCTGAGCCTGGCGGATGCGGGCGCGGTGGAGCCACTGGAGCGGGGTGGTTCCGGTCTGTTCACGGAAGCGGCGTATCAGGGTCCGGGTGCTGGTTCCGGCGCGGGCGGCGATGGCGGCGAGGGTGAGGTCGGAGCCCAGGTTGTCCTGCAACCAGGTGAGCAGGGGTTCGAGGGCCGAGCCCTGCGGGGTGGGCGCGTAATCGTGGACGATGAACTGCGCTTGTCCGCCCTCACGTTCCAGGGGCATGACAGACAGCCGGGCTGCGTCGGCGGCGACGGCCGAGCCGTAGTCGCGGCGGATCATGTGCAGGCAGAGGTCGAGGCCGGCGGCCGCGCCGGCGGAGGTGAGGATCTGGCCGTTGTCGACGTACAGGACGTCCGGGTCGACCGTGATGTCCGGGTGGGCGGTGGCCAGGAGGTCGGCCGCGATCCAGTGGGTGGTGGCACGCAGGCCGTCGAGGAGCCCGGTGGCGGCCAGAGGGAAGGTGCCCGAACAGATGGAGGCGATGCGCGTGCCGTGCTCGGCCGCTGCTCGGAGCGCGTCGCGGACGGCGGGGGCGAGCGGGGCCGCAGGGTCGTCGGTACCGGGCACGATGACCGTGTCCGTGCCCCTGAGCCCGTCCAGCCCCCAGGGCGCGCGCAGGGTGAAGACACCCGCGTCGATTTCCGGCTTCTCCGCGCACACGCGGATCTGGTAGCCGGGGCGGCCGTCCGGGAGACGGGTGCGGGTGAAGACCTCGATCGGGGTGGACAGGTCGAACGGGATCACCCGGTCCAGAGCGAGGACGGCGACGGTGTGCATGGCCAGAAGATACCTGTTCACCGGGTTCCCGACGTGGTCTCAGCCCCTTTGAGCGATAGTCCCCGAGTTCCGCGTTCATCTCCTGCTGTCCGGCACCACTGAGAGTGCCTGGACCTGGGCTCGTTACCTCGTCCGGGTGACCGCAGGCCGTTCTGCCCCGACCTCGTCCGCAGTGCGCAAGCCTCATCCCTGTCGGGATTCCTTCAGTCCGAGTGAAGTCGTGGAGGCGTGGGTTTGGCTCTGGCCGTGGTGCGTGATCCGCGCGAGTACCGGGCGCCGGTGAGCGAGGAGGAGCTCGCCGAGTTCGAGACCGATGTCCTGGCGGGGTTCGTGCGCGCACGGGCCTCGGCCGGGCTGGTCGAGCAGGAAGGAACCGACGAGCTGTCCCTCTTCCGGGTCTTCTGCGAACCGGCCGAAGCGCCTGCGTCGGTCCTCGCTCAAAAAGTTGGTGGGCACCGCGCGCTCCTTGATCGGTGACTCGCCTGCGCGCGACGTTCCCCGTTCGTCCCACCGTTTGTTCGGTGATCATCCATTCCGATATGGATCATGACCCGGTCTGATAAAGAGTCCGGGCCGAAGGAGATTCAGATGCCGCGCGCGAGGACCGGCTTCGGCCGCTGGTCGTACGGGGAGCGGTCGTGTTCGTGGACGTGCCCTCGGGTGCCTCCGCCTCGAGTTCGCCCAGCCCGCGCCAGACGATCTCGTGCTGACGATCACCCCGCCCGCCGGCGTGAGGACTTCACCGGCGCATCACACCAGTCCCACTGACCCCGTGGCAACGAGCTTGGCGGAGCCTCGGTCCGCGACGATCGAATTCTGGTCACTCCTGAAACTTGCATCAACACTGTCGGTAGCATCAACTTGCTTATAGAACACGGTAATTGGACGCGGGGGTGCGTATGGACGAGCAACTGACGGCCTTGGCGACGGCAGCTGCAACCACGGTGATGAACTCGCTCGCTACCGATGCCTGGGAGCGGGCGCGGACGCTGGTCGGACAGCTATGGCACCGCCCGGAGCAGGTGGCCGCCGTGGAAGAGCAGCTGGGAGACGCCCGCGAACTGCTCCTCAGCCCGGCCCACGAGGAAGACGCGCTCGACCTCGCCGCCGCTTGGCGGTTGCGGTTCCGTCAGCTGCTCGCCACTGACGAGACGGCGGCACAGGCGCTTGCCGAGATTGTCGCCGAACTCACCGCCGAAGCGGGTGAAGACAGCAAGCAGGGGTGGGAAGCCCCACGGAGTCTGGAGATGCGGGCGCAAGCCAGCGGCGACGCACAGGTGTACCAGTCAGGTCGCGATATGACGAACATCAGGCTTCCGTGACGTCCCGCCGGGATCGCGGGGAGACGGCCGGGGACGTCGAGCTGCATGCCTGGGCCACTCAGCGTGGCACCGTATATCAGTCGGCGGGGGGCATGGTCGTCGTCCACGGCGGCGTCCACGAGCACCATCACTCAGGCAGCGAGGAGTCCGTACGGACCACCACCCCCTCGACGGTCGAGGAGTGTCCGTACCCCGGACTGCGCGCGTTCGGCAGGGACGAAGCGGAGTGGTTCTTCGGCCGGGAAGTCCTCGTCAGCAGGATCATGAACCAGCTCGAACTCTGTCTGACCGATCACAGCCCGCTGGTCGTCGTCGCTCCCTCCGGTGCAGGTAAGTCTTCGCTGCTACGTGCCGGGCTGCTTCCCGAGCTGGCCAAGGGCCAGCTGCCCGGATCCAGGCGCTGGCCACAACTGCTGGTGACCCCCACCGCTGATCCGCTCGCGGCGCTCGTCTCCGGCCTGAGCAGACTCACCGGATCTGAAGAAGCGCGTGTCGCAGACGCAATGGAAGCCGGTCCCGGCAGCCTGAGCACTCTGATACGTGAGCGGCTCGAACTTCCGCCGGAGGGGCGGGTGGTACTCGTCGTGGACCAGCTGGAGGAGCTGTTCACCCTCTGCCAGGACGAGTCCGTACGCAGCAGTTTCGTTGACGTGCTCGTCGGCCTGACCGGTACGGATGAGCCCGTCATCCTGGCCGTGTACGGTCTGCGCTCAGACTTCTACAGCTCTTGCACCGCGTTCCCCCACCTGCGGGACGCCCTGATGAACCGCCAGGTCATCGTCGGCTCGATGAGTGACGACGAGGTGCGCAAGGCAGTGATCAAACCAGCCGCGCGGGGCGGTCTGTCGCTTGCGCCGGGGCTGGTGGACGTCATTCTGCGTGACCTGCGCGGCGCGGCCGGACCGGAGGAGGGCGCGTACGAGGCCGGGCGGCTTCCGCTGCTCGGACACGCGCTGCGGGCCACCTGGCTGGAGCGCAGGGACAACATGCTGACCGTGGACAGCTACCGAGACACGGGAGGCATCGACGGCGCAGTGGCGGCCACCGCCGAGGAAGAGTTCGGAAAGCTGAGTCCGTCCGCCCAGCAGGCGACGCGGCTCATGTTCCTCGGCCTCATCAGGATCGGCGAGAACGGGGAAGTCACTCGCCGCCGTCGTACTCGCGTCGATCTGCTGCTGGCCGCCGCTGACCCGGAGGCGGTCCCGGATGTCGCCGAACGGTTCACCCGCGCCCGCCTGCTCACCCAGAGCGCGGAGCGGGAGGACGGCGTCGTCACCGTCGAGGTCACGCACGAGGCACTGCTGTGGGCCTGGCCACGGCTGCGCCAGGAGTGGATAGGGTCGGGCAGGAGCGGTGTACCGGTCCGGCAGGAGCTGGAAGAGGCAGCCGTCGCCTGGAAACATGGCGGACGGAACGACGCGACGGTGCTGTACAAGGGGGCCAAGCTGGAGGTGGCCCGCGCCTGGGCGTCGGGCGCGAGCCCCGAGGACCTCACCCCACTGGTCACAGGGTTCCTCACCGCTTCCCGGCGCCACCAGCGCAGGGTCCGACAAATCCGGCGCGGCGCGGTGACGGTCGTCGTCGTGCTGGCGCTGCTTGCCTCGGGGCTTGCGATCTTTGGCTTCGTCCAGAAGGGCAATGCTCTGGAACAGCGCGACAACGCCATCTTCGACCGGGTCAGCGCCGAGGCGGATCGTCAACGCGAAACCAACGGTGCGCTCGCCGCGCAGCTCGACCTCGTCGCATACCGGATGCGGCCGACGGCCGGACTGCGCACGCGGCTGATGACGGCGACGGCTTCCGTGCTGTCCACGCCGCTGCCAGGGCAGTTCGGCGCCTTTCCCTCAGTGGCGTTCGGCCCGGACGGCCGACTGGCCACTGCCGGCGGCAAGGTGCGGTTCTGGGACGCCTCGGACCCGGTCCACCCGGCCCCGGTAACCTCCGCACTCAGCGCCGGGGAGGGGGTCAACGTGGGACCGGTCGAATACAACGCGCGGGGCGACCTGCTGGTCCAAGGCGGCTCGGACGGCAGCATACGGATCCTGGATGTCTCCGACGCCAGTCACCCGGTGGCGCTGTCGGATCCGGTGGCGGTGTCGGAGGGCCAGGTGGTGAGCCTGGAGCTCAGCCCCGACAACCGGGTGCTGGCTCTCGGCACCAGACTCGAGACGAACGGCACGTCGACCGGCGATGTGCAGCTTTGGGACGTCTCCAACCCGAGGCGTCCGCAACGGCTGAGCACCGTGGTATCCGTCCAGCGGCAGAGCATTACCTCTGTCGCTTTCAGCCCGGACGGCGCCACCCTCAGTGTCAGCGGCGGCACAGGCCCGGGCACCGACCGTAGATTGCTGTTGCGGTTGTGGGACGTATCGCGTCCGTCCCTCCCCGAAGCGCTGGGGAGCGAGTTGGGCGGTCACAAGGGCGTGATCCACCAGGTGGCGTTCAGCCCCGTTGGGCAGGTGATGGCCACAGCTGGGGGCGATGGCAAGGTGCTCGTCTGGGATGTATCGGACCGACAGCGGCCGAAGATGACCACCACTCTGTTCCATAGCACCACCGTCGACGTGGTCACCTTCAGTCCGGACGGGCAGGTGCTCGCCACTGGCGACAACTCGGGGAGCATCACCCTCTGGAACGTCGGTGCCGCGGCGCAGACAAGGGCGATCGCCCCCCTGCTGCGCGGACACACCACCGTCGTCAGCCGTCTGGCTTTCGACACCACCGGGCGAACCCTCGCCAGCGCCGGCGGGGACGGCAAGGTGCTGCTATGGCGGCTGCCTCCGACACTGGCCGTCACCGATGGCGGTCAGGGGGTCGGCGCGCTGGCGCAGACCGGTGACGGACGGCTTCTCGCGGTGGCCTCCGGCCTCCGAGTAACTCTCTGGGACGTCTCCGACCCGAGCCGACTCACCTGGCTCGGCGCGCTTCCGCCATTCCGTACGAGGGTGGACGCGCTGGCTATCAGACCTGGGAAGTCCGGGACGACTGTCCTGGCCACCGGAGACAGCGGCGGTGACGTGCGACTGTGGGACGTCTCTGCGCCGGCCCGTCCGGTGGAGACCGGTGGGCCGCTTCCTGAGCAGACGAAGCCGGTCTCAGCCCTCGCCTTCGACGCCGGTGGGCACACGCTCGTCGCGGCCTCGATGAACTTGCAGGGCGGTTATGTGGGCGGGCTGCGCGCCTGGGATGTGTCGGACCCACTGCGCCCCGCAGCACTTGGTGGCGAACTGAGTGGACAGCGGTGGCCGGTCAGGGGTTTGGCCGCCGTGCCCCGCGGCGGGTACATCTACAGCGGGGACATCAACGGCTCCGTCCGTGCGTGGCGGACCGCTGACGGAACCGTTCCCTACTTGGCTGAGCGGGTGGCCAGTGCCCAAGTGGTCTGGTCCCTGGCCGCCGGCCCGAACTCGCGGTTGATCGCGACGGGCAGCGGAGACAGCAAAATCAAGCTGTGGGACGTATCCCGACCGATGTCCCCGAAAGCCATCGGGAAACCGCTGCTCAGCGGCGGCATCGTGACCGGCGTCGGCTTCGCTCCGGATGGCAAGCTGCTCGCGGGGAGCAACGCCCTCGGGCAGATCCGCCTGTGGGACATTTCCGACCCCGCCCACGCGGCCGCCTATGGGCTCCCGGTCACGGGCCACATCAACTCGGTCGCGGCACTGAAGTTCAGTCCGCACGGAGGCTTGCTGATCACCGGTGGCGAGGATGGCACCGTACGACTCTGGCAGACCGACTCCGCCCGCGCCCGTGCGATCTTGTGCGCGTCGACGCGTGAGGCCATGAGTCCTGCCCTGTGGAAGAAGTACGTGTCACCGGACCTGGCCTACGACCCGCCCTGCGGCGGATAACACCGGCTCGCGGACTCCCGACATGCCTCCGCCCGCGGCTACTGCTCCAGGTAGCGTGTTGGCGCGGATCTTGTCGGGCATTGCGTACCGCCCAACAGGGTGACAACGCGGAAGGTCGCTGAGTTGTGCGTGCGAGGCGCTGCCGAGCTTCTTCCACGTCCAGCCACGCCGATGGGGCATCGAACGCACCCTCGGCTGGCTCATGTACCACCGCCGCCTGGCCCGCGACTACGAAACCCCCACCGATCAGCCGCAGTGATCCAGCTGTCCGCGATCAATCTCATGACCCGCCGCCTCACCCACGAGACCACCCCCAACTGGCGTGACACCTAGGCCAAATGAAACAGACATCGGAGAACCAAACGCTCACTTAACGCTCCGGACGTGATCGTGGAACGGACCGGTCCTCTCTCATGCGCAGGATCAAGGCGAGCGCGTCCTCCGAGCGGGTTCCGGGAGTCAGGACTTCCTGCAGGAGGAGGCCGCGAATCGCGGCAACGGTGACGGTGGCCACATCTCGCGCTTCCTTCGAGTCGAGCCCTTCGCGTTCCGCGAGTGAGGACAGCGTCACGGTCAGGTCGCCGATCGACCCCACGAACTCACGGAAGTCCTCGGGGTCGTACGCGGCCAGTCCGACGACGTAGAAGAAGCCACGGGCACGCGACAGCTGCTCTGGCCGGGTGTAAGTACGCCAGATCGCCCCGACGAAATCGTCGAAGGTGCCCTGCTGGGCGGCCTCCAGAAGCGCCTCGTTGTCACGGGATCGCTGCGCCTTGAGCATGGCGGCCAAGACGCCCGAGAGTGACCCGAAGTGGTATCGCAACAGGGCGTGGCTGGTCTCGATCCGGGCGGCGATCTCACGGAGCGACATCTCCGGCGGGGGAAGGGCCTCGCCGAAGGCGTCGAGAAGACGTGCCAGGAGTCGCTCGCGCGCGCTGCCCTTGCGTTCCGAGGTTGACAGGATCACTCCCACAGTTTATCCATTGGAAAAGAAGTTTGGCGGTTCCATGTTGCTTCGCACATGGTCGCAGCCATCTCGCAACGGCGGAGGATCGACTATGGGACCTGTTCATGTAGTCGGCGCGGCGGTCATCGACGGATCGGGGCGCGATCCCAGCAACCTCGACATCACTGTCGAGAACGGCCGCATCACCCAACTCGGTGCCTCCAGCGCGCACGGCGAGCGTCTCGACGCCGAGGGGTTGACGATGACGCCCGGCCTGATCGACGCTCACGTCCACCTTGGCCTGTCGAGCCCGATCCAGCCGCACTTCTCGTTTCAGATAAGCGCCGCCGAAATCGCGGCGGACATCTTCGCCACGGCCGGCGCGACGCTCGACGCCGGCTTCACCACCGTTCGCGACACCGGCGGGATCGACGGCGGTGTCGTCACCGCGATCGCGAAGGGCAAGGTCAGAGGGCCGCGCGTCCTGTCGTGCGGACCTGTTCAGTGCCAGATCGGCGGGCACGGCTACTACGGAGCCGAATGGGAACCCACCGAGCTGTGGAGCAGCCACCACATCGCGGGCCTGTGCGCCCTCTCCATGATGGCGGGCAACGCGGACGAGCTGCGGCACAACGTCCGCGAAGCCTTCCGTCGCGGAGCCTCCTTCCTGAAGCTCTGCGTGACCGGCGGAGTGGTGGGCGCGCATGATCGGCTGACCGACACCCAGTTCACCGTCGAAGAGATCGCTGTCGCAGTTCAAGAAGCTGCGGCACGGAACACCTATGTGACAGTGCACGCCCACAACAACGAGGGCATACGAAATGCGGTCGAGGCCGGGGTGCGCTGTGTCGAGCACGGCACTGGCCTCGACGAATCCACAGCTACCCTGATGGCCGCTCGCGAGGTCGCCCTCGTGCCCACGTTCGCTGTCGTCGAGCAACTGCTGCACGACACTGCCGGAGCCGGTCTCGCCGAGTCGACCCGCGACCGGGCCAAGGGCGCAGGCGAGCAGATGACGACGGCGCTCGCTGTCGCCAAGCAGGCAGGAGTACGGATCGGGCTGGGTTCCGATCTCATCGGTCCGGCCCAGGACCGTCGCGGCAAAGAACTCAGCCTGCGCGCAGCCCTCGAGACGCCGATGGAAGCGCTCGTGGCTGCGACCCGGACCAACGCCGAGATCCTCGGCCTGTCCGGCCAGGTGGGTGTCATCACTCCCGGCGCGCAGGCAGACCTCGTTCTTTGGAACGGCAACCCGCTCGAAGACCCAGAACTGTTCTCCGACCCCACCAACGCCGTCCTCGTAATCCAGGCCGGCCGAATCGTGAAGGACCTCAGATGAGCACCATGTGGCAGGGCTGCCTCGCCCACACCGACTACTTCGAGATGCGCTCCAGCGGTGGGCACGACTACGGCGTATGGGTCACCACGCCACCGCGCTACGACCCTGCCGCGGCGCAAGCGCCTGTCGTGTACGTGCTCGACGGCAACTGGGCCGTGGGCATGACCGCCCCACTCATCGTCACGCAACTGGACCCCATGCAGGCGATTCAGCCCTACGTCCAAGTCAGCGTGGGTTACGCGGGCGAGGAAGCGGAGCACTGGGAGCGGTTGCGCAACCGCGACCTCGTGCCCCCCGGCGAACCCATCGCGAAGGAGTACATCGATGCGGTGGAGATGGGGGTCGAAGCGGGCACGATGACTCGCGAGCAAGCCGACGCCTACCTCGCTGAATTGAGCGACAGCCGCGGGGATATGTTCCTGAACTTCCTTACCGACGAACTGCACCCGCGGATCGAACGCGACTACGGCACAGCCCCGAGCGGTCACGGCCTCTTCGGCTATTCCTACGGCGGACTCTTCAGTCTCTACGCCTGGCTCACCAATAGCACCTTCTTCGAGAGCATCGGCGCGGGCAGCCCCGGCATTGTCCATACGGACAGCCAGGTCTTCGCTCGTCTTCAAGCAATGGGTGACACCCTGCCTGCTACCAAGCTTCACGTGACCTTCAACGACCGAGAGATCCTCGGAGACATGGCGGTCTACCAGAATCTCGCGAAGAACGCGGCCACGTTCCTTCACCGCCTCACCTCACGCAGCGGATCCGTCACCAGCGCACTCATGCACGAAACGCACGTGACCGGGTTGCAGGCATCGTTCCTCAGCTACCTCAGGACCTGCCGTGCCCAGTAAGCCTGGACGCCGCGGCTCTGCCTGACCGCCGCGCTGGGCGGCGGCGCTCCTGGCCAGTGCCGCCGCCCTCGAGTGCCTGGCACCACTCGCCGTTCCTCTACGGTGCCGGCACCACGTCCAACCTCCAGGCCCGCTACGCGGGAGCCGACCTCGCCGCACCCCGTCAGCGCGCCCGCGCGACCTCCACCGTCATCGTCGCCACCACCGCCGGCGGCATCGCCGGACCACTGCTCGCCACCCCCGCCGGGCACCTTGCGACCGCGCTTCACCTGCCCGAACTGACCGGCCTGTTCCTCCTCTCCACGGTCGCGTTCACCCTGGCCGCACTCACCCTCCTCCTGTGGCCGCGCCCAGACCCGCTGGTGCTCGCCCGCACCCTGCCCGTGGCCTCGGACGAGAGCGCATCATCGGATTCCCCCGCCCGGCCCGGCCCCGGCCTGCTCGTCGGCGTCGTGGTCCTCGTCCTTGGCCAGCTCTTCATGGTCGCCGTGATGACCATGACCCCCATCCACATGCACGCCCACGGTTTCGGCACCGCCGCATCCGGCCTGGTCATCGCCCTGCACACCGGTTCCATGTACCTGCCGTCCCCACTGGCCGGCCGCCTCGTCGACCGATTCGGCGCCACCGTCATGAGGTTGGTGACTGCCGGCACACTGCTCGCCGCCGGAGTAGCCGCCGCCCTCGCACCCGGCCACTCCATCACCCTGATCACCCTCGCCCTCGTCCTGCTCGGCGTCGGCTGGAACTTCGGCCTGGTCACCGGCGCCGCCATCGTCACCAACAGCACACCCCTGGCCACCCGCGCCAAGGTCCAAGGACTGGTCGACGTCGCCATCGCCGTCGCGGGCGTCGCCGGCGGCCTGGCCTCCGGCATCGTCGTCGCCTTGGCCAGCTACCCGATCCTCGCCGTCCTGTGCGGCGCCCTCGCCTTCGTGGCCGCGCCTGCGGCCATCGTCGCGGCCCGCAAGGACTCCGCGCGCGCCTGTCCGACGTAGTCGGGGTGGAACGGAATGCGAGCGAAACATGCCACGCGTCAGCGGCCTGGGCGATGCTGCTGACCGGACCGCCAGGCGAACGCGCGGGCAGGCCGCGAAGCCGGCAAGCTCGCGCACAGGGCTCACAGTTCCCTTCGAGTAGACCGTCACCGGGCGAGGGCTGGGCTGAGGTTGTGCTGCCAGCTCACACGTTCGTCGGCGGCCCGCCGCATCGGCGTCACGGAATGTTCCGCCATCACTACTACTGTGCTTCGGCTCACCTCGTGTGACTGAGCGGCGTAGTTGGCCTGTCCGGCCAACCACGTGCACACGCGGGACACAGCTTCGGGCATGGACGGTGGCGTGCTGGTCAGAGTTCCCAGCCCGCCGAGGCGAAGGTGTTTTACGGGCGAGAAGGCGTGCTCGAGGGTAGCTATAGCCGGATCGCGAGAACGTCGATGCGTTCAACGAGCCGAGGCGTGCGGCGGGCCGTGGTCGAGTTCAGGTGCTCCGGGCTGTGGTGACGTTCTCGATGAGAGTGGCGATGACCGCCTCGTCGGGGCCCGGATCCGGCTTGAACGTGGCGAGCTTTTCGGGTGAGATCGGCCCGGTGGTGTCCAGGACGTGCACCGTCGCGATGACGCCTCCGACCCGTACGGCGGTCACCAGGGTCCAGTTGAAGCCTCCGTTGTCCAACCGGGACAGGGTCCGGTAGCGCAGTGCGTTCTCCCCGAGGGCCGGGACGTCCAGCGTCTCGGTCGTGACGGATGCCTTTCCGATCGTGTTGCTGAAGCTGAACCGGCTGCATGCCCCGACGGCCTCGCGCAACTGCTTCATGCGGGCCCGTGCAGCCCCTTCCGGATAGCTCATCAGGTTGGTGCTCATGGGAGCCATGGGGGTCCCGGCCCGATACATGATCGACGAGGCTGCGGCAGCCTCCTCACCATCACCCCTGGCAGCCTCCCTCACATGCTGGCAGACCTCCGGGGAGACGGTCTCCTTGACGTCGAGGGAGGAGTCCGGTTCAGCCCCGTCCCGAGAACTGCTCCCCGTGATCTCGAAACCGACGGCCTGGTCCGCGGTGAGCAGCGCGGCCTTCAGCTTGGCAGCGGTCAGCGGTTCGGAGTGCTCCGCAGCCTTACCGGCTGCCGTGCTCGTCGCCGGCCCCGGCCTGCTCCCGGCTTCGACGGGCTCGGCACTGTCCCCGCACCCTGCGGTCAGTCCTGTCGCCGACAGGAGCGCCACCGCCGACACCAGTCTTCGTCCGTTCTTTCGCACCATCAGGTCCTCACCCTCGAACTCGCGCTGTTCACATACGTACTGGCGAACGATATCCGTGCATACCCAGCGGCCTGACGTAGCAGTGAGTGAGGGTGATCGGCTTTCCAGCCGGTCAAGGAGCGGGGCAAGGTCGCACGGAAACTGCCAGCGCGCCGTCCGCTACCCCGCAGGCCATCTGCCCCGCTCAAGAGGTCGACTATCACGCTCAGGGGCCAGATAGCACGCTCAGTCACACCTCGTAAGCCGAAGCTCAGGAGTTGTCACCGGCGACGCCGGATGAGCCGGCGGAGAGGGCCGGCCGAGGCAGCTTGGTCGTCACCGATGAGGCATCCCACTTGTCACACGCGCTCATTCGGCAGACTTTCTGTCACCAGGGCCGAAGAGCCGGAGTTCCCGGGCGCCCCGGCTGTGCTCTGCTCAGGACTGAGCCCTTCCACAGCGAGGTGGAAGAGGCGGCCGGCCTGGATATCGGGGTCCTTGTGGTGCTCTGTGGCCAGGGCGATGCCGACGGAGAGGGTCAGCAGGTCGTGAAAGGTGACGTGCGGTGCAACCGCCTTGTCGCGAATGGCCCGCTGGAGCAGGGGAGTTCCGGCCGCTTCGATTCTGCTGCCACAGCTGTTCGGGGAGGGCTCTTCGGTGGGGGGCTCGTAGCTGAGGATATGGGCGAATCCGCGGGCTGAGACGGCGTAGAGGACGAAGGAGTGGAGCCACTCCAGGAGTGCGGTGCGGGCGTCCTTGGTCGCACTCAGCCGGTGGGCGCGCTCGCACAGGCCCTCGATGCGTTCCTGGAAGACGGCTTCGAGAAGAGCACGGCGGGTGGGGAAGTGACGGCGCACGGTCGCCGAACCGACGCCTGCGGTGCGGGCGATCTGCTCCTGGGATGCCTCGGCGCCGTGCGCGGCGACCTCGGCTTCGGCGACGGCGAGGATGCGCTGATAGTTGCGTCGGGCGTCCGAGCGCTGACCGGTCATGATCTCCTCATTGCTAAACGGCGGCCCCCGCCATATCTTAGCGGCAGGCAAAGCGGCGGGCCCCGCCGTTTTGCCTCTCCGATCCGTGAGGAGCAGTAACCATGCCCAGCAGCAGCGATATCGTCCTGGTCACCGGCGCCACCGGCCAGCAAGGTGGGGCCACGGCTCGCGCACTTCTGGCCGCCGAGGTGCCCGTACGCGCGCTCGTACGCGATCCGTCGTCGGAACCCGCCCAGGCGATCGAGGCGCTGGGCGCCGAACTGGTGCGGGCGGATCTTTCCGACCGGGCCTCCCTCGGCCCGGCGGTCGAGGGGGTCCGCGCGGTGTTCTCGGTGCAGATGCCGCCCATGACCGAGACCAGCGTGGACTTCGCGAGCGAACTCGCCCAGGCCACCAACCTGGTGGACGCGGCAATGGCCGGAGGAGTACGGCAGTTCGTACAGTCCTCGACCAGTGGAGTCGGTGAACACACCCGGGTCGACGGCTGGGCCGAGGGCCGCTGGGCGGCGATGGCGGACTACTTCCACACCAAGCAGGCGATCATGGAGGCGGTGCGTGGTGCGGGGTTTGCCCGCTGGACGGTGATCAAGCCTGCCTTCTTCATGGAGAACCTACCCCTGCTGGCGCCCAATGGGCCCCGCGGCGGACTGCTGACGGTACTGAAGCCGGACACCGAACTGGCCCTGGTGGCCGTGCAGGACATCGGCATGGCCGCGGCGCACGCCCTCCGGGACCCCGACCGGTTCCACCAGGTGGAACTGGAACTGGCCGGCGACCTGTGCACGATGGAGCAGATTGCGCAGACCTTGTCCGCGGCCTGGGGCGTGCCCGTGACCGCGCCCTCCATGAACATGGAAGAGGCCCTCGACGCGGGCATGCCGAGGTGGGGAGCCGGACACGAGTGGAACAACGTGGTCCTCCAGCCCGCCCGACCCGCATTCGCCCAGGAGTTGGGCATCCCGCTCACCACCTTCGCCGAGTGGGCGGATGAGCAGTTGACACCCGTGTCCGGCTAGGGGTATCCGGCGCTGTGACCTTCGGCAGCTCCCGCCGGGGCGGACTGGGGCGAGCAGTTGGAGTGGCGCCGGGCACCCGTTGGCCGGCCTGCCGTTCTTCATCCCGGATACGGTGACGACCGACCACTGATTCGTCTACCGCAACCGCTACCTGGTCGAAGCCTACGGTGACAGCAAGCCCGCCTATGTGACAAGCATCGTGCTTCGGCTCACCTCGGCGTCTCTCAGGCCGTATCGTGCCCAGATCTCAGTAGTCCAGGTCCAGGTAGTCGATGTCGTTGATCTCGACGTCCGAGAGTCCCACGGCGCGCACTCCGCCATCCTGGAAATAGACGTCCTTGAACCCTTCGGCGATGATCCCACGCATCACCCGGTCGCCTGCTCCGGCGTCGCGGGCGTCGAACAGGCGCTGCGCGTACGGTGCGGGGAGGCGGACGGTGAGGCGACGGAAGCGTCCGTCGTCGGTCGTGCCGACCGGCGCGGTGTAGCCGAACCGGGCGCGGGTCTCCACGGTGATGCCGGTGGCGGCGGCCTGCTTGCGCCGGCGCTTGCGGACCAGGGGCTGCCAGCGGGAGCGGACGGCGTTGTCGATCTTCGAGGCGATGTCCTTGGGTGGGTTCTTCCTCGCGCCGCGCCGGTAGCGGTTGACGGAGTCGGCCGTGATGCCGAGCTCCGCCGCGACGGCCTTCGCGCTGCCCAACTGCTTCAGCAGGTAGTTGATGCGCCCCTGAAGGGTCTTGGGCGGCTCCCGGGTGAACGCCTCCCGGTCGGCCCGCTCGATGGCGTCTTCGATCTCTTTCACGGTGGTCAGCGCCCTTCGGTGGTGTCGGTGGTCACGGCCTACTCACCCTCGTCGAAGACGGCGTCGTGGCCGTTGCCCTTGATGTGGCGGGCCGGGTTGAAGCCCTTCTCCATCAGGTCGACCGCCCACGCCATCTCCTGGACGCCCTCCAGTTTCGCCAGGCCCGGAGTCGGCCCCAGGCGGAAACCGCCCGGCTGCGGCTTGCCGGACGCGGCGTACGGCAGGAAGTCCAGCGGACTCGGGCCGGGCGAGGGGTAGACGACACAGTCGGACAGCACGGCGAGCGGGAACAGGCCCGTCATCTTCGCCATGTTGAGCAGCTTGCGGTGCATGTTGACCCGCGCCTTGCTGATCACGGCGGCGCGGATGTCCGGGCGCCAGGTCGGCCGCTGCATCGCCGGCCACGGGTCGCCGTCCTTGTAGCCCTTGCCCTGCGGGCTCTCGAAGAGCTTGCCGATCCCGCCCTTCACCGTGCCCTTGATCGCGGCCAGCACGGCGGTGAGGGCCGGGTCGACGGCCTTGTGCTGTTCCATCGCCGCGAGGAACTCGGTGTCGGTCAGCTCCTTGGTGACGCCGAGGTCGGCGAGGGTGTCGACGTACGCGTTCTTGAGCCGGTCGTGCCACGGGTCCAGGTACGCGCCGGTCTCCCTGCGCAGGTACGCCTCGATCGGATGGACGTTGTGGCCGAGCTCCTGGGCGTAGGCGACGGTATGCGTCTGGTACCAGGCCGGGCCGGTCGGACGGGTGCCTTCCGGGGTGAAGGGGTTGGGCAGGCGCGGGTCCAGCTCCACATGGGAGAGGTCGACCAGCCAGGAGCCGGGGATCTTCGGGTTGAACGTCGGGGCGTGGAAGTGGTCGGGCGCGGAGAGCCCCACCGTCAGCCTCGCCGCGGCCGCGAGGAACGCGGTGTTCAGGTCGAGGCCGACCGCGTACGGCAGCAGGCACTCCTCATCGGACAGCAGCGGCACGTCGCGCACCCACTGGTACGCCTCCTCGTGCAGGAAGCCGCCCTTCCACCCCCGCGCGGCGGGGTGTTCGGGCCTGGCCTCCGGCGGCGCCGGGTCCATCTGCTCCGCACCCAGCGACCCCGGGTTGTGGCCGGAGACCCAGTTCCCGGTCGCCTCGTCACGCACCGGGCGGGTGGGCGGGCGCAGCGCGGTCATCAGCTCCAGGCCCGAGACGGCCGTGCTGCCGCGCGGGGTGGTGACCCGCTGGGCGTAGATGCCGAGGACGCGGGCGATGTCGGCCGGCTCCATGTCTGTGACCCCGGGCCAGGACCGCTCGTCGAGGGCGTCCCAGGGCAGGACCGCGAGCTGCACGCACTGCCGTTGGCTCCCGGTGGCCCTGCGGTAGATCCTGGCCCACGGGCCGAACCCCCGCTTCGTGAGCTGCCACTTGGCCTTGGTGACCTGCTTGACAACCGGGTGGCCCTCGTCCAGACGCAGACCACGGCGGTCCTCCAGGCGCTCCGGCAACCCGAGCTTCACGGCGGCCGACGCGGTGAGGACGATCAGCGGATCGGAGTCCTTCCCGGCTCGGTGCAGCTTCGGTGCACCGAGCCCGGACTCCTTGAGGGTCCAGTCCACCAGCTCCGGGACCGTGGTCGCGGCGCAGTCCAGCACGATGCCGTCGACGCCGTACGCCTGGCCGTCACCATCCAGCACGGCGAGCGGGCCGTGCGGGAAGCGGGGGTCCAGCACGGGCTTCGCCGTCCTGGTCGCGGCAGGGCGGCGCGACGACGCCACCGGGCGGGAGGGGCGCTCCGGAGCGGTGGCAGGGGCGGCGGCCGTCTCCACCGGTGCGGTGGTCTTCGCCTCGGGCACCTCGGGCGGGCCGGTGAGCGTCCCCGTGACCTGCGGTCGCGGCGCGGCGACCGGGGCGGGTGTGGCGGGGAGAGCGGTGTGCGCGGGGTACCTCGCCGCCCAGCCGTTCAGCAGCCGCTGATACGCCTCCAGGCGCGGCGACTTCGGCTCGCTCCTGCCGTTCTCGTAGTTCTTGACCGACTGCGTCGTGGTTTTCAGCGCGGTCGCGAGGCGGGCCTGAGTGATCCCGGCGGCCTCACGCAGACGGGCGCGCTCCGCCGGGGGCGGGAGCTGCGGCTCCTCCTCCAACAGTGCGTCGATGTTCGAGAACAGCTCTTCCTCGGATGCCATGACGGCCCACCTCCTCCCCGGACACTACCAGTTGTAACCCTGTTGTTTAACCTGTTTTTTAACCCGATCGGATGTGCTGGGGGGGCTTGCGTGCGCCCCGCCTCGCTCGTGCTGTGACCGGGACTTCCAGGTGCCGGCCGGTGCCTCTCAGGGTCACCTCGGGCTCGTCCCCGCCTGCCGCCTGCCGGCAACTTCCGATCGGCGGCCGGAGAAACGCTCACCGAAGACGCCGTGGCTATCAGCGGTGCACCACGTGGCTGCTGCGCCGCCCAGTTCATGATGGGTGACCGTTCCGTTATCCGGAGCAGGGCAACCGATCATGCGCTTGCGCGGTCGAACCGAGGTGATCAGAAGCCACCTCCTCCCGCTGTGTGCCGTCACCGCCTCGGCCACCCTGCTGCTGACCGCCTGCACCGGCGGCTCGGCGGACGACAAGCCCGCCCACCCGGTCTTCGACGTGCCGGTCGAGCAGCAGCCCCGCCAGGCGCTGCTGACGACCCAGGCCGCGCGTACCGCGAGCTTCACCCAGACCGTGACCTTCAACTCGCCGTCGGGCGACACGGTGCAGACTGCGTCGGGGCGGCTCGACTTCCCGGGCGGCCGGGCCGTCGGTTCCATCGACTGGGCACCGGCCGACGACCTGCCGGAGGAGGCCAAGGACACGCTGCTCGGCGTCCGGCTGGGGGCGGGCCGTGCCCCCGCCCGTACCCGGGTGGCGGTCGAGCCGGACACCATCCGGCTGCGTGCGGGCGAGGCCGGCTACTGGCTGCGATACGAAGGGTCCTTCGACGCGTTCGGAACCGGTGCCGCGGTCGACGCCCTGCGGGGGGCCGAGTCCGCGTTCGGCGGCACACTCCTGGAGGTTGTCAGCGGGGCCCAGAAGGTGAAGGAGTCGCCGGCGGGCAAGGGCGGTCGCACCTATCAGGCGAAACTCACCGCGTTCAACGCCCTGCGTCTGTTCCCCAAGGACTTGGGCTCCGAACTCACCGCCGACATCGACCCGAACGGTACGGCGACGCCCGTGTCGCTCAGTATGTCCGCGGACGCCAAGGGTCGCATCACACAGGTGGAGGCGGACTTCTCGGGCCTGCTCACCAAGAAGGACAGCGCCCTGGACGAGATGACCGGGTTGCGTGCCGTCCTGAAGGTGAGCGGTTTCGGGGCCTCCGCGCCGGTCATGCCGGCGGCCTCGGAGCGGACGCTCGACGCCGAGAAGGCCGTCATGGCGGTCGGTGACATGAAGAAGGGCGGATGTGCCGATCTCACGACGGGCACCCGCACCCTCGACGTAGTGGTGTCCGTCCCCTGCGCGCAGCCCCACGAGGCCCGCGTCTACGGCCACGCGCGGTTCGACGCCGCCTACCCGGGCCACAAGGAGGCGAAGCGGATGGCGGGCGAGGCATGCCGGGACGCGTACGGGTCGGCGCCCGCCGCCTGGACCGGGGAGGGAACCGAGAAGGACCGATTCCGGTACACCTGGCCCGGCGAGGCGAGGTGGGGCGTCGGTGCCGATCCGGTGGTCACGTGCTTCGTCGAGACACGATGACGCGCACCGTCTGAGCGTCTGTTGTCGGGCGGTGTGACGGGCCGAGGCAGGGGGGTCCGTCCGGTGGCGGCGCGTCGGCGCCATTGCGGGGCGTGATGACGTTGGTCTACCGCTGGTCGAAGCGGCGTCGGGTCTCGTCGTCGGCCGGCAGGAACGTCTCCAGGTGCAGCCCTTCCAGGGCGGCATCGGTGGTGCTGCTGAGGATGGCGGAGGTGCTGAAGAAGCGGAGCGGGTCGCCGTCGCTATCGATTTCGAGGGTGACCACCGGCCCCGTGGGAGGGGTGGCGGCATCGGGTTTGCTGAGGTATCCGGCGATCTCCGCGGCAAGCTCGTGGTGGCGCTGGTCATGGGTGTGCTCGGCGCGGTGACTCACCTCCCGCAGCAGATGGCTGCCCCACTCCGCGAGATTGCCGATCCGGGGGGCCAGCCCGTCCGGATGCAGGCAGACCCGGACCACATTGATCGGCGGCTCCAGCAAGGCCGGCACGCAGCCGATCAGCAGCTGATCCACGGCGGCGTTGGCGTCGACGATGTCCCAGTGACTGTCCAACAGCAGTGCGGGGTACGGCAGGTGGGCGTCGAGGAGCCGGCGCAGACCGTCCATCACCACCGAGACCGATGCGTGGTCCAGTTGATGATCTTGATAGTGCGGTGCGTAGCCGGCGGCCAACAGGAGGCGGTTGCGATCCCGCAGCGGCACATCCAGGTTGTCGGAGAGGTGCATGAGCATCTCCGGCGTCGGGTGCGCCTTGCCGGTCTCCACCCGGCTGAGGTGCCGGGTCGAGACCCGCGACCGGTTCGACAGCTCCTGCTGGCTGAACCGGCGTCGTTCACGCCAGGTCCGCAACAGCACACCGACCGACGGGACTTCGACAGCAACGCTCATGCCTACGAGTCTACGAGTCTACGGGGCCGTGTCCGGGTGGCCATGACCTGTGAGGTCATGGATCGGACGCTGGTCCCGGGCCAGGATTCTGGACATCAGCCGATCGAGACGAACGGAAGAAAACAATCATGAACGGTGTCGTTGAGCAGTACCTGGCCACCTGGAACGCGACCGGCGACGAGCGGGCGGCCTTGCTCTCCACGCATTGGTCGTCCGAGGCGACCTACACCGACCCGATGGCCGAGGTGTCCGGCCACGAGGGGATCGCTGCGGTCGTCGACGGAGTCCAGGCGCAGTTTGCGGGTTTCGTGTTCTCCCAGATCGGTGAGGCCGACGCACACCATCGCCAGGTGCGATTCCGCTGGGGCCTGGGTCCGGAGGGAGCCGAGCCGCTGGTGATCGGATTCGACGTCCTGGTGCTCGACGCATCGGGCCGGATCCAGGACGTACGCGGTTTCCTGGACAAGGTGCCGGGATGACGGCGCCGCGCGTGTAGGCCGTCGGTTACCCGGAGGATGCCGAGGCCGGCCAGGACATGAGGCCGGCCCGGAAATCCCGAGTACATCGAGCGAATCGAGGCCACGGCGGTCGCAGCACGGCGGTCGCTTCCTGGTACACGGCGGACAACTCGTCGGACATGAGGGAACCTGGGACGGTGACGTCGTCGAAGCTGGAGTTCCCCGATCCGGCGACGCGCAGGAGCGGTACACGTCGCCGCCCGCTGCACACGGTGGCCCCTGTCGGCAGACTGATGACGCCCAGGCCCCTGTCGAAGCCACGGCCGTGGCTTCGACAGGGGCCTGGGCGATGCGAGGAGTGCTCCGAAGTGACCGGCGCGCTGCGAGGACCATGGGGAGTGATCGTCGTCCTCGCGAACCCGCTCAACGCCTACGTCGCCTACGGCGCACTCATGACTCAGCCGCAAGGAGTCTGGGACGAGAACACCCTGACAGGAATCGAAGTCGTGTCAGGGCTGCTGATCGTGCTCGGCGGGCAATTGTCAAGACCTGTGGATCGATCTTGGTCAGGCCGCAGTCAAAACGTCGCCCGTATGAGGAGACCGTGACTGCCCGTGAAGACGGCGGCCCGACTCGGTCCCTGCTCTCAACTCACCCGTACGGCCAGTCGGCCGATCAGACAGTTCGTCGGCCTGCTGCCGGTCAGTCAGCGGGCAGGCCGAACCAGCGGAGGAGTACGGGTCGTGCGTCGTCGGGGGCGTCCTCGGGCTCGCGGGCATAGCGCGCGAGTAGGGCTAGATAGTCGTCATGGAACGCGTCCAGCTCATCCTTCGTGAGGTGGGTGAGGCTGCGTGAACCCCGCATCCAGCCTTCGGACTCCGCCTGTCCGGCGGTGAACAGCCGGGCGAGCTCGACGTCCTCCTCCATCCTCATCCGGTCCAGCTCGGCCGACATGGCGCGCTCGGCCTCCGTCAGCTGACCCTGCGGCGGTCTGCGGATGTCGAGGCCACGCACCCCGCGCCACCAGCGCTCACGCCCGGTGGAGCGCTCGGGGATGTCCTCGATGAGGCCACTGCGCTCCAGCATGCGCAGGTGGTAGCTCAGTGTCCCAGTGTTCTCGCTGAGGGCGGCGGCCAGCGTGGTCGAGGTAGCCGGGCCCGCCGCGCCGAGGTGGCGCAGAATACGCAGGCGCAGGGGGTGCGAGAGGGCTTTGAGCACCTCGGGGCTGTCGACCGTGCGCCGCCCCGCGGCTTCCGCTCTCCGCTTTTTCGTCATGGCGGCAGTCTATCCAGATGGCAGCGATTTATCTGCAGACCTTACTCTGCAGATAAATCTCTGCAATGCTGTGGCGCATGACGCCGAACCGAGTGACCTTGAATCGCGCAGTCCGCCGCTTCACAAGTGCTGCTACGGGGGCACTGCTTGCCGGACTCGCCCTGGGCGCCGCGCCCGCGCATGGAGCTGAACGGGCTGCGGATCTCCCGGAGTTCGGCTTCTCCGCTTGTCCGACCGTCGATGAACTGCCCGCGGGTGCGGACCCCGGGACCTGGCGCTGCGAGGTCATGCACGCCACGGGGCATCTACGCATGGGCGCCGTCGACGAGCCGCTCACCGAAGCTATGAAGATCACCTTTGCGGAAGGCCGTGTGGACGGTGAATTCCGCCAGGTCTTCGGGGAGATGACCGCTGCGCCAATTCGGGTGGGAGGCACCCCGTTGACTGTGACTCCGCAGTACGGCGGCTACTCGGACTTCCTGTCCGACGACGCCCGGCGCGGGGAGTTCGACATCAAGTTCGCCATAGGCTCGGCGCACGGGCTGCGGGCCCTGCCGTCGTCGGGCTGCTCGGTGGGCAGCGATGAGGACGCGGTCCACCTGGTGCTCAAGGACACATATCCCACCCGGGTGATATCCAAGGACCCCCTGGTCGTCGTTTTCGGTGCCCAGGACGCGGAGTTCGCCGCCTCGGGCACTAGTGGCTGCGGCCCCCTGAGCCGCGCGCTCAACCGAGCCCTGGGTCTGCCGTCCGCGGAGGGGGCGAACGCCTTCGACATGGATGTCACGGTGGCCATCCGGCCCTACATATAGACCGATTCGGTTGAGTAATAGTCAATACTTGTGAGCCAGTTGAGGTAGTTCAGGCCGCGTGAGCCTCGGAGCGTTCGACGAGGTGGCCGCGTTCGAGGCGGGCTCCGGCGCGGACGAGCGCGACGAGGTGGGGTGCGTTGACCGCTCGCCACCGCTGCTGGGCGGACTCGACGAGCTTGAAGACCATGGCGAGGGCGGCGGCCGCACTGCCAGAGCCCTTGGTGACCTTGGTCCTGAGCCGGACCGTCGCGAAGGTCGATTCGATAGGGTTCGTCGTGCGCAGGCGAACCCAGTGCTCGGCGGGGAACTCGTAGAACGCCAGCAGTTCGTCGACGTCGTCGGTGATCTTCCGAGCCGCCTTGGGCCACTTCACGCCGTACGTTTTGTCGAATGCGGCGACGCCCTTGACCGCGTGCTCGCGATCCTCGGCGTTGTAGATGTCCTGCAATGCCTTGCGTGCACCAGGCTGGGCTGACTTCGGCAGGTCTGAGTACGTTGGCCGTTTTGCGAACCCAGCACCGCTGATGGCGGGTTTCGGGGAACACCTGCGCCAGGGCCTTCCAGAAGCCGAGTGCGCCGTCGCCGACCGCGAGGACAGGGGCACGCATCCCGCGCCGGGCGGCATCGTGCAGCAGATCCGCCCAGGACTCGGCGGACTCGCGATAGCCGTCGGCCATCGCGATCAGTTCCTTGGTGCCGTCCGCACGCACACCCATGACGACCAGGACGCAGGACTTGGCTTCCGTGAGGCGGATGCGCAGGTGGATGCCGTTGGCCCAGACGTAGACATAGTCGGCCCCGGTCAGGTCACGCTCGCCGAAGGCTTTGTGGTCGGCCTGCCACTGCGCGGTCAGCCGGGTGACCGCGGCAGGCGAGAGCCCGGTGGAGGAGCCGAGGAACTGCTCGAGCGCGGGCACGAAGTCGCCCGAGGACAGGCCGTTCGCAGGACGCTGGCCGTCCTGGCCGCGCTCACCACCGGTCTCACACTGAGCGGTTCCGCCGTCGCTTCCTCGGGACACCGGGAGGAGAAACCGGTCCGTGCGAGTGTCGTCGGAAGCGCCGAGTTCGTGCTGCCCTACTACAAGGACGACGACATCCGTTCGTTCACCTTTGACGCTCATGGCGCCCCGTACACCCGCCCGCTGCCGACGATCCCGACCGGTCTGCCCACCGACGCCCAGGGGACGATCACCATCTCCCACCACTCGGCCGAGCGGGACATCACGTACACGGCAAAGGGAAAGGTGGACTGCTTGGTCACCGGTCCACGAACTGCGACGCTGACAGCGGTCATCACCGAGGTGAGCCCTGGCGGACCGCTCACCGTCGGGTACCGAGTCGGGTTGAGCGTCTACGACGGAGACAGGGGCAAGGGCCGCTCCGCCGACCGCGTGGGCTTCTCCTGGAACGGAGCGAACCTGCTGCCGGACGGAGAGGCCGAGCCCGAGGACGCGCCCGTCGGCACCTGCATGGCCCCCGCTCCGTACGCCCCGGTGACGAAGGGCGGCTACACGGTCACGCACACCGAGCTGCCGCCGGTACCAGACCACACCTGACCAACCGAAAGATCCGCCTGTGTGCCTCCCCGCCACGGCGCTCATGCACCGGTTGATGATCAGCCCCACTCGGTTGGCTGACGAAAAGCGATGGGAAGTGATGGCAGCGGCGGCCGGGCGAGTCAGCTCAGGACGACGGGGCTCTCGGGCACGCCTTCTCAGCTCTGAACGCGTCGGTCATAGTCCAGTTGGTGCGCCCGGATATCGTCCGCGTTGTTGACCGTCCAGTCGTACAACCGGCCGAACGGCTCCCGCAGGGATTCGCCGAGCGGGGTGAGGGAGTACTCGACTCCCACCGGCGAGGTGGGCAGCACGCGGCGCACGATCATCCCGTTGCGCTCCAGGCGGCGCAGGGTCTGGGTCAGGACCCGCTGGGTCACGCCCTCAAGGCGGCGCTTGATCTCGTTGAACCGAGTGGGCTTGTCGAGGACTGCCATGACCATCATCGACCACTTGTCAGCGATCTGGTCGAGGATCGGGCGGCTGGGGCAGTCGGACCGGTAGACGGTGTCGTTGACGGCTTCGGCGCCGGCGGCGGTCTCAGAAAAGGTCATATCGGTATCCTTCGCGATCCTTGAGATGCCGAAAGTGCGTTATTGACGCTGGTTCGCCCACTCTCGCATCGTAAGTATGCATCAGGAACTTAGATGCGTAACTGGTACCGATCGGAGACCTCCATGACCCACGACGCCTACGCGACCCTGAGGGTGAACCGCGAGGACGGCATCGCCCGCGTCACCCTCGACAACCCACCCGTCAACGTCCTGAACGTCGCCTTGATGGCCGACCTCCGGCACCTGCTGACCACTCTGAAGGACGACGACTCGGTTCGGGTGATCGTTTTCGACAGCGCTGACCCAGAGTTCTTCATAGCCCACGTGGACATGTCGCTCGTCGACACGCCGGACGCCTTCGAGAAGTTCACGGCCGACCTGCCGGACGGCGTCAATGTCTTCCAGGCCCTGGGGGAACTGCTCCGGCACCAGCCCCAGGTGACCATCGTCAAGCTTGCCGGGACGGCGCGCGGCGGAGGGGCGGAGTTCGTCACGGCTGCAGACATGGCGTTCGCGGCGATCGGTCGCGCCGGCATAGGCCAGATCGAAGCGCTCATGGGCATCGTCCCTGGTGGAGGGGGCACGCAGTACCTCGCCGACCGGGTCGGCCGTAATCGCGCCCTGGAGGCGGTGCTGAGTGCCGACCTGTACGACGCCGAAACCGCGGAGCGCTACGGCTGGGTCAACCGGGCCGTCCCTGCTGACGATCTCGACGCCGTCGTCGACCGCCTCGCCCGCAACATCGCCGCCCTGCCCGAGGGTGTGATCGCGGCGGCCAAGCGCGCCATCGTCCCGGAGGACCTGGCCGAGGGTCTCCTGCGCGAGCACGACGCCTGGGCCGGCCAGGTCGTTTCACCCGCGACCGAGCGGTTGATCCGCGGCGGACTGGACCACGGCGCCCAGACCCACGACGGCGAGCGCGATCTGGAGGGCCTGCTCCGGGGACTGGCCGGATAGGACCGGACGAGGTACCACCTGCTCACCGATGCCCAGTCGACCTCGACAGCGTGCGGCTCGCCCGCCTCATCGCTCCCACGGCATCGACGCACCTGTGTGGGCTGCGGGCGGGCTGTCCCGTCCCGCAGCCAGGTGCCCTCCGCGGCCTGCGTGGAATCAGCAGAAGCACACCAACTGGCCCGTGCGGTGCGGACCAGGCGCTGCGCGTACCCGTCGAAAGGCCGACGGCCTGATCGCGGCCGACGTACAGCTCCGCCGGATACCTGCCGGCGCGCCTTGAGTTGGTTGTCCTGGCAGAGGGCGGACCGATCGTCACGGAGAAGGGGTGGCACGGGTGCCGGGCGGAGTGACTCGGGTTGCACCTTCCGTAGCGGCATGTGGTCCGGTGGACTCACGTCCCGGCCCACTGAGGAAGGCCCCTGCTCATGTATTCGTCCTTCATCCCGCCGCGCCAGGTCAAGATCGGTGACGCGGCGGCCTTCGCCGGCACCACACCGCGGGCGATCCGTCACTACCACGAGATCGGCCTGCTCCCCGAGCCCGTGCGGGGCGGCGACGACCGCCGCCGCTACGGCTACGAAGACATGATCCGGCTGCTGTGGATCCGCAAGACGGCCGACGCCGGGATCGCCCTGGACGACATCCGTGACGCCTTCGCCGACACGGCTTCCGCCGGTGCCGAAAGCGACGACAGCATCGCGAGCATTCTGGAACGGCTGGAGGAAAGCCTCGTCGCCCAGGAAGCAGAACTGCGGCGGCAACGAACTGCCGTGCAGCGCATGCGTACCGAGGGCAGCAGGATGGGTCTGCTCTCCGACTTCGTCACCAGTCGCCTCAAGAGCCTGCCCGAGGGCTCCCTGCGCCAGGCGGACCTGGACAGCCTGCTGGTCACCGAGCGGATCTTCGGCCCGCTCGGTGCGGCCGTCCAGGCCACCCGTTTCATCGCCCTGGCCACTCACCCGGATCTGCGGGAGGACTCCGCCCGTATTGATGCCGCCGAGGAGGCACTCGACGACACGATCGCTGTCGATGACCCCCGCGTGGCCCGGGTGGCTGCCGAACGGCACGCCTTCGAAAAGGCGCTGCACGCCGTTATCGAGGAGTCCGGCCCGGCGGAGAGCGACGACGCGCTCTTCGACTCCTGGGACACTTCGCACCCCGCTGCCGCTGCCGCTGATGAGGGTGAGGACGAGGCCGGCCAAAGCTCCGGCAGGGGGCAAGAGCCCATGAGCGCGTTCGAAGCCACAGGAAAGATGCCCTACGACTTCTCCCCGGCCCGCCTGCGCTGCATGGAATTGGCCGAAGAACTCGCCGCCCACGAGTCACCTGCTTCCTGAATCACGGCCTGGCGGTCAGGAACTGGAGCACCCAGGAGCGGTCATCGGCCCAGAGGTTGGACGGACTCAAGTCGGCTTCAGGGCGGTCGTAGAGGACTCGGCGTCGCCGAGCCGACCCGCAAGCACGTGGAGGTTGTCGAAGTCGAAGGCTCCGCGCAGCAGCGGGTTGACATGGCGTTGAGCACCCACACCGGGGCCGCCGCCGTGGTCAGCTGAGTCGGTGGACCCGCTGAGTATCCAGGGCGTAGCGCGCACCAACTATTTCCAGCTTTCCTGCGGCTACCCTGGCGGCGAGATCGGCCTCGCCGGCCAGACGTGAACGGACCAGCTCGACCTGAGCGCTGACCGTGGCGTCCACACGCGCGACGCCAATCTGCGAGTGATCTATCGCGGGCTTGATCTGATCAGCTATGTACTGGATGTGCGAAGGCAGGTGCTCCCCCGTCTCCTCGGCATGCACGGCGGCGGAGACGGCGCCGCACGACTGGTGCCCGAGGACGACGACCACCGGGATGCCGAGTTCCAGGACGCCGTACGCGATGCTGCCGAGCACGGCCTCGTCCAGGACCTCACCGGCGGAACGGACGGTCATGAGGTCGCCGAGCCCCTGATCGAAGATCAGTTCCGGCGGGACACGCGAGTCGATGCAGCCGAGTATCAGAGCGAAAGGGGACTGGCCGGACACGAGTGAACGCCGTACGCCCTGCGACTCGTGCGGGTGGTGCTGATGGATGGTGCGCCACCGACGGTTACCTGCAGAGAGTTCCGCCAGCGCGGCGGCAGGAGTGGCGGGCCGGGCGGATCGCGTGGGAGTCCGGGGGGCGGCGCCCGCCGGCGAAGCGCCGGCAAGGCGCACGCTTCCGGCCGTGGTGGCAACCGCAGCGGCGGCAACGGAGGCGCGGAGCATTGCGCGGCGGCTGGTCGCCACCGGCACCTGGGCGTGTGCGGTCATGTTCACGTAAGGAAGTTAACTCGCCTTGCTCGTAAGGCTGTTCGTTCACGCCAAGCCTTGAATGTATATTGCACATCCTTTGGCTTTGCATGACCCGGATATGACCAATAACGATCACTGCGCCATGTCCAGCCCTTACCGCGCCGCACCCCACGTCTGCCGGCGGCGTCTGCGCCTCTGGACGCCCGAGCCTCAGGCGCCGCTGTAGCTTCATGCGACCCGCGCGCCATCATCCAAGGGCCGTCGCTCCGTGATCGCTGCCGTCGGAGCCGTCAGGCCCGGGCGGGCCGACGCGCCTACGGAGCGGCGGAACATGACACGGAATGCCTGCCTGGCCATCGTCCTCACCACGGCTCTGGTGGTGCCCTCCGAACTCTCCGTGAGCCTGCCGCCCAAACCTGCAGGAGCCGCTGCTCCAGTCGTGCTGGTGACCGCTACCTGCGACGACCAGCTCTTCGCACTCGCTGCCGAGCACTCCGCGGTCGAGCGGTGGAACCGCCGGGCACCGGCCGGACCGAGGCCGGGGACCCGCCGAGGACAGGCCTGCTGCCATGCCGGAGGAGCCGCTATCGGGCCGACAGCGGGACGCCCTGCGGCAGTCTCAGGCCTGCATCTCGGGGATGGATGCCTGCTGCCGGTTGACGGTGACCTCCCGCGTGAGGGGGAGGCCACCGTCAACGCTACGTACTCAGCGGTTGGTCCACAGGTTCCACACCCAGGGCCAGGCGGAACCCTCGGCGCACTGGTAGCGGTCCCAGTGCCCGCGATCGATTCCCTGCTGGCCGGCGGTCTGGCAGCCGCCCAGGGTCATGTACTTGCCGCGGTGGATGTTGAGGCCGTCGGCCGCCTGGACGGCCGCCACTCGGTGGGATGCCGTGTCAGGGACAGCGATGGCAGGTGCCGCCGACGCCAGGCCGAGGCTGACCACGGCGGTCGCTGCGAAAGCGGACAGTGCGGTGCGTACGCGCATGGTGAAGATCCTTTTCGGTAGGTCTACGAAGTCGGCCTGTGCGGAACCTGTTGGCTCGGCCATGGCCACCGGCACGCTCACCCTTGGGGGTGATCTGTTCAGCCGGTACGCCGAGTTTGCGCAGGTAGCCGCACCTTTACAACCAGATCCCGCTTGCTTCAGCGATGTCGGGATAAATACAGTCCTGACCTGCTGGGACGTGTCCGTCCCGGGACATGGGACAGCCGGCGGGACGCCGTCGCCCGCCCTACGGAAGGGCTTTTACGATGACCGGCCAACGGCCCGACCATGGTGCGGCAGCACGAAAGCTGGGAGCAGCTCTGCGGAGCCTGCAGCAGCAATCGGGGCGCACACTGCGCAGTCTGGAGGCCCAGGTCTGTGTCAGCGACTCGTCTCTCTCCCGCTACTTCCGCGGCGAAACAGTGCCGGCGTGGTCTGTGGTGAGGGACGTGTGCCGGGCGCTGGGGGCAGATCCTGCCGAGTACCGCGCGCTGTGGGAAGCAACTGGCCAACCCCTACCCGACGAGCCGGTCGCCACAGTTGGCCCGCCCACTCCCGACGAATCAGCCACCACCGCCGACGCTGTCAGTCCGTCACGCGACCGCTGCCTGGCTCGGTGGCGCCGATGGCGCGGATCTCTGTCCGGCCGTGGGGCCATCGCTGCGGTTGCTGCCGCAGCGGGTGTGCTCTTGATGGTGGGGTTTCTGCTGAACCTGCTCCCTCTACGTGGCGTGCCAGGTGCCGCACAGGGCTCCGAGGAAGGCGCGGACAGGACCGGCAATGCCGGTGTTGTCGTCCACAACGTCGAGAAGGTATGCCAGGGACCGCGCACGACTGAATGCGCACTCTCCCTGGCCTACAACCCCTACCGCCCCTACGTCACTTCCAACTCAGCCGATCGCGTCTGGCACCACGACCTGCTCCACGCCCGCTGCACCATCGCCAACGGCGTCACCGTCACCGACGAGAACCACGAACACACGAGCATCTGGATCCAGGTCACACGCAGCGGAAAACTCCTCTGGCTCCCCGGGATCCGAGTGCACCCCGACAACCTGAACCAGCTCACCACCACCCTGCCCCTATGCCCTTCGTGAGCACAGAAGTGGGTACTCGGTCCAACTCTCAGGCAGAGTCGGAGCGATCGTCGGCCACATGAGAGCCGACCTCGTGACCGACGCGCTGATGACAGCCATCCGCACCCGCAGCAGTCACGCCGGATGATCAGGCGCAGCGATCACGGAGCCGGGCAGTGCACGAGCAGGGCCTTCGCCGAAGCCTCCAGGTCAGCAGCAGTCAAAGCCCGAACAGCCGCTGCCCCCATTCGCTGTGCCGCTGACCCTCGCGTCGGGTCCAGGACCGAGTGTCATGCAGTGCCACATGCCCGTGCGCCGTAGTCATACGAGAACATAGCCCACAGAGCCCAGTGGTCAGTCGGCCCGGAAGCTCAGCTCACGGCTCACCCAGGAGCTTGAGCCCGTATTGCTTCTTGAGCTCGTCGGCCCAGTCGGGGACGAACCCGACGTTGTAGCCGGCTGCCAACTCGGCGCGCTGTGCTTCGAACCCCTCCTGGCTGTCCGCCGCCTGCGCCGCCTTCCCCAGGGACTCGAAGAACCGCTCGAACCCGGCAGGCCAGATGACCTCCAGCAGTCGCCCAAGCTCGCTGCCCGCATTCCAGAACGTGTGCGGAACTCCGCGTGGCTTGAACACGTAGGTGCCCTGCGCGGCGGTGGCGACCCGGTCTCCCACTCTCACCCCAAAGGTTCCCTCCAGGACATACGACAGCTCATCCTCGTTCTCGTGCACATGGGGAGGTACCAGGCGCCCGGGCTCCATCGGGTGCTCCACGATGGCGAGACTGCCACGGGTGGCGTCACCCCAGACTTTGAAATCGACGCCCAGGCCGCCGAGGTCGGTCTTCTCCCCTTCGCCCGGGTTGATCACGAGGAGACCATTGGGATCGGTGATCATGGTTCCGGCTCCCTTCACTCACTCACCTACCAGCTTGCGCCCGTGGCGGAGGGCGCGCCAAGCGATCGCGCCTGCCGCGCCTTCAGACCTGCCCGCGGGTGCCGACCGCCGCTTCCGTCTGCCGCAGGCGCTGAGGAGGAGGTCGACGACGGGTTATCGAGCGGGCCATGTCGATCTGAAGATCAACTACTGGCGGGTTGTGGGCTTACCTGGCTACACCCCAGCGTGTGCCGGCTCCGGCTTGTCAACCGAACCTTCTCCGACTCGTCGGACCGAGCGCATCGATCTCAGGAGAGCTGGGAGGCTCCCCTGTTCCTGTCCATAAATGCGTCGGTTCCAAGTTGCTTCACTCAGATGGCGGAGTGACAGTCTAAGAAGACGTCTCATTTGGGCTATTCGGTAATCTGGTGCCGTGGGAATCGTGGAGCGGTTGGTGCCGGATGAGTTGTGGATGCTGTTCGAACGGGTGGTGCCGCCTGCTCCGTCGCGGCCACAGGGCGGTGGCCGTCGGTGGTACGGGGGCCGCGAGGTGCTGGCGGCGATCGTCTTTGTTGCTACGTCAGGGTGCACATGGCGGCAGCTGCCAGCGTCGTTCGGACCATCGGGTCCCACGGCTCACCGGCGGTTCACCGAGTGGAGCAAGGCCCGGGTATGGGCCAAACTCCACCGCCTGGTGCTGGATGAACTCGGAGCACGCGGCGAGCTGGACTGGTCAAGGTGCGCGATCGACTCGGTGAACATGAGGGCCGTGAAAGGGGGGACCTGACGGGTCCGAATCCTGTGGATCGGGGCAAGTCCGGGTCGAAGATCCACTTGATCACCGAACGGTCCGGTCTGCCCCTCTCCATCGGCATCTCGGGCGCGAACCTGCACGACAGTCAGGCCCTGGAGCCTCTGGTGCGGGGCATCCCACCCCGTCCGCTCACACCGCGGGCCCCGCCGAAGGCGGCCGGCCAAACTCCACGCCGACAAGGCTTACGACATCCGCCACCTGCGTCGATGGCTCCGTTCGCGCGGTATTGCCCACCGCATCGCCCGTAAAGGCATCGAGTCCTCGAAGCACCTTGGCCGCCACCGCTGGACTATCGAACGCACCATGGCCTGGCTTGCAGGCTGCCGCCGCCTTCACCGCCGCTACGAACGCAAAGCCGATCACTTCCTGGCCTTCACCAGCATCGCCTGCACCCTCATCTGCTACCGCAGACTCGCCAAATGAGACGTCTTCTAAAGAGGGCCCGCCAAAGGTCGTCCCAGGCGGCCGGGTCCTCGACCTCCGCGTCCCTCACGGTCACCGCGGTCCCGGCAGGTGCATCGGCCGCCGGGCCGATCGGTGTCCTTTACGCCTCTGCGGCGTCGGTGTCGAATCCGGCTTTCACGCGGCGGCGACGGCTGACGACAGGGTGTCGAACCGGTGGACCATGCGCTGGGAGCTGACAGTGCCGATGAGCCCTTCGGCCTGATCGAGGAGTTCCCGTGCCTGGTCGCCGTCACCGCACTGGTGCACGGTGTCGGCCAGGTCGAGCATCGCGTGGAGGTGGTCGCGCGGGTAGTCGGGCCCGGTCGCCTCGACGCGGCTGCGCAGGAAGGGGACGGCCCGCGTCGGCTGGTCGCAGGCGAGATAGGCCCGGCCGGTTGCGGCGTCCACGGAGTCCTTCGTGAGCCAGGTCGCCCACCACGGTGTGCGCTCGTCGGGAGATCCGAGGTGGCCCAGTGCTTCGTCGCGGAATCGGAGGACCGCGTCAGGGTCGTTCCGGCGTCCTGCGGCGTAGACACGCCGGTCGGCGATGACCGCGGCCGCTGCGGACGGAAGGTCTGGTGTCCGTGCGGCGATGTCGAGGAGTGCGGCGGCGTCGTTGTGGTGGCCCAGCCATGCGGCCTGGTACGCGGTGGAGGCGACGAGGTTGGCGGTCGCGTGGCGGGTGGTCAGTGAGGTGCCGGTCTCGCGGGCCAGGCGCATGCCGGTGTGGTAGATGCGCTGGGCCTGCGGGTGCTGGCGGGCGTCGAAGCACATCCAGCCGACCTGCTCGCTCAGCTCGTGTAGGCGGTGTGGAGCCGGTCGGTGAGGGGCCCTTGACCGCGGGCCTGTGCCACGACCCGGGAGGCGCTTTGCCAGATGCCGATGCCCCAGGTGAGGTCGCCGCTGGCGCTGCCGGTGGAGTCGTCGATTTCTCTCAGGTCGCGAACTGCTCTTTCGATCGACCCGAGGAGCCGCTCGTTCAGCTGGCCGGAAGGGGCGGCGGAGGCTTCCGCTATCGGGCCGAGCAGCAGCGCGAGGGCGGGGGCGGTGGCTGCGGCTCCGGTGAGCATGAGCAGGTTGCGGCGGTCCATCAGGTCTCCTTGGCTGATCTCCTGGAGCAGGGCCTCCAGGGGGGCGTCGCCGGGCGCGTCGAGGTGTCGGTGACGGGTCCGGGGGCGATGAAGGTCCCATCCGACGTCGGCCGCGGTGATGCACCGTCCAGCCCTGGCGGTGAGGACGGCCAGGGCGTCCGCCTGGTTGTCGGGCTGCGGGAGAGAGGGGTCTCGCGCAGCCAGGGGTAGGCCGCCTTCGGGCTGAGGGGGGAACAGCCGCGGCGGGCCCGCCGCTGGTTGATGCGGGCGATGAGCTGCTCCGGCCGCATCCCCAGCTGCTGTAACAGGGCGCCGAGCACGTTGGCCGGCGGGGCGTCAACCGCTGCTGCTCCATGGGCACTCCAAGTCCGGCGGGGTCCTGGCCGGAAGGTACCACCGCTCAGGGGGCCGCCAGAAGACGGGACGAATGGGGCCTGGTGTACGTACACCAAGCCCCAAATTCGGTGCGCGTACACCGAGTTGGTGTGTGGCACCGGGTACACCGCGGCAACCTCTCCCGATCACGCGTCCGGCTCCGCTTGTCTGTCTCACCTCGCAGGACTGTGGAGGTGAGGGATGCGAGCAGTGGTCTTCGGTGCGTCCGGGCTCCTGGGCCGCTCCGTGATGCGGGCCTTCGGCGACATGACCGTGACGGGCACCGCGTTCAGCCGGACCGCCGGCGGCCTGGCCGCGGTCGATGCGACGTCGGCCGACGCCGTCGCACGCCTGCTCAGCCGGGTGCGGCCGGACGTCGTCGTGAACTGCGTGGGCGAGCGCCGCCCCGAGGTGTGGGCTGGTGCACCGGAGAGGGCCCGCGCGGGAAACGTGGATGCGGCCCGGCTGATCGCCGAGGGCGCTCGCCGGTGCGGGGCCCGGCTGGTGCACATCTCCAGCGACTACGTCTTCGACGGGACGGCGCCGCCCTACCGTCCCGACAACCACCCGAATCCGCTGAACGCCTACGGCCGGTGGAAGCTCTTTGCCGAGCACGCCGTGCGCGGGGCCTGCCCGGACGCGGCGATCCTGCGGCTGCCCGTGCTGTACGGGCCCGTGCGATTCGCCGCCGAGACGAACCTGACCGAGATCGCCCGCCAGGTCGGCGCCGGTGCCCCAGTCGAGCTGGACGACGTGTGTGTCCGCTACCCCACGCACGCGGACGAGGCCGCCGAGGTGTGCCGCCGACTCGCCGGGGCCCTCTTGCAAGGGCAGCGCCTGGGCTCGGTCGCCCACTGGAGCGCGGAGCAGGGCCTGACCAAGTACCGGATGGCGCTGCTGATCGCGCGCAGGTTCCACCTGCCCTCCGATCACGTCCGCGCCGGCGCGACGGACGCGGCGTCCGGGGACCGGCCGGTCGACTGCCGCCTCGACTGCCCTGACCCGCCTGCGGCCCTGGGCCCGGTCCGCCGCCGCCTGTTCGACATCGAGTTCCCGCCCGCGGTCGAGCCCTGGCTAGCCCCCGCCGGGCCCGTTCCGGGACGAAGGAAGGACCCATCATGACCACGCTCCTCTACGAGGACTTCGCCCGCGCGTACATGACCGAGGTGGGCGACGCCGTCCGCCGCATGCTCACCCGCCACGCCGAGGCCGTCGATCTGCTGGCCAAGGCCACCGCCCGCGGCGGCGAGATCCGCGCCTTCGGCAACGGCGGCTCCTCGGCGATCGTCCGCTCGGCTCTCCTCCAGCTCCACGCGCAGGCCGGAGTGCCGGTGAACGACGCGATGATGAGCCCGGCGACCCTGGCCTACACCGCGCAGCAGGACGAGTACCGCACGGCCTTCGCGCGGTCGCTCGCCAGCGGCATCGGCCGGGTAGACCTGGTCGTCGTCGCCAGCGTCAGCGGCCGGTCGGCGAACATCCTGGAGGCCGCCCGGCTCTGCGCCGAACACTCCGTGCCGGTGCTGGCGCTGGTGGGCGGCGACGGCACCCAGATGGAGCCGGCCGACGGCATGGTCTGGGCGACCGGGACCACGGACCAGCAGATCAGCGAGGACGCCATGCTGACCGTGCTGACCCTGGCCGCCGCCACCGCGCTCGGCCCCGGCACTGAGCCTCTGCCGGCCCGAGCGGAGCAGCACCTGCACGTCCTGGCCGCGGTGGACACCGAACTGCTGGGGGACTTCCTGCGGGAGGCGACCGAGGCCGTCGCGGACGCGATCGCTGGCCGGCGGCGGATCTACGTGCTGTGCCCGGACGGCGGGCCTCTCGCCCTCGTGGGCGAGCACTTCGCGCACAACCTGCGCTGGGACGCGCCGCTCGGCGTCGACGGGGTACAGCCCCCGCTCGTTGTCTGCGATCCATCGCTGGCCGACATGAGCGCGGTTTACAACGACCACCCCGACCCCGACCCCGCGCACGGCGTCCGCCACCAGCTCAGCAGCGCCAGCCCCGGGGACGTGGTGTTCCTCCTGGCCTACGACTCGGCCGGCAGGACGACCCGCGAGGCCGTCAACGCCGCCACTGTGGCAGGCACCCAGCCGTTCCTCGTGCACCGGGACGGCCCCGGCCGCTCCGGCGCAGGGGCGCGCGGCTTCCGGCTGCCGCGCGTCGACGACTTCGCGCTCGCGGCCCTGGTGCAGTCCCGCGCTCATCTGCTCTACGGGACCACCCGCGCCGCCCTCGCCTCGGACCAGGCCGGCGTGCTGTCGACCGACGACCTCATGGCGCAGGATCTGGCGCCGCTCCGTGAACTCTCCGACACCCCGTCCCTCTGAACGAAAGGCACCGACCATGTCCGTACGCGGGAGGGGTTTTCAGGCGTCGGTCGGCCGCGACTGGGCGAACATGGACCCGTTGTCGGCGTACACGTGAACGCACAGGGGCTGGTAGCCGACTTCATCGACCACGAGAACGCTCGGCCGCAGGTAGGAACCCAGTTTGCTGGTCAGACGTCCGGCTGCCTCGGCTGCCTTGAGGTTGCGGACCATGTCGTCGAGGCTGGTGAAGTAGATCGAGTATCCGGCCCGGCAGGCCGCGACCGCCAGCGCGATCGCGATGTGGGTCTTGCCGACGCCGGGCGGCCCCAGCAGGGCGGCATTGGCCTTCGCTTCGACGAAGGACAGGGTCGCCAGGTCTTTGGCTGCACCGGGCCGGGAACCACCGGCAACGCGCCTTCAGGTACGCCTGTCGTCCAGGTGGGCCAGGGCGTGGGCGTAGGAGCCGGGGTGGGCCAGGGCGTAGGCGTACTCATCGGGGTGACGGGTGAGACGGGCCGCCACCCACGCAGTCTGCGCGTCCATTCCGGCGAGCTGGGCATAGGTATCGCCGCATCGCAGGTGGGCCAAGGCGAGCAGGGCCTGTCGGTCCGTGGGTAGACGCCGCCAGCGCGTTCCGACCTCCCGTCGCCGGGCATGCAGTTGAGCGCTCAGGTAGCTCAGGGTGCGGCTGGACAGATAAATCGACGACGGGTAGACAAGCACGGCAAGCTCCTGGTGGTGCACGGTGGATCTTGGTCGTGACACCTCCTACCAGGAGCTTCATCGCGCTGCAGAGCCGCCCAAGTGACGGACACCGTCGTCAGGTCGGAAACAGCTCACTGCCCGTCAGAATTGTTCCGCAGCCCTTCCGACGGCCGACGAGCCCGCACCCTGAGACCCGCGTTCACGGGCGGCGCTACGCCATGCCGCTCACCGTGAACCGTCGAGGCGCATGAGGGCGGAGTATGCCGATTCCGCCTTGCGTCCGGGGGCGGCCTCGGGGCGGGCGTGGTCAAGGAAACTCTGGGTTCCCCCGTGGTGGCGCACCTTCCCCGACTCCATGAGAGTGACTGTGTCAGCCGCGTCGGCCAGGTCGTTCACGTCGTGGGTGGACATCAGCACCGGGGTACTCGTCGCAACCTCTCCCAGTACCTCACGGAACACGGAACGCTGATGAGGGTCGAGACCTGCTGTCGGTTCGTCCAGCAGGATGACGCGGGCGTCGTGGGCCAGGGCACAGGCGATACCGACACGCCGGAGTTGCCCCCCGGAGAGGCTGGCCGTCTTCTGCCCGGACTGTTCGGCGAGGCTGACCTGTTCCAGGGCGGCGCCGGCCCGTGCCCATGCGTGGGCACGGTTCTCGCCCTTGAGCCAGGCAATGTACGCCACATACTCGCGAGCGGTCAGCTGCGGGGATGTCGGTACCCGTTGGGGGAGCCAGGCCACGTGGCGGCGGAATGCACGGGTGGCGGAGGTGACGTTCGAGTCGCTGAACAGGACTCTGCCCGCCGTCGGCGCGACTGTCCCTGCGAGAAGGGCCAGCGTCGTGGACTTCCCCGCTCCGTTGGGGCCGAGCAGGATCGTCAACCCCTGGTCGGGCACCTCGTAGGTGAGCTGGGAGAGGACAGGGCGCAGCGTGCGGCGGTAGGTGAAGGTGACGCGGTCGAACAGGAGAGTCATCGGTCGGTCCTTGGCGCGAGGCAGGTGAGGAGAACAAGTCCCGTCAGGAAGACGAGGGTGGCGCCCGTCGCGGCGTGGGCGGCTTCGGCCTTCTCGGTGACAATCACCCAGGGATAAGGGTCGTCGGGCTGTCTGCCCCCGGTGAACATGGCGAGGATCATCCAGAACACGGGCACGAGGACTGCCCGGTGTTTGAGGAGAGGCCAGCTTCCCAGGGTGAGACCGCAGAAGAGCAGGTTGTTGCGGGCGGCCGTCCACATCGCGTCCCAGTCCAGCGGAGTCATGACTGCCGCCGCCGTGCTGGCCAGGAGGGCGAAGCCCGTCACCAGCGTGATGTCCATCGAGTCGAGTCGGCGCACAGCGGATCGCTCAATACCGGGCAGGCGTCTTTCGAGGCATGCGACGAGGGCGACAGAAGGGACGAGGCAGAAGAAGTTACTCAATCCGGTCGGGATGGGGTGACTGCCCAGAAACGCAGGGAGAACAAGGACGAGATCCGACGTGAGAGCGATGCTCAGAACGAAGGCGAACAGGGCGCCGGGCAGCAGGCCGAGGGCGCCTCGTTGACGCAACCACCAGATCATCCCGGTCGGCCACCCTGACAGGAGAGCCGGAGCTGTTCGACGTACCAGAGCTTCTGTTCGTTCAGCGGAAGGCCGCCGACCCTGTCCATCTCCGCGAGGAGCTGTTGCTTGCTGTCCCCGATCCGGAACGACTGCGATTCACGCGAAAGCCAGGCAAGGTAGTCATCGGCCACCCCCATGGTCCGGGCGGCCCAGAGAGTGCCGTAGTGCAAGGTGTTCCAGTCCGGGGTCTCGCAGGGCATTCCCACGACGTCGATGGCCACGTCAGCCCAGGAGACACCGTCAGGTCTCCCGGCCGCAAGGTTGAGTGTCCACCTCTCCCCCCCGGTGTCCGGCAGCTGAGGGCTGGATACCGTGATGTCGGTGATACGCGTGGGGATTTTCGCAATGATCGCGTTGTCCCGCAGACTCGCTGTCATGTCGGAAAGTGCGGCTTGAGTGTCTCCGAGGTCTTGGGAACCCGCGGAAGGCATGCACACCTCCGGTGCGCGGCCCTCACAGGTGACCGGCGCCAGCCCCTTGGCGGCGGGAGCGAAAGAGGTCCACTCGCGGGTGATGCCGTAGGCACCCAGCAGGCCACTGCCGGCGATCACGAGGGACAACGCGACAGCACCGGCACGAATACGCCGGGGGCCGATCGCCAGGACGAAGGCGAGAGCGAGACAGACCGTCGGCACCACGGCGGCGACCGTCATGGGGAGGGAATACGCCTCACCGAAGGTCATCAGACCGATGGCCCCGGTCACGTGGTGCGCCCAGAAACTGCCCGTGCCCAGAGGGAAACTGATTCCCACGAACACGGCTATGGATATGAGCGGCGCGGAGTACAACGCGTGGAGGCGTCGCCCGAGGAGGAATCCGATGATTGCGTGGGCGGTGAGAAGGACCACGACCACACCGAACAGGTGCAGCACGTACACGTCGGGAGCGACTCCGGCGATCCACAGTGCGCCCGCCGTGATGGCGGCCATCAGGGTAGCCAGAGTGAGCACGACGATGAGAATAGGCTGGACAGCCACGCGCAGTTCGGAACGTGCGGGCCCCATCTCCCACACACCGAGGGCTCGCAGCCGCGTCGCCTCCACCGCGGCCAGTCCCGCAGCGGCTGCGGCGGCCAGAGGAACGGGTGCGTGGATGGCGAAGGACACGGCCTCGGCCGGCCAGGGAAGTGCGGCGAAATGACTCATCCTCCCCTTGGTCGCGAAAAAGACGTAGGCGAAGAAGAAGCCGGTCACCGGCAGAGCCAGCACAGCGGCGTGGGTGCGTAGGGCACTGAAGAAGCGCATGGAGCCTCAAGGAAAGATATACGGGGCGGGCCGCCGCACAAGATGCGCAGCGGCCCGCCGAGATCAGTCGGCCTTGGTCGTGTCCACGACGATTTTCCTGACAGTTACCACGCAGCTGAGGCATGGAGCGTCTGTCTCGAAGTAGTACGTGGCGTACGGAAGGCCTGACTGTGTGTCGGCGCTGACGGCGTCTGTACCATTGAAACAGTTGGTGAACCTGAACTTGTCACGGACGATATCCGAGCCCAGCGTGACCAACTGCCAGCGCTCGACCTGGATCCACTTGTCCGTCGACCCGGTGTAGCAGTCCTTGAACTTAATCTCGTTGTAGGACTCGTCGACCCATTCCCGTGACATGTCGTTGTCACCCCACACGGTGGGCGCGTTCGTCTCCCAAGCCCATGCAGTCGGGCTGGCGGCGAGCGTGACTACCGCGGCAGTCGCCATGACTACCCCGGCGTTGCGCAAGCGTATTCCGAGCAACAGAAAAACCTCCCGTCCATTCGGTTGACGAGGCCCCCCCTCGAAGTGAAAACCGAACAGTCGTGCGACTCTAGCACCGGTGTAGTGCACTGTAAGTCATTTTTTCGATCAACTCACTGCGTTCTGCGATCAGTACTCCAACAGTAGTTCGTGCTTGAGCGCCAGGCAGGAGCCCTCCAGGAGCCAGGAGCCAGGAGCCAGGAGCTCGGGCGTGCGGTCGTACGGTCGTACGGATCGCCGGGCGCGGTGAGACGGGCCCGCCCGGCCGGGCCCGGGCAACTGGCGAACCGTGCTGAGAAGTCATCTCATTTGGCAAGTCTGCGGTAGCAGATGAGGGTGCAGGCGATGCTGGTGAAGGCCAGGAAGTGGTCGGCCTTGCGTTCGTAGCGGCGGTGGAGCCGTCGGCAGCCGGCAAGCCAGGACATGGTGCGTTCGATGGTCCAGCGGTGTCGGCCGAGTCGCTGCGAGGTCTCGATGCCTTTGCGGGCGATGCGGTGCCGGATTCCGCGCCCGGATAGCCATTGCCACAGGTGGCGGTAGTCGTAGCCCTTGTCGGCGTGGAGCTTTCCTGGTCGGCGTCGCCGGGGACCTCGGCGGGCGCGGATAGGCGGTATGCCCGTCACGAGCGGGATAAGGGCTTGGCTGTCGTGAACGTTGGCCCCGGAGATTGCGACGGATACGGGCAGACCGGTCTGCTCGGTGATCAGGTGGATCTTCGACCCGTACTTGCCCCGGTCAACAGGATTCGGAACCGTCAGGTCCCCCTCTTCAAGGCCCGCATGTTCACCGAGTCGATCGCGCACCTCGACCAGTCCAACTCGCCACGGGAACCGAGTTCGTCGAGGACCAGGCGGTGGAGATTCGCCCACACCCTGGCCTTCGGCCATTCTGAGAACCGCCGGTGGGCAGTCGCACCAGACGGACCGAACGACGACGAAGGCAGCTGCTGCCAGGTACAACCCGACGTGGCCACGAAGACGATCGCGGCCAGCACTTCCCGGTCGCCGTGCCGACGCCGACCACCGCCCTGCGGACGCGACGGCGCCTCCGGCACCACCCGCTGGAACAACTCCCACAACTCGTCCGGCACCAGCCGCTCAACGATCCCCACCATGACTCACAGAATACCGAGTCGTCCAAATGAGATGGCTTCTAAATATGAGCCACATAGCAGGTCAGGACACTTCGAAGAGTGAACCGACCGTACGGCGTGATGGCCAGGCTTCGGCTCTGCCGGTCGTCGCGCTCCACGTACGAAATTTTGAGGCCACGAGCAGCCCATGGCAGGCTCATGCCGCATGATCGACGAATTCGCGAAGGACAACCTGCACGGCAGACTGCGGCGGGACCGCGAGGCGCTGCTCTGGAAGCTCGACGGTCTGTCCGAATATGACGCCCGCCGACCTTTGACAGTGACCGGGACCAACCTCCTCGGCCTGGTCAAACACGTGGCCGCCGTCGAGGCCAGGTATTTCGGCGAGGTCTTCGACAGGCCGTCCCCGGAACCGCTGCCCCGGTGGCAGGACCACGACGGCAGCGATCTGTGGGCAGCCGCGGACGAGACGCGCGATCAGATCATCGAGTTCTACCGGTGCACGTGGGAACACTCAGACGCGACGATCGACGAGCTTGCCCTCGACGCCCCCGGCCACGTGCCGTGGTGGCCGGAGCCTTATTCCCACACGAACCTGTTCGCCATCCTGGTCCACGTTCTCGGCGAGACCAACCGGCATGCCGGGCACGCCGACATTCTGCGCGAAGGCGTCGATGGCCGAACCGGGATGCGCCCCGAACACGAGAGGCAGATTGACGAGGACGCCCGCACCGCCTACTGCGCGAAGATCGAGCAGGTCGCCAGATCGGCCGCATGAGTCAAGGCTTGGAAGGCTGTCCGACGCGCCTTGGTGTGCGAGCGCATGATGTCGGTGAGCGCTGATCTGTCGATGCGTCTGGACCGAGGTCGGCCTGTGGCGTCGGCTGCATCGGGCGGTGCTGGACGAACTCGAGGTCCGGGGCGAGGTGGACTGGACCTCGGCGATCGTCGACGCGGCTTCCGGTCGCGCCCAAAGGCGGAATCGCTGACGGGACCGAACCCGGTCGATCGCGGCGAGAAGGGCAGCGAGCTGCACGTGCTGTCCGATGCCCAGGGCATCCCGCTCACCGTCGACGAGTCAGGTGCGAACATGTACGACAGACAGTCTTGCCCGCAAGTCGCTCATCCTCGGCATCCCCGCCGTGGTCCCGCAGGGGACCACGGCGGCATCGGCCCGTCAAACTTCGCGCGGACAACGGCCTCGGGACTGGTAGGCCCATATGTTGAGGTGTCGCGTATCCCTCGGTCAGGTCAACCGTGGTGTCACTGTGTGTGGTCGCCGAAGGTGCCGTCATCTGCTGGCACAAGACCACGGTCGTCCGATGCCTGTATGTCATCCCGTACCATCCGCTGGTGATATCCCGTCTTTTCTCCACGCCGCGCTGCCGAGTCACAGCTGTGCTCACAGTGATGGCCGCCGTCATCGCGTTCGGGGCGTGGGCGCTGTGGCCGGTCTACGACTCGTCGTGCGTCGTCTACTCCGGGGCCTACATCCCTATCAATGCGCCGAAGGCCGAAACCGACGCCGTCATGCAGCGGGCTTACGACAAGGACCTCGCCGACGGTGCGTGCGGTCCCAAGCGGGCGCTGTGAGCTTCTGCTGCTGGCGTAGGGCAGGTGCTGGCGGGACTGGATGTCGCGGCGTCGACGACCTTGCGTACTGACCGCTGGCTGTTCATATCTCTGCATGGACGCCCGCAGCACCTGCTTCACCACAGGAACCTGAGCGTGGTGGCCATGAGGAGGAACAAGAACCCCCACAGAATGATCGGGCCGGACGCCCCCTTGAACCTCACAACCCCGAAGAACTCCATTTCGATCTTGTCGAACCGAGCCTCCAGGAGGACCACCAGGATGAAGGCGAGTAGCGCGATCGATGGGAGGCCGACCAGGGCGGCAAAGTGCCCTTCAAGAAGCTCCATGATCCATGGATCCTGATTCCACAGGGCTTTGAGGATGGGGACGAGAACCGCACCCGCCCCGATCGTCGCAAATGTCACACACAGCGCAAAGATCATGTTACGGCGTCGAGCGGCATGTTTGTCCAACGCGGCTGAATTCATGCCGGGAGCATCGGGCGACGTGGAGACTTGGTTATGCTGCGGCACTTCCTCTCGTCGTGCTGAAGGTGTCTGTGACATACGGCAATAGTGGAGCGTCCTCACCCAATTTTCCAGGGCGCCCTAACCTCCTTCTGTTGTAAGTCAGTTGACGTTGACAGACGCAATCATTGCAAGGAGGCCAGCAGTCGTATGATCTGCCCTGCCTTCCCGAACCGATTGGGCGATACAGTCATCAACCTACGTTCCGTCCTCTGAGACCGCGTTTGAGATCTGCCGTGTCCTGTGGCTGGTGGGGTCGTTGAGTTCACCGTGAGTGATGTTGGGGGTGGGTATCCGTCGGACCTGACGGATGGGCAGTGGGCTTTGGTGGAGCCGTTGCTGCCGCCGGCGCGGGTGGGGCCGAAGGGTGGTCGGCGGGAGAAGCATCCGCGGCGGCGGATCGTGGACGCGATCTTCTACGTGGTCCGGACCGGGTGTTCCTGGCGGCAGCTGCCGAAGAACTTCGCTCCGTGGCCGACGGTGTACTGGTACTTCACCTGGTGGCACGACGACGGCACCGTCGAGCGCATCCACGACGCCCTGCGCGACCGGGTTCGCGAGGCCGACGGACGCGACGCGGAGCCGAGCGCGGGCCTGATCGACTCGCAGTCCGTCCGCACCGCCGACACCGTCCCCGCCGACACCAGGGGCTTCGACGCGGGCAAGAAGGTCAAGGGCCGCAAGAGGTTCATCGTCACCGACACCCTCGGCCTGCTCCTGGCCGTCCATGTCGTCGCGGCGAGCGTCCAGGACCGCGACGGCGCGAAGCGGCCACTGCTGTGGACCCGCCTCGACCACCCCGGCGTCAAGAAGGTCTGGGCCGATCAGGGCTTCGCCGGCCGCTTGGTCGACTGGACCGCCCAAATCCTCGGCCGCAACCTGGAGATCGTCCGCAAAGCCCCCGACCAGCGCGGCTTCCAGGTCCAGCCCAAGCGGTGGGCGGTGGAACGCACGTTCTCATGGCTCACCGCCCACCGACGCCTTGCCCGCGACTACGAAACCAGCCCCGCCCACTCCGAGACCATGATCCGCTGGGCCATGATCGGCATCATGGTCCGCAGGCTCACACGTGGCCGACCCGCCACACGATCAGGCCCACGATCGGTCTGTCGCGCTGAGGTGTACGGGCTCAACCGCGGTGCGGCCGAAGGCTCTCCGCTGATTTCATGAACGCAATCACCAGGGAGTCCGACTCTGGTGCGATGTAGTCGTACGTCGGGGAGTCGACGTGGCAATGATCGCTTGCATCCGCCTCGGAGGCGAAGCCCTCAAGGTTATCGGCGAGGAGGTCAAGAGCTTCCCGTCCTCCCTGGATCCTCAGGGTTTGGGCTTCCGTGACGATCGAAACGGTGGCCCGCTCCGGATCCTCCCGCAACGCGATCTCGGACAGCGACCTCTCGTAGGGAAAGGGGCGCCGGTTCTCCGAGAGATCACAGCTCCCGGCCTTCCCCCGTAGTAGCAGCCCGAAGGCCAGCAGCCCTTGGCGCGTCCCAGAGAGCTCAAGCTCTCCGGTGTCCCCGCTGAACAGAACCTGCAACATCACATCCCCTCCGACCTGCCGAGCGTACCGATCACCGCGACGGGCGTGCAGGCCCTTCGGCCTCGGTCGGATCTACCGCCCTACAGCAGATCTCAAACGCGGTCTGACATCGGAACCTTCGGCAGTCGTTGTTGATCAACTGCTGGGAGATCCGGGGTGCCGGTCGAGTTTTTGACGGATGAGCAGGCCGCTCGTGATGCGTCCGCGGCCGGCGTTGCTCGTGGGCTGTCCCCGTGCCCGTTGCTGGGCCCTTCACCGGGTGTGGTGCTCGTCGTCGTGGTCCTCTCGGTCGGGTCTCAGACGGTCAATTCGGGACCAGCGACCTCCAGACATGGCTCTCCCAACGCGCAGACACGTACTCCCCGTGCGTGCGCTCGACCTTGCCTCGCCGACGGCTGACGCGAGCCACCAGCTAAAGGGTGTTCGCGCCTTCGTCAAATGCCTCCCTGTGTCGTTCGACTTCGGGGAGGTGATCGGCGGTCCAGTCGCGCAGGATCGAGAAGGGCTCCTCAAGCGTGCGACCCAGCGGCGTGATCCGGTACTCCACAGCAACGGGGCGTTGCGTCAGTACCCGGCGCTCGACGAGGCCGTTGCGTTCCAATCGTCGCAGTGCCTGCGTCAGCGATTTCTGAGTGACCCCATCGAGCTCTCTCTTGAGCTCGTTGAAGCGTCGCGGCTGCCGGCACAACGCGGCCAGCAGCAGTTGACCCCACTTGTCCAGCAACTGATCCAGGAGCTCGCGCCGCGGGCCGACGATGGTCTCGTGACCGGCCCGATCTTCGTGGATACCAGGTTGCGTTGAAGTACCTGCCATGTGCCAGGTGTATCAGAGATACCGTCAACCCGAAGGAATCTCATGACCGAACAGTCCCTGCCCAGCCTCAATGTGAAGCGCCAGGACGGAGTGCTATGGGTCTCGATTGATGTTCCGCCCGTCAACCTGATGACGGCGCAGCTCATGCTCGACCTGGACGCCGTCGCTGCATCGGCCGAGAATGATCCCGATCTGTACGTCATCGTGGTCCAGAGCACCAATCCGGAGTTCTTCTTGGCACACGGCGACCTGTCATTCGTGGAGACCCCGCGAGCTACGCCGCCCTCCCGATCGCGGAGGAGACGCTTGTCGGGACGGGCCCGATGATGCGGCTTCATGAACGCTGGCGGCGTCTGCCTCAGACCACCATCGCCAAAGTCGCGGGACTCGCCCGTGGCGGTGGATCCGAACTGGTCTCCAGCCTGGATCTGCGATTCGCGGCCCTCGAGACTGCGGCGTTCGGCCAGTTCGAGACACTGACCGGCATCATCCCTGGAGCCGGTGCGACTGCCCACCTACCCCGCCTCGTGGGTCGCGCTCGCTCTCGAGATCGTGCTGACAGGCGGGCTCGTCGACGCGGCGACTGCCGAGCGGTGGGGATGGGTGAACCGAGCTCTGCCCGCCGCAGAACTGGACGATTATGTCGAGTGGGTCGCACTGACCATCGCGACTCTGCCCGACGGTGTCCGCGCCGCGGCTACCGAAGCAATCGACGGCACGCTCGAAGACGCACTGCGCGCGGAAGACCGCCTGCTCGGCGAAACGTTCACCCCGGCGTCTGGAGAGCTTGCCCGGGCAGCACTCGCGGCCGGGGTTCACACGCGCGAGGTGGAGTTGGACATCGAAGAGGTGCTGCGCGCCAACCTCGTCCGACATTCGTAACGAGTCGCCCCGCACGGGTGGAGTGGAGAAGTTGTCCATACGGTCCGTTTGGTAATTCGGGTCGAATGACCGTACGGGCCGCCTCCAACTCTGTGAAGCACCCCACCTGAGAGGTCACGCTCGCCTCTACTGTTTGATCACGTACGGTAACCGCCAGAGGTGGTTCGGTGGAGAACTCGCGACAGTTGAACGCGCGAGCCCATCGGTACCGAGGCCGGACAAGGCGTACTTCTCCGTCGAACAACTCAGCCGGCTGCGCAAGCTGGGCTCGTGGCGCGCATCGCGCGGCCAGGCATCGAGTCCGGCGAACGCCTTGGTCGGCACCCGCTGGAAGATCGAGCGGTCGATCACTCGGCTCTTCGGCTACCACCGCCTGACCATCCGATACGAACGAAAGGGCTCGCGCTTCTTCGCCTTCCTCGGCCTGGCCGCTGCCCGGACCTGCCACGAGAGGCTCGTGAATCGTGCCACGCACGATGCCCCTAACTCGGAGGGTGCTGAGCCCACTTCGGTGTCCAGATATCGCCTTCGGGGCGTCCGGGGTATGCGGAGCTGAGGTGGGTGCGGAGCGCGGTGAGGGCAGGGTGCGGGTTATCGGTGCGCCAGAGCAGTGAGTGCGGGTAGACCGGGATCGGGCTGTGTAGGGGGATACGCCTCAGGTCATGGCCGGCGGGCCAGACGAGCGGGGTCTGCTCGCTGACGAAGGTCGCCAGCGTCGAGGAGCTTGCGATCGTGTCGAGGAGGGGCTCGATGCCGAAGTCGGGGCCGATCGAGTCGATGGTGAGCCCGAACACGGTGGCGAGTTCGTCGTAGTAGGCGGCCCACTCGGTTCCGGGGACGTTGCCGGGCATCCAGATCCGACGCCCGGCGAGCTGGGCGGGGGTGACCTTGCGAGCGGCAGCGAACTCGTGGGCCGGTCCGGTGAACAGATGGAGAGGCTCGTCGAGGACCGGGGTGGCCTCGATGCCGTCGGGGAGTTGTCGCCCGGGCATGGTGACGGCGCGGAAGGTCGCGTCGATCGTTCCGGAGCGGATGGCGGCTATGGCCGCCGCGGAGTCCAAGAGGGTCACCACGTCGAGCTCGATGCCGGGGTGCGCGCGATGGAAGTCACGCAGCAGTCCTGCCAGGGAGAGCTGTCGGCCGATCACGTCGACCCGTAGCGGGCGGGTGCCTGGCCGTACGGAAGCGGCTGCCCGCTCCTCGGCTTGGAGGAGAGCCCGGGCGTGGGGCAGGAACGCCTGGCCGTCGATCGTCAGCCGGGCCCCCCGCGCTGTGCGGCTGAACAGTTGCACGCCGAGGTCCTTCTCCAGCACGGCGATGCGCTTGGAGACGGCCTGCGGGGTGATCGACAGGCTGGTGGCGGCTTCTTGGAACTGTCCCTCGTCCACGGCGGTGACGAAGGTGTACACGGCAGTGAGGTCCACGCCGGCCATCCTAGGTGATCAACCGTTGGTTGAGTCATAAGGGTGAAATGGTTGTTTGATTCCCGTGCGCACTGGCCGCTTTGATGTCTCTGGTCAACGTGTGGTGTTGCGGGATGGTGCGACAGGGGCGATTGCCCAGGCAGGGTCGATCCTGCTGGTCACCCCGTGCACGCGATCACACCTCGATGGACCGAGCAGCCCGCCCATCTGCCGATGCCGATGCGGCCGGTCGCTGGCAAGGCCACCATCGCGGCTCCGGCCGGGGTGGGGCTTCCTACTCGCCGCGGAGGCAACTCACCCGTGCCGGATTCTTTTGTCCACCTGCACAATCACACCGAGTATTCGATGCTGGACGGTGCTCAGAAGCTGCAGCCGATGTTCGGCGAGGTGGCCCGGCAGCAGATGCCTGCGATTGCCATGAGCGATCACGGCAACATGTTCGGCGCCCATGAATTCGCGCAGGTCGCGAAGGGCTTCGAGGGCATCACGCCGGTCATCGGCATCGAGGCGTACGTAGCGCCTTCCTCCCGTTTCGGCCGGAAGCAGGAGTTCTGGGGGCCGGGAGGCCGCCGCGCCGTGAGCGATGACGGTGAGGGCTCGAAAGACGTCTCGGGTGGCGGTCGTTTCACCCATATGACCATGTGGGCTCGGAACGTGCAGGGCCTGCGGAACCTGTTCTGGCTCAGCACGCAGGCCAGCTATGAGGGACAGTTCCCGGTCGGTAAGCCGCGCATGGACCGCGAGCTGATCGCTGAGCGGCCGGAGGGCATCATCGCCACCACCGGTTGCCCCTCCGGCGAGATCCAGACCCGGCTGCGGCTGAACCAGTACGACGAGGCGAAGGCCGTTGCTGCGGCTTACCAGGAGGTCTTCGGCCGCGAGAACTACTTCCTGGAACTGATGGACCATGGCCTGGACATCGAACGCAACGTCCGCGACGGCCTGTTGCGGCTGGCTACAGAACTGAGCATCCCTCTCCTGGCCACCAATGACGCGCACTACGTCACCGAGGACCAGGCCGACGCCCACGACAGCCTGCTGTGCATCGGTGTCGGCAAGAACAAGGATGACCCGAAGAGATTCCGCTTCAACGGCTCCGGCTACTACCTCAAGACCGCCGCCGAGATGCGCAGACTCTTCTCGGAACTTCCCGAAGCCTGCGACAACACCCTGCTGATCGCCGAGCGCGTCGAGTCCTATGACGAGGTCTTCGACTACGTCGACGAGATGCCACAGTTCCCGGACGTTCCCGAGGGGGAAACCCAGGAGTCGTGGCTGCGGAAGGACGTCCTCGCGGGCCTGGCGACGCGCTACGGGAACCCGGTTCCCCAGCACGTCCTGGACCGTTTCGAAACCGAGATGACGGTCATCGGCCCCATGGGTTTCAGCTCCTACTTCCTCGTCGTGGCGGACATCTGCCGCCACGCCCGGGAGAACAGGATCCCCCTCGGCCCGGGCCGAGGCTCTGCCACCGGCTCCATCGTGGCCTACGCCACTCGCATCACCGAACTGTGCCCTCTGGAGCACGGCCTGCTGTTCGAACGGTTCCTCAACCCCGAGCGCATCAACCCTCCGGACGTGGACCTCGACTTCGACGACCGCCGGCGCGACAGAATGGTCCGCTACGTCACCGAGAAGTACGGCGACGAGTACACCGCCATGGTGAACACGTTCGGCAGGATCAAGGCCAAGAACGCGACCAAGGACTCCTCACGCATCCTGGGCTACCCCTACTCCCACGGTGAGCGGATCACGAAGGCGCTCCCGCCGGACCAGAACGGCAAGTCAGCCTCGCTGGCAGCCGTCTTCGACCCCTTTCACGAGCGGTACGGCGAGGCCGGCGAGCTCCGGCAGATGTATGACAGCGAGCCGGACGTGAAGCGGGTCATGGACACAGCGCGGGGAGTGGAGGGCCTGACTCGCGGTACCGGTGTGCACGCCGCTGCGGTGATCCTGTCCAAGACGAAGCTGACCGACCGTATCCCGCTGCACATGCGTGCCTCGGACGGCGTGAAGATCACCGGGTTCGACTACCCGTCGTGCGAGGCGATGGGCTTGATCAAGATGGACTTCCTGGGGCTGAGGAACCTGGGCGTCATCGATCAGGCCATCGAGAACATCCGCGAGAACCGTGGCATCAACCTGGCCACCGTGGACCCCCTGGACGGCGACCCCTCCACCGTCGTGATCCCGTTGGACGACGCCAAGACGTACCAACTGCTGGCCGAGGGCAATACGTTCGGTGTGTTCCAGCTCGACGGCGGCGGCATGCGGGTTCTACTGAAACAGATGGAGCCCACCCGGTTCGAAGACATTGCCGCGGTCAACGCCCTCTACCGGCCCGGCCCCATGGCGGCGAACGCACACACCAACTACGCGCACCGTAAGACCGGCCGCCAGGAGATCACCCCGATCCACCCCGAGCTGCGCGACGCCCTGGAGCCGATCCTCGGCAACACCTTTCATCTGCTCGTCTACCAGGAGCAGATCATGGCCATCGCCCGGGAACTGGCCGGGTACACCCTCGGCGGCGCCGACCTGCTGCGCCGTGCGATGGGCAAGAAGAAGCCGGAGGTGCTGGCCGCCGAGTGGGACAAGTTCCACGACGGCATGCGGGGCAACGGATTCAGCGAGGAAGCCATCAAGGCGCTGTGGGACGTCATGCTTCCGTTCTCCGGCTACGCGTTCAACAAGTCCCACACCGCCGGCTACGGCCTCGTCTCCTGCTGGACCGCCTACCTCAAGGCGAACTACCCGGCCGAATACATGGCCGCCCTGCTCACCTCGGTGGGCGACGACAAGGACAAGGCCGCGATCTACCTCGCCGACGCCCGCAAGAACGGCGTCCGAGTCCTCCAGCCCGACGTGAACGAGTCCGTCGCAGAGTTCACCGCCGTCGGTGACGACGTGCGGTTCGGACTGCGGTCCGTACGCAACGTCGGTGACAACGTCATCGAGGCCATCGTCGCTGCCCGCCGCAGTAAGGGGAAGTTCACTTCCTTCCCCGACTTCCTGGACAAGGCCGACCTGCCCGCACTGAACAAGAGGGCCGTCGAATCCCTGATCAAAGCGGGCACTTTCGACTCCCTGGGACATGCGCGCAAGGGCCTGACCGTCATCCACGAAGACGCCATCGACGCCATCATTCCCGTGAAGAAAGCAGCAAGCTTCGGTCAGGACGACCTCTTCGCCGATCTCAGCGGCGAAGGCAGCGACGGACCGGCCTTCGGCCTGGACTTCCCCATCGACGACGCCGAGTGGCCCCGCCGCCAGCTTCTGGCAACCGAACGCGAGATGCTGGGCCTGTACGTCTCCGCCCACCCACTGGACGGCGCCGAGCACATTCTCACCGGAGCCCGGGACTGCTCCATCGCCGAACTTCTCACCTCCGGCCGCACCACCGGAGACATCCAGCTCTCCGGGCTGATCACCGGCGTCCAGCTCAAAATGACCAAACAGGGCAACGCGTGGGCCGTCGTGAACCTCGAAGACCGCGACGCCGACATCGAGGTCCTCTTCTTCCCTGCCTCCTACCAGCTCGTGCAGCACGCGCTGGCCGAGGACAACGTCATCTCCGTCAGAGGCAAGATCGAAGACCGCGACGGTACGGTGAACATCTTTGGCAGAGAACTGACGATGCTGGACGTTTCCTCGGCCGAGCACGGCGGGAAACCTCCCGTACGACTTCAACTCCCCGCCCACCGGGTCACGGAGCGGTCCGTGAGCGAACTGAAGAGAATCCTCGCGGCCCACCCGGGCGACAGCCCAGTCCGTCTCAGTGTCCGTGGCACACGGAAAACCACCGTCTACGCCCTGCAAGCCAGGGTGAACGCCACCACCATCGCCTCCGACGTGAAAGGCACGTTCGGAGCTGAAGCGTGGGCGGGAGGAAGTGGTCACCGAGACCAGCTTTGACAACCAAGTCGGTCGCGCGAGGCCCCTTCGGATGACGAAGAACGCATGCCACTGCTTCGCCACGAGGCAGTGGCCGAGTAGCGGCACCGCACCATGATCGCCTGTCCCGGCTTCACCGGGACCTTCGCGGTGCGACCGCGACCGGGACCACGACGCCCGCGCCCGGGCCGAAACCCGCCTAGGTGTATTGAGTTCCGATCAATGGGTGGCTCGGGTGAGGTCCTTGAGGCAGATCATCGAGGCGCGTAGGTGGAGGCCGGCGAGGTAGCTGTCGGGAGACTTGTCGTACCGGGTGGCGATGCCACGCCAGGCCTTCATCTTGTTGATCAGCCGCTCGACGGTGTTCCTCTCCCTAGCACGTCAGAGGGCCATGCCTCCCGTTGCGTCGATGACCTGGCCGGTTACCCAGCGTGCGTCGTCGGAGGCGAGGAAGGCCACGATGTCGGCCATGTCTTCCGGCCGCCCGATCCGGCCGAGGGCGGCAAGAGACGCCGCTTGCGCCTCGGCATGCGGATCGCCCAGCAGGGTGGACGCGCTGGCATCGGTGAGGACGGTTCCGGGGGCCACCGAGTTGACCGTGATGCCCCGGGGGCCCAGCTCCTTGGCGAGGGCGAGACTGAAGTTGTCCAGGGCTCCCTTGGTGGCGCCGTAGGCGATCATTCCCGGCGTGGCCAGGCGGGCCACGGAGCTGGAGATGTTGATGATCCGGCCCCCGTCGCGCAGGCGCGGCAGTCCCTGCTGCGTGACGAAGAACGGTGCACGCACGTTCACGGCGAAGACCTTGTCGAAGGCGTCCTCGGTCAACGACTCCAGGGATGCGAAATCCCCGATGCCGACGTTGTTGACGATGATGTCGAGCTTCCCGTCGGGCACGTGCTCCGTGCCCGCGGCGTCGAAGGCGGCCCAGAGGCGGGCCGCGTCGCCGCGTTCGCCCAGCCCCGCCTGGAGTGCGAAGGCCCGTCCTCCGTTCTTGCGGATGTTTTCGACGGTCTCGCTCGCCGCCGTCTCGTCGCGGGCGTAGGTGACGCCGACGGCGGCGCCGTCCTGGGCGAGCCGCTCCGCGATCGCCCGGCCGATGCCCCGGCTGCCGCCGGTGACCAGTGCGACCTTGTCCTCGAGTGCTCTTGCAGACATGGCGGAAGACCGCCTCCCGTTCATCGAATCGTCTCTTGAGTGCTATGGAGCGCCTAGACCAGCGGCTTGTGTTCGGGCCACCACCGCTGGACGGCTTCGACAGCCGTCGTCGGGCTGACGTTGAAGCAGAGCTTCGCGCCGGGTGCCAGCTCGTGGGTGGTGTTGACCAGCACCTCCAACAGCGGGGTCAGCTCCGGGTCCAGCCGGACGCCGGCGCCGATCAGCACGATGTCGTAGTCCTTGGCGGTCAACGCGGCGCGAAAGACCGCCTCGGCCGTGCGGCCGTAGTCGAGCAGGCAGACATCGACACTGAGGCCGAGCTCCTCGAGCCGAGCCCGGCCCGCGGCCATTCCGGCCCGGACCGCCTCGGCGTCGATTTCAGGGAACGCCGCCCGTGACGAGGGCGCGTCGTCCACCAGCGCTGGATCCAGTCCGACGTTGAGCATGGACGGGGACATGTCGGTGTACCTCCGGTGACCTGGGGTTTCTCGGAACCACGGTAGGCGCCTGGAGGTCGGGCGGCCCTCCCACATTTCTGGGATACCGTGGCAAGGGTGAGTTCCCCGATGGTCCGGCGCGAGACCGTGCGCGACATCGAGGCGATCTGCCGTCTCGACCTCGACTCCCGAATACTGCGCCGCCGGATCGCCGACCGGCTGACACGCCTCATCCCGGCCGACTCCTACTGCTTCAGCACGATCGACCCGATGACGCTGCTGACCGCCGACCAAGTCAGCGCCGGGCTCGTACCGGAGGCGGCCGCGGCCGCCGCGCACAACGAGTACCTGGTGGACGACGTCCTGAAGTTCGCGGCGCTGGTCCGCTCCGAGGTGTCCGCGGGCACGCTCGGTGCGGCCACCGGCGGTGATCCGGAATCCAGCCACCGCTACCGGACCGTGCTGCCGATGATCGACGCACGGCACGAGCTGCGGGCGGGCTTCGTGGTGGACGGCCGCTGCTGGGGCGTCGTCGCCCTCTTCCGCGGCGGCCGGCGGCCCGACTTCACCCCGGCCGACGTCGGCGTCCTGCGGCGGCTGTCCGCCCCGGTCGGTACGGCCCTGCGCCGGGCCGCCCACCGGGCACCCGACGACACCGCTGCGGGCCCGTCCGAGGCCGGAGTGCTCCTGCTCGACCAGGACTTGCGGCTGTTTTCGGAGAACCTGGCCGCGAAACTCTGGCGGGACGAGCTGGGCCCGTCGCAGGCGGAACTGCCGTCCGCGATCCTGGAGGTGGCCGCACGGGGAAGAGGCGCTGAGCTGCCGGCGTACGGACGCATCCGCGGCCGCTCGGGCCGGTGGCTCTCCGTCCAGGCCTCGCCGCTGAGTGGTGGCCCGCACCCGGCGGCCATCGCCGTGACGGTACATCCGGCGCCGGCCGCCGACGTGGCCGAGATACTGCTGCTCGCGTACGGGCTTACACCGCGCGAGCGGGACGTGCTGGCGCGAGTCGTCGCCGGTCTGCCGTCGCGGACCATCGCCGTGGAACTGCACATCACCGCGGCGACCGTGCAGGACCATCTGAAGAGTGTGTTCGCGAAGACCGGTGTCCGCAGCCGCAGCGAACTGGTGGCGACGGTCCTGGGCCTGTGACCGGACGAGTGATTACTCAATGGGAGTTCATCGAGTCCTATCTGCCGATCGGCCGGTTCGGGACGTATCCCGAGCGGTTGCGGCAGCAGTTCGAGGGGGTGATCTGGCGGTTCAGGACCGGTGGGCAGTGGCGGGAGATGCCGGCTGAGTTCGGTGCCTGGCCCACCGTGCACAACCGCTTTAGGCAGTGGCGCGACGCGGGCGTCTTCCAGGCCCTGCTGGAGGGGCTGATCGCGGAGGCGGCCCGGCGGGACGAGGTGGACCTGTCCCTGGTCAGTATCGACTCCACCACCGTGCGCGCCCACCAGGACGCGGCCGGCATGCACCTGAGCCCAGACGTCCTCACCGCGCTGGAGAAGGCCGCGGCCGAAGAAAAAGCCAGGTCAAAGGGGGCGACAACAACGGACGAACCGGACAGGACATCGACCCCGGACGGCAGGAGCGGCGCCGCGTCCGGCGCCGGCACCGGCTGCGGCTGAAGGCCGCTTCGCTGGGCCGCTCCAGGGGGGGCAGACCAGCAAGATCCACCTCGCCGGCGACCGCAGGTGCCGCCCGCTGGTGCTGCTCCTGACCGCCGGGCAGGCCGCCGACAGCCCTCAGTTCATCCCCGTCCTGAACCAGATGCGCGTCCGTCTGCCCGTGGGCCGTCCGCGCACCCGGCCGGACGCCGTGGCGGGCGACAAGGCCTATTCCTCCCGTGGCAACCGCGCCCACCTGCGCAAACGCCGCATGCGTGCGGTCATCCCGGAGAAGAAGGACCAGCTGGCCAACCGCAAGAAGAAACAGGGTCGCGGTGGTGGGTGACCAGCACAGGTAGAAGGCGAGTTCGCCGGTGGTCCGGTTGCGGCGGATCAGCAGGTGGCGGTGGCTTCCGGCGCCAATGTGGATCCAGGCCCAGTCGTAGTGGCGGTAGCCTTTCGCGCCTCTTCCGGCGCTGTGTCGTTGCCAGGCCGTGGCGGGCAGGTGCCCGGCGACGGTGTCCGCGCGGACTGTGGTGCGGCCGTGGTTGATCCTCACCCGGGCCGAACAGGCGACGGCCAGCACGTAGCCGGTGCCGCGTGCTTCCAGGACGGTCCGCAGGTGGGGGCCTGGCCGTAGGCTTCGTCGCCGGTCACCCAGGAGGCGGCGATCCCGGCGTCCAGCGCGGCGGTATTCATCTCCCCGGCCAGGCGGGGCTTGGTCGCGAACTCCACCGTCTCGGGTATTCCTGTCTCACAGCGGCGCTCGGGATCGGTGCTCCAGGAATGCTCGGGCAGGTAGAGCCGGCGGTCGATCAGGGCCCGGCCCCGGGGGGTGGCCAGGGCGAGGAACACGCCGACCTGGGCGTTCTCGATGCGTCCGGCGGTGCCCGTGTACTGCCTCTGCACTTCCGCCGAGGACCGGCCCTTCTTCAGGAAAGCGGTCTCGTCGACGACGAGAACAGCATCGTCGGTGCCGAGGTGTTCGGCGGCGTAGGAACGCAGGTCGTCGCGGACCGCATCGGCGTCCCATCGGGCATACCCCAGCAGACGCTGCAGGGGCCCGGGCCGCTTATGCCCCGCTCGTTCGGCCAGCTGCCGGCAGTTCTTCCGCTCGACGCCCGTCAGTAGCCCGAGCAGGTAGGAACGGGCCGCCGCCCGGGGCTCAACGCGCCCGAACGTGCCCGCGATCCGGGCCATGACCTGGTCGAACATCGCCCGCCATCGGTCAGGGTCTCCGCTATGGCCTGCGGCCACCGCACGATCTTCGGGAGTCCACACAACCCTTGATCATCTCGCGGCGGCCGCTCGCGTCAGGCGCTGCCGTACTGGCCGTCGTCGCCTGGGCCAGGGCGAGACTGCACACCGGAGTACTAATCCGCTTGCAGTACGAAGAACAGGAAGCACAGGAAGCGCGGCTCGGCCGCGATGGCCTCGGGGAACAGCTCGCGGGCGGCGGGATCAGGCTCCGGCTCGCTGATGACCGTAATCCGGAAACCGGCCCCGGTGAAAGCCTCGATCATTGCGTGCAGCGGCCTGTTCCAGCGACTCACCAGGGTGGTCTGGCCGCCCATGCTCCACTCCACGGTCCAGTTGGTGGTGTCGAAGTAGTCGCACTCGGCCTCGCTACCGGCCTCGCGGTGAATGAGGTTGACGGCAAAGGGATGGTCGACAGACGCGATCAGCCGACCGCCGGGCCTGAGTACGCGTCGCAGCTCGGCCAGCGCCGGCCCCCAGTCCTCCAGGTAGTGCAGCACCAGGGACGCTACTACATCGTCGAACGCGTCATCAGGGTAGGGAAGCGGGCCGCCCAGGTCCGCCACCTGCAGGTCCACACCGTCGCCGAGCCGCTGCCGAGCCAGCTCCAGCATCCCGGCACTCGAGTCGAAGCCACTCACAATGGCGCCACGGTCGCGCAGCGCGGCAAACAGGGCCCCCGAGCCACAGCCGGCGTCGAGGATCCGCCGGCCAGCCACGTCTCCAGCGAGGGCCAGCATCGCGGGACGCTCGTAGTAGGCATTGACCAGGTTGGTTTCGTTCGCGGCTGTGTACGCCTCGGCGAAGCTGCTGTAGTCGTTGACCTTCGACGAATCCACACTCACCGAGGACGGTGAAACCAGCCTGGTGGAAAACGCGTGCTCTTGGTGCTCACTTGAGGTCATGGTGCGGGAGACGTGTGCTGCAACAGTTCGGTTCCTGGCCCGACCATCAATATGTCTGCCCACAGAGCCCGCCTGCAACTGCGGCTCGACTCAACGACATTCGGGCAGGTCCGCGCGCAGTCGACCCGCACATGATCACGAAACAACACTGGAGTACTAGGTTCGTTGTCAAGCACCTTGACCGGATGACAGGGCGCCTGGCTTCACCGCCCGAGGACACGGACGATCGACTCACACGCCGACAACTTCCCGAACACGGGCAGGAGAGCCCTGACCAGACCGCCCGGTCGACCCCGGACGTGTAGGTGTACTCAACGATGAGGGAGGACGGTATGGAGCCGTCGGAACTTCGCCGCGCAGTTGAAGCAGGACGGGCGACCGCTTCCGAGCTGGGACTTCAGGTCGACGATGTGGTCGTCATCCACAACTCGGACCGCGTCGCGCTGCGCCTGGTCCCTTGCGATGTTCTGGCTCGGGTCGCGCCCTCGGGGCAGCTGGCTGATTCCGAGTTCGAAGTAGGGGTTGCGCGCCATCTCGCCGCTGTCGACGCGCCGGTGGCTGGGCTCGACCCTCGGGTCGACCCTCGGGTCCAGGTGCGTGATGCCTTCGCCATCTCGCTGTGGACCTACTACGAACCTGTGGGATCAGAGATCGCGCCGGCCGACTACGCGGACGCGTTCATGCGGCACCATGCCGCCCTGCGTCAGATCGCTCTGGACGCACCGCATGTCACCGATCGAGTCGCCAGGGCACTGCGAGAGGTGAACGACCGGGGGCAGTCCCCCGAGCTGCCCGATTCCGACCGAAAACTCCTCCGCGACACACTCAGTGGTCTGAGCGCCGCGATCAGCATCGACGAAGCCGGGGACCAGTTGTTGCACGGCGAGCCGCATCCGGGCAACGTCCTGAACACAAAGAGAGGGCCGCTTTTCGTGGACCTCGCCACGTGCTGCCGTGGACCGATCGAGTTTGACCTCGCCCATGCACCCGAGGAAGTGGGAAAGCACTATGCGGGGGCTGACCACGACCTGATTCACCGGTGCCGCGCCCTGAACTGGGCGATGTTCTCGGCCTGGCGCTGGCGCCGGAACGACCAGATGCCTGACCGGGATCACCGGAGAGTGGAGGGGCTCCACCAGGTTCGTGCCGCACTTGATCGCTGCGGGCTGGGCTGAACTTCGAGACGGAGGAGCTGCTGGGCCGGTCCCGATCCGCTGTGCCGAATGTGGCATCCCGACACGGTGCAGCGGTCGGACCGGCCAGCTCGAGAGCCCCTCCCCGCGCCCACGGCAACGACCCGGACACGGACCAGTCACAGGATCGGCCGGCTGCGCACCGACGAAGCTCCTGGCAGACGGGGTTCTCGACCAAGAGCACCCGTGTCTGCCAGGAGCTTCGTGTGCTTGTCCACCTCGGGACGCGGTGGCGACGCCTTCCCGCCTCGTGACCGGTCCTGCTCGCCCTGCCCCACGTGTGGTGCGGTGACACCTACGTCCAGCCGGCCGCCGGGTCCCCGGCACCAAGATCGCGGCTGTCCACCGCTACATACGTTTCACCCGTCACTTCCGCGTGGCTGCTGACCGTTGGCCGGCCGGTCCATGGCACGGGCCAGGCTCGCGGGGCGCATGTCCGTCCAGTTCTCCTCGATGAAGGACAGACAGGCGTCCCGGGAACCGGCTGGATGTGCCACGCGCCACCCCTCGGGCTCCGGTACGAACTCCGGCCAGAGTGAATGCTGGTTCTCCTCGTTCACCAGGACGAGATACGTGCCGTTCGGGCCGTCGAAAGGGTTCGACATGCTGTTCCACTCCGTTGTCGTATAGAGGCTCGCGTGGCTCGAACGCCGGACGAGCGGACGAGTCAGGTGAAAAGCGCCATGGCAGCACCAGTCCCTCTCGCGTCGGTGCAGGCCGCACCGGGCTCACGCGTCGGGCCGGACGCGGACGAGGGGCAACCGTGAGCCGGTACGCGGCGGGGTCAGCGGGGCGTGCTGTCGTCCGGTGCGGTGACGCCGGCGCAGGTGTCGGCCGGGCTCTTGGACTTGGCGAGGAAGATGGTCTGCGCCATCATCCGGTACCCCGACATTTCCTCGCGCAGGGTCTCGATGGACTCCTCAGGGTGTACCGAGTCGATCACCGCGTGCGGGCCCACCGCGTTGAACTGGTGCGAGACGCCGCGCGGTATCTGCATGTCGACCCAGGAGTTCGGCGGCACGATCACGTTGTGCCGGTCCCGGTGCACCCCGGCGGGTGTGTCGGGCAGCACGTCGGTGAAGGTGGTCAGCGGTCCGGTCCAGCCCGGCGCCGCGGAACGCACGGTGATCGGGGACAGGCCGGAGACCCGGATCGTGGTCTCCGGGCCGGTCATCATGCGGACGAACCGCAGCCCGGTGTGCAGGTGCATGCGTGAGCAGATGCCGCGTTCGATGGTGTCGTAGAAGTCCATCAGGTAGCGGTCGGCGAAGTACCCCTCGAAGGGGGGCTCCAGCATGTAGACGTCCCCTTCCTCGAATTCCTGCGCCTGCTTGAGCCGGCCGGGTGGAGTGGGGTGCGTCCGCTCCTCGCGGTGTGCCGACCGGACCAGACCGGCGAGGGCCTCGACCACGGTCAGGGCGACGTCCGGCGGCAGTTGCACCACCGGGGTCAGCCGGTTGCGGTCGGGGTCCTGGTGCCGACGGAGGTCGAGGATCTCGTCCTCGTGATCGGGGGACTGCTTCATACGGCCGGTCGTCTGGGTGGTCTCGTGGCTCATCCGGTCGCTCCCGCGTGCTCGTTCGGTTCGTTCGGTTCGGAATCAGTGCTCGGTCGATTCGGGGTCCGGCCGCCGTGCCCACAGCACGCCGCCCAGGTCGTGGCGCCCGGCACGCAGCACCGAGCAGCCCGTGGCCGGGAATCCGCTGTGGCGCAGCCGGGTCAGCCACGCCCAGCGGTCCGCCCGACCGCCCTCGCCGTCCAGGAAGGACAGCAGCGGGCCCAGCGGCCAGACGGGGCCGTCCGCCGCGGGCCCGTGCGGCAGCACGAGCAGCGAACCGTCGCCGAAGCGGGTTTCGGTTCCCCACGGCACCGGCGGCCCGTCGAACCCGTGCCGGGCCGCCACGTCCGCGGCGAGTTCGGTGTGGACCGCCAGGGGCCACTCGGTGAGCAGCGTCCGCCGCCACCGGGCCCTGGCCGGGGACAGTTCCGCGTCGTCCGCGTCGTGCCAGTGCTCCCGGAGGAAGTCGAACGCGCCGAAGACGGCCTCCTCACCTCCGTGGGGACGGTCGTCGGCCTGCGCGGCCAGCGCGCGTAGGGCCGGGTCCTCGGCGCCCGAGCGCAACAGGTCGTGCGCGGTGGCCGCGGCGTAGCGCAGCAGGCGTTCGTACCGTGCGGGGGTCAGCCGGCGCGCACTGAGGACCCGGCCCATCGCCCTGCGCTGGGGCTTGCCGGTGGACGTCGCCCGGAAGCCGCCGAACTGGACCGCCGCCGGGCGCAGCGCCGCCCGCTCGTACAGGTTGCGTACGGCGGCGACCGGCTGCTCCGTGGCGACCAGCCCGATGTCCTGGCCGAGCGTGGGTTCGTCCACCGCGACCGCCGCGAACCGGCCGGTCAGGCCCGCCCGGCGCCAGCCGTGTTCGACGTCGAGCGGGTAGTGCTTCTCCCCGCCCCGGTTGACGCGCTCACCGGCGCGGCCGCGCAGCACCAGCAGGCCGTCGCGCAGTTCGCCCAGGTCTCCGGTGCGCAGCCAGCCGTCTTCGGTGACCGTGGCGGCGGTGGTGCTGCGGTCCTGCCAGTAACCGGTCATCAGGTCCGGCGTGCTGATCCACACCTCACCGGACTCCAGCCGCAGTTCGGTGCCCGGCAGCGGTGCCCCGACCGGGGGCGTGTGCTCCAGGTACTGGTCGCGGAACTCGGCGTCGTCGAGCCGGGGCATGGTGAAGCTGAAGTTGACCGCCTCGGTGAGACCGTAGCCCTGCCGCAGGCGCGGACCGTACCGGCGGTGGAAACGGCGGGCGAGGTCGCTGGTCAGCGGGGCGGCCGCGGTGATCAGGTACTCCAGGCCGTCCGGCCAGTCGGGCCCGACCTCCAGCAGGTCCGCCAGCAGGGCGGGCACGATGGAGGCGGTCCTGGCCCCGGCGGCGTCCAGCGCGGCGAAGTAGCCGGCCGGGTCGAAGGCGGCCTGGAGGGTCAGCGGCGCGCCGGTGAGGTGGGTGCCGATCAGCGACATGACGAGCGCGTTGCAGTGGTACAGCGGCAGGCAGGTCCCGTGCGGGCGGTCCGGTGCCAGTCCGTGCAGCGCCGCGGTCTTCGCGGCGTTGTCCCGTACCGCCCGCCGGCTGAGCATGACCCCCTTCTGCGGGCCGGTGGAGCCCGAGGTGAACATGATGAGGGCGAGGTCGTCCGGGACCGTGTCCCGGTGGACGTCGGGCAGGCCGGTGCGGTGCAGGCCGTGGACGTCGACCAGGGCCGTCGCGGAGACGCGCTCGGCGATGCCCGTCACTTCCTGGCCGGTGGCGCGCGGGTGCAGCGGGACCGCGACGAGACCCCTGTCGAAGCAGGTGAGCAGGACGTCCGCCAGGTGGGGGCCGTTGGGCAGCCGGAGGACCACCCGCGCGCCCGTGGGCAGTTCGGCCAGGACTCCGGGATCGGCGCCGGTCCTGGTGCTGGTGTCGATACTGGTATCGGTGGTGATATTCGTGCCGGTCAACGCAGCCTCCTCAGCAGGTCACGGAGCTGGACTCCGACGTCGTCCACGTGCTGCGCCTGCATCACCTGGTGGTGATCGGCGGTGACCTGACCGAGCGTCAGTTCGCCGCCGACGTGGGGCCGCCACAGTTCGTGGTGCGGTACGCGGCGCGGCGCGTCCGCGCCCGCCTCGACGTACGTGGTGTCGCCCGGGTAGCGCGGCGGCCGGTAGGCCCGCGCGAGCCGGTCGTTGTTGCGCGACACCGTGATCACACGGTCGATGTCGTCCGGGGTGAACCGGGCGAACAGGCTCCCCTCACGGTGCAGCAGGGCCGAGACGGTTCCGAAATCGAGGTCGGCCTCGGTGAACTGCCGGTCGTCGAAGCCAGCGGCCGTCAGCAGAATGCGCAGGACGCGCCGGTCGTCGACGGGCTCCTCCGGTCCGGCCGCGGCGCCGGTGACCGTGTCCACCAGGAACAGGGCCCCGGCCGGCTCGCCGAGTTCGCGCAGCCGGACCGCCATCGCGTGCGCCACGAGTCCGCCGAAGGACCAGCCGACCAGGTGGTACGGGCCGTCGGGGCGGACCGACCGCAGCAACTCCAGGTACCGCTCGGCCATCGCCTCGACGGTGCCGGGCAGATCCGCCACCCCGCCGGGCCCCTCGGCCTGGATGCCGTACACCGGGTGCTCGCGGTCGATGTGCCGCAGCAGCCCCGAGTACAGCCAGCTGATTCCGCTGAGCGGATGGACGCAGAACACCGGTGCCGCCGGGCCGCCGGAACGGAAGGGAACGAGGTGCGCGGGGGTGTCCGGCGACGGTGCGCGGTCCAGCAGCCGGGTCAGCGCGGCGGGGGTGGCCGCCTCGAAGACGTTCCGGATCGTGGGTTCCAGTCCGAGCACGGTGCGCACCCGGTCGGTCAGCCGGGCCGCCAGGAGCGAATGTCCGCCCAGCTCGAAGAAGTGGTCACCGGGGCCCACCCGGGGCACGCCCAGCACCTCGGCGAAGAGTGCGCACATCAGGTGCTCGCGCAGGTTCTCCGGTGGTGGTGAGTCGCCCGCGGCGGCCCAGTCCGGTTCGGGCAGCCGGTCGCGCAGCAGCTTCCCGTTGGCGCTGAGGGGGAGCCGGTCCAGCGCGAGCAGGCGGCCGGGCACCATGTGGTCCGGCAGGTACCGGGCCAGGTGCGCGCCCACCGAGCGCAGGTCGGCTCCCACGGGTACGACGTAGCCGACCAGACGGCGGTCGTCGGCGCCGCGGTCGTGCACGGCCACCGCGGCCGCGTCGACGTCCTCGTGACGGGTCAGCACGGCCTCGATCTCGCCCGGCTCGACGCGGTGTCCGCGGATCTTCACCTGGTCGTCGGTCCGGCCGTGGAAGCGCAGGACCCCGTCGGCGGTCCAGGACGCGAGGTCGCCGGTGCGGTACATCCGCTGCCCCGCCGGGCCGAACGGATCGGGGACGAAGCGGGTCGCGGTCAGCGCCGGTCGGTGCAGATAGCCGGTGGCCACGCCAGCCCCGGCCACGTACAGCTCACCGCTCACGCCCGGCGGCACCGGCCGCAGCCCGGCGTCCAGTACGTAACACCGGGTGTTCCACAGCGGACGCCCGAGCGGCACCGTGGCGGCCGTCGCCCGGCCGGTGACCGGGTGGGCGGTGGACCAGACCGTGGTCTCGGTCGGGCCGTAGCAGGCCAGCAGCGACTCGGTGAGACCGGTCAGCTCCCCGGCCAGTTCCGCCGGTACGGCCTCGCCGCCGACGACCGCGCGGACGTGCCGCAGCCGCTCCGGGCGCCGGGCCGCGAGGGCCTGCCACAGCGACGGGGTCGCCTGCATCACGGTGACCCCGTGCCCGTCGAGCAGGGCGGACAGCTCGTCGGGGTCCCGCAGCGCGTCCTTCCCCGCGAGCACGATCGCGGCACCGGTGACCAGCGGGAGGTACAGCTCGGGCACGGACATGTCGAAACTCGCGGGCGCGGCGGCCAGCACACGGTCGTCCGCCCCGACCGCCAGCCTCTCGCGCAGGGCGAGCACCAGGTTCGTCAGCGCGCTGTGCGGGACGACGACGCCCTTCGGCCGGCCGGTGGACCCCGAGGTGTACGTCACGTACGCCGTGTTCTCGGGCACGGGCGCCGGTTCCTCCGGTCCGGCGGTGACGGTGAGTCCGTCGTCGTGGCGGAGCACCAGCAGGGGGCGGGCGTCCGCCAGCAGGGCCGCGATCCGCCGTGGCGGCAGCGCGGGGTCGATGGGCAGACAGGCGGCGCCCACCGACTGGACGGCGAGGAGGGCGGCGGGCAGGTCGGGGTTTCGCCGGAGTCGCAGGGCGATCAGGCTGCCGGGGCCGGCCCCGCGGGTACGGAGCTCCGCCGCGATGCGGTCCGCCCGTGCGGACAGCTCCCGGTAGGTGAGCCCGGTGTCCCCGTGCCGTACGGCCGGCGCGTCGGGAGTACGGAGCACCTGTGCCGCGAACAGGTCGGCCACGGTGGTGTCGGGCACGTCGTGGGCGGTCGCGTTCCAGCGGACGGTCAGCTGCTCGTACTCACCGGGGACGAGGACCGGGAGATCGGCGATGGCGCGGTGCGGTTCCGCCGCCACCGCGTGCAGCAGCCGTTCCAGCCGCACGAGCAGCAGGCGGGCGGAGGCGGGGGTGAACAGTTCGGTGTCGTACTCCAGCAGACCCTCGACACCCCCGGCACCGGCTTCCGTTCCGTGGTCCGTGTGCCGCTGACGCAGGCTGAACAGCAGGTCCATGCGGGAGGCACCGCCGTGCGAGGCGACCGTCTCGACCCGCAGCCCAGGCAGGTCGAAGTCGACGGTCGGCGTGTCCTGGAAGGCCAGCATCACCTGGAAGACCGGGTGTGCGGAGAGCGAGCGGGGCGGGTTGACCGCCTCGACCACCTGCTCGAACGGCACCTCCTGGTGGGCGAAGGCGTCGAGGTCCGTGGTGCGGACCCGCTCCAGCAGTTCGGTGAACGTCGGGCCGCCGCCGAGGTCGGTGCGGAGCACCACCGTGTTGACGAAGCAGCCCACGGTCTCGTGCAGGGACGCGTCGTGGCGCCCTGCCACGGGTGTGCCGACGGGGATGTCCTCCCCGGCGCCGAGCCGTGACAGCAAGGCCGCGATCGCGGCGTGCACCACCATGAACAGGCTGGTCCCGGTGGACCGGGCGAGCCGGGTCAGCCGCGTGTGCAGCCCGGCGTCGAGCGAGAACTCGACGGTCTCCCCGCGGTGCGCGGACACCGGCGGCCTGGCGTGGTCGGTCGGCAGCGGCAGCACCTCCGGGACGCCGCGCAGCTTCTCCGTCCAGTACGCGAGTCCGTCGCCGAGGTCGCGTCCGCGCTGCCGGAGCGCGTAGTCGGCGTACTGCACGAGCGGGTCGGCCCACTGCGGGGCCCCGCCCGCGACGCGCGCCCGGTAGGCGGTGGACAGGTCGCGGGCCAACGGAGCCAGTGACCAGCCGTCCGCGGCGATGTGGTGCAGCAGGATCAGCAGGACGTGCTGGTCGGGCGCCGTCTCGCAGAGCAGGACCCGGACCGGGAGTTCGGCTGCGAGGTCGAAGACGTGCGCGGCCGCGTCGGCGAGCAGGTCGGGCAGCTCGGTCTCCGAGGCGGTCACCACCTCGAACGACAACTCCTCCGCCGTGCCGATGTGCTGGCAGGGCTCGCCGTCGATCTCGGTGACGGTGGTGCGCAGGCTCTCGTGCCGGACGAGCACGTCACCGAGGGCCGCGCGCAGGTGCCCGGCCGACAGAGGACCGGCCAGCCGCAGCGCGAAGGACATGTTGTACACGGAGTTGGGCCCGGCGAACCGGCTGAAGAACCACAGTCGGCGCTGCGCGGGAGAGAGCGGGATGTGCTCAGGGCGCGCGGACACGACGACCCGGCCGCGCGGCGCGCCGGCCACCGGCTCCGGCAGGCGACGCGCCAGGTCGGCGACCACCGGCGCGTCGAACAGGGTACGGATGCTCAGCTCGCAGCCGGTCTCCGCGCGCACCCGGTTGATCAGCCGGGTCGCCAGCAGCGAATGCCCGCCCCGGTCGAAGAAACTGTCCTCCGCGCCGACCTCCGGGACCCCCAGCGTCTCGGCGAACAACGCGCACAGGAGCCGTTCCCGCTCGTCCACGGGCGGGCGGCTCACCGGCAGCGCGGTCTCCGGCCTCGGCAGCGCCCCGCGGTCCAGCTTGCCGTTGGCGGTCAGCGGGATCTCGTCGACCGGCAGGACGAACGCGGGCACCATGTGCGCGGGCAGTACCGTCCGGGCGTACTCGCGCAGCTCGGCGGGCGTCGTCCCCCCGGCGGTCACGGCGTAGCAGAGCAGTCGCCCGCCGTCGGGGTCCGTGTTGTCCGCGAGCACCACGGCACGCGCCACGGCGGGGTGCCGTTCGAGGACCCGCTCGATCTCCCCGGGCTCGATCCGGTAGCCGCGGATCTTCACCTGCTGGTCCGTGCGGCCCAGGTACTCGAGCCGGCCGTCGGCCCGCTGCCGCGCGAGGTCCCCGGAGCGGTACATGCGGGCACCGGGCGCGCCGAACGGGTCGGCGACGAAGCGGCTCGCGGTGAGCCCGGGCCGTCGCAGGTAACCCCGTGTCACTCCGGGGCCGGCCACGTAGATCTCGCCGGGGCAGCCGGGCGGGACCGGTCGCAGCGCGTGGTCCAGCAGGTGCAGGCGCAGATCGGGCAGCGCGGTGCCGACGACGCCGGCGGTCTCGTCGGGATCGGTCAGCTCGGCGTAGGTCGCGTGCACGGTGGTCTCGGTGATCCCGTACATGTTGACGAGCTTCGGGCGGCCGGGGCCGTGCCAGGTGCGGACACGCGACAGCTCCAGCGCCTCACCGGCGAACACGACGACCCGCAGCGCGGGCAGCCCGCCCGGTTCCGCCTCCGCCTCGGCCCGCATGAGCTGGTAGAACGCCGACGGGGTCTGGCTCAGCGCGGTGACCCGCTCCCGGGACAGCAGTGCCAGCAGCTCCCGTGGCGACCTGGCGACGTCGCCCGGTACGACCACCAGGCGGCCGCCGCGGCCCAGCGCCGTCCACAGCTCCCACACCGAGACGTCGAAGGCGTACGAGTGGAACAACGTGTGCACGTCGTCGTCACCGAAACCGAACCGGGCGTCGGTCACCGCGAGCAGCCGCACGACGTTGTGGTGCGACACCACGACGCCCTTGGGGGTCCCGGTGGACCCGGACGTGTAGATCACGTAGGCGACGCCGTGCGGATCCACGGCCAGGCCGAGGTCGTCGGCCGGGTGGGAGGCGGCCGGGTCGGTGCCGTCCAGCACGATCTGCGGGTGCGGCACCGCCAGCGGCGTGCCCGTCACGACGAGCACGGGTTCGGCGGCGGTCAGTACCTGCCGTATCCGCTCCTCGGGGTGCGCCGGGTCCAGGGGCAGATAGCCGGCCCCTGACTTCAGTACGGCCAGCACCGCGACCACCAGATCGGCGGAACGTTCCAGCGCGAGGGCCACCAGGCGTTCCGGCCCGGCCCCGCGCGTGACGAGGAGCCTGGCCAGGCGGTTCGCCCGCGCGTTGAGCTCCTGGTACGACAGCGTGGTGCCCCCGCAGGTGAGCGCCGGGGCCATCGGCCGCCGGCGCGCCTGCGCCTCGAACAGCGCGGGCAGGGAGCCGGGGGCGGGCTCCACCACGGTGTCCGCCGGGGTGGACGCCGGCGTGGTGGACGCCGGGGTCTCCCGCTCGTCGGACAGCAGCAGGTCGAGCTGCCCCAGCCGCGCGTCGGGACGCTCGGTGATCCGGTCGAGCAGCGCGCCGAGACGGTCCAGCAGACGACGGGCCGCCTTCTCCTCGAACAGGTCGGTGCTGTGATCCAGACGCAGCCGCAACCGGCCGCCCGGTACGGCGATCAACGTCAGCGGGTAGTGCGTGCCGTCCCGGCCCTGTACGTCCCGGAGCTCCAGACCGGGGACGAGAGCTCTCAGTTCGCCCTCGTCGACCGGGTAGTTCTCGAACACCACGACCGTGTCGAACAGTTCGGCGTGCCCGGCGATCGACTGCAGCCGCGTCAGGTCGGCGTGCTGGTGGTCCAGCAGGGACAGCTGCTGGGCGCGCAGCTCCGCGAGGGACTCGGCGACCGACCGGTGCGGATCGAGACGGACCCGTACGGGGATGGTGTTGATCAGCAGGCCGACGATGTGCTCCGCGCCCGGCAGCTCCGCCGGCCGGCCGGAGACCGTCGCGCCGAAGACGACGTCGTCCCGCCCGGTCAGGGCACCCAGCAGGACCGCCCACGCCAGTTGCACGACGACGTTGGCGGTCAGCCCGTACCGCCGCGCCACGGCGTCGACCCGCGCGCTCGTGGCCTCGTCCAGCTCGGCCGTGAGCCGGTTCCGGGCCACGGCCGAACCGCGCCGTCCCGGCCCGCCGACCAGCGTCGGACCGTCCAGGGAGGACAGCAGCGCGCGCCAGGCGGCCTCGTCCGCGCGGGAGTCCCTCGTGGACAGCCAGTCGAGGAAGTCGCGGTACGGCGTCGCGGGTGGGAGCGTCCGACCGGCGTAGAGCGCGAACAACTCCTTGACCAGGATCGGCATGGACCAGCCGTCCAGCAGGAGGTGGTGCGTGGTCAGCACGAAGGTGTGCCGCTCGCCGTCCCGGCGCAGCAGGGCCGCGCGGACCAGCGGAGGGGTGGCGAGGTCGAAGCGCCGCCTGCGGTCGGACTCCAGGAATCGTTCGAGGTCCTCGTGCGCGGGCAGCTCCTGCCACTCCACGGCGGCGTCGGGGACGACGACCTGCACGGGACGGCCCGACGGGCTCTGCCGAACTCCCGCGGACAGCTGGGGATGGCGCCGCAGCAGGCGGTGGAGCGCGTCGCGCAGCGCCGCGGGGTCCAGCGCCCCGCCGAGTTCGAAGACGAACTGGACGAGGTAGGGGTCGGCGCCGTCGTGGTCGTAGAGGGAGTGGAACAGCAGCCCCTGTGCCAGCGGGGGCAGGGGCAGTTCACCCGTCGCCCGGGCGCGCGCCCGGTGCGCCAGCGCCTCCAGCACGTCGAACCACCGCCGCGCGAGGTCGGCGACCCGTGCGTCGCCGAGCAGCCCGCCCGGCCAGGACCAGTTCGCCACCAGCCGGGGACCGTCCGGAGAATCGGTGATCACCGCGTCCAGTTCCACGACGTGGCTCATCGCCAGCCCGCCGCCGGTGGGCGCCCCGACCACCGTGGCATCGGCGCGCACCGCCCAGTCCTCGTTCCCGCCGGCGTCGAAACGGCCCAGGTAGTTGAACGCGAACTGCGGGGACGGCCGGGCGGCCAGCACCGGCCCGCTCTGCGGGTTGAGGTGGCGCAGCAGACCGTGGGCGAGGCCCGCACGCGAGGCGTCCCGCACGCAGGACCGTACCATGGCCACCGCACCGTCCAGCGCGGTCGGGTCGGTACGGGCGTCCGCCCAGGAGCACCCGGGATCGAGCACCACCGGGAACAGGGTGGTGAACCAGCCGACCGTACGGGACAGGTCCAGGCCGGCGGCGAACTCCTCACGCCCATGGCCCTCGAGGTCCACCAGGAGCGTGTCCGGTCCCTCCCGCCAGTCGGCGGCGGCCAGGGCGAACGCGGTCAGCAGCAGTTCGTGCACCGAGCAGTCGAAGGCCGTGGCCGCGTCGGTCACCAGACGCTCGGTGAGCGCGCCGGGCAGGGTGACGGAGTGCCAGAGGCGGGTGTCCTCGGTGTCCACCGCGCCGTCCAGCGCACGGCCGGCGACCGGGGGGTCCTCGGGCGTCGCCCGCCACCGGGGGAACTCCTCGAGCACCGACGGGTGGTGCGCGTGCTGGACCAGCGCCCTCGTCCACTGGGGGAAGGAGGTTCCGGTCGGTTGCAGCCGTGGGGTGCGCCCCCGCCGTACTGCTTCCCAGGCGGCCCGCAGATCCTCCTGGATGATGCGCCAGGAGACGCCGTCGACGCCGAGATGGTGCACGGTGAGGGTCAGTTCGCCCTGCTCCGCCGGTCCGGCGCCCCGCCAGTCGGCATGCACCACCCGCCCGCGCTCCGGGGTGAGCACCGTGTCCGGACGGTTCAGTTCCACCATGGCGTGGGGCAGCGCCTCCAGGGCCCACAGCCCGTCCACGACGGTCAGGGAGAGCCGCAGCATGCTGTGGTGATCGACGAGCGCCTGCACCACGGCGCGCACCTGCGCTTCGGACATGCCCGCCGGAGTGCGCACCGTCAGGGACTGCACGAAGCCGTCGATCGGCCCGCCGCGCTCGCGCAGCCAGTGCATGATGGGCGTCAGGAGCACCGTGGGATCGTCCGCGTCACCCAGCGCGACCCGGTGCCCCGGAATCGCCCCCGCGTCCACGCCGACGGCATCGGCCAGGGCGGAGACGGTGGGCGTGCGGAACACGTCAGGCGTGGTGACGGCCAGACCGGCCCGCTGCGCCGCGCCGGCGAGCTGGATCGCCTTGATGCTGTCGCCGCCGAGCTGGAAGAAGTCGCTGTCGAGCGGGACGGTCTCCAGACCGAGAACCTGGCCGAACAGCTCGGCCAGCCGGTGCTCCGAGGGGGTCCGGGGAGCCCTGGCCACGTCCGGGCCTCCGTTGTCCGAGGCGTCTCCGGTGCCGGCGTCCCCGGTGTCCGGCGCGGGCAGCGCGGCCCGGTCGAGCTTTCCGTTGCGGGTCAGCGGCAGCCGGTCCACCTCCACCACGGCCGACGGCACCATGTACGGGGGCAGCCGGTCCGCCACCGCGTCGAGCAGCGATGCCGTGTCACCCGATGTGGCCACGTAGGCCACCAGCCGCCGCACTCCCGGCCGGTCCTCCCGCAGGACCGTCGCGGCCTGCCGCACGCCGGGCTCGGCCAGCAGCGCGGCGTCCACTTCGCCCGCTTCGATCCGGAAGCCGCGCAGCTTGACCTGCCCGTCGGCGCGTCCGACGAACTCCAGGCTCCCGTCGCGGTTCCAGCGAGCCAGGTCGCCCGTACGGTAGACACGTGCGCCCGGCGGGCCGGACGGATCGGGCACGAAGCGCTCGGCGGTCGCGGCCGCCCGGCCGAGGTAGCCACGGGAGAGACCGGCACCTCCGACGTACAGCTCCCCGACCACACCGGGCGGTACCGGCCGCAGCGCGTCGTCGAGCAGCAGCACCCGCTTGCCGTCCAGCGGCGCACCGATGGGAACGGAGCCGGTGTCCTCGGGAACGTCGTCCTCGGCGGCGACGGCGAACCTGGTCGCGAAGACCGTGGTCTCGGTCGGCCCGTACCCGTTGACGACGGTCAGCTCCGGCAGCGCGGATCGTACGGTGCGCACCGCCGCGGGCGACACGACGTCACCGCCGGTCCAGATCTGGCGCAGCCCGCCGAAGCAGGCGGGATCGTCCGTGGCGATCGCGTTGAACAGCCCGGCGGTCAGCCACAGTCCGGTGACACCGGTGTCGGCGGTGATCCGGGCCAGCCCGGCCGGGTCCAGCCGCCCCGGTGGGGCGACGACCACCTCGCCACCGGTCAGCAACGGCACCCACAGTTCGAGGTTGAACGCGTCGAAGGCGTGTGGTGAGTGCAGCAGTACCCGGTCCGCGCCGCCCTCGGCCCACCACCGGTCGGCGGCGAGTCCGGCGAGGTTGCCCTGGGTGATCGCGACCCCCTTGGGCCGCCCCGTGGACCCGGAGGTGAACATGACGCAGGCCAGCGTCTCCGCCGTGACCCGCGGCCGCACGGCTTCTCCGGTGTCACGCGCGTGCACGTCCAGCTGACGCACGCCGAGGTCACGCGCCCGCGTGACGATCGGGTCTCCCTCGGTCCCCCCGTCGGTGATCAGCAGCCGGGTTCCCGCGTCGGACAGCACGGCTTCCTGCCGGGTGAGCGCGTCGTCCCGTTGCAGGGGGACGTAGGCCGCGCCGGCCTTCACCACGCCGAGCGCCGCGACGGCCAGGTCCACCGACCGGTCGAGCAGCAGCGCGACGGCCCGCTCCGGCCCCGCTCCGGCCGCGGCGACCTCGGCGGCCAGTGCCGTACTGCGCGCGTCGAGTTCGCGGTAGGTCAGCCGCTCACCGGTCGCGACCGAGCGCACCGCGTAAGCGTCGGGGGAGCGGCGCACCTGTTCGGCGAACCGGTCGACGGCCGTACCGGCAGGCGGGGACGGCGCGCGGTGGCCCGTGCCCAGCGTCACGCTGAGCCGGCGCTCGCTCGCGGTCGTCGCCGCCAGCCGCGCCAGGGGAGTGTCCCGGTCGGCTTCCACCACCTGCCACAGCACATGGAGGAAGCGGTCGGCGACGTCGCGCAGCAACTCCTCGCTGTGATTGGCGGGGTTGGCGTCGAAGTCGAGACGCAGCTCGCCGTCACCGCGGTCGTACGCGACGATCGAGAGGTCCTCCGACGGCGGCGCCTGCAGGTTGTGGACGGTCGCCGTCACGCGGCCGAACCGCAGCGGCCGGTCGAAGCGCTGGATGTTGAGCACGGGACCGAAGAACCTTCGGCCGTCCTCGGGCTGTCCCAGGTCACGCCGTAGGTGCTCACCCCGGTACCGCTGGTGCCGGCGCACCAGCCGCAGTTCTCCGGCGACCTGGTCGAGCAGTTCGCCGACGGTGGCCGCGGGGTCGGCGTGCAGCCGCAGCGGCAGGACGTTGGCCGTCATCGAGGGTACGGTCCGGGCGAGTTCGGGCGGACGGCCGGCGACCGGCAGGCTCAGAACGACGTCGCGGCTGCCGGTCACCGCGTGCAGATGGACCGCGGTCACCGCGGTGAGCAGCCGGGTCCAGCGGTGCCCGAGCCGCTGCGCACCGGTCCGCAAGCCGGCGAACTCCACCCGGGACAGCACCCTGGTCAACCGCAGCGAACGGTCCGAGGCCGGGGCTGGACGCGTGCCCAGGCTCAGGAAGTCCGGCCGCCCGTCCAGCCGGTCCCGCCACCACTCCCGGTCCGCGCCGTGTTCGGCGGCGTTCCGGTAGGCGGCTTCGGCGTGCACCAGGGAACCGAGTCCGCTCCAGCCGCTCCTCGGAACGGCACGGCCGTCGTGCAGACAGCTGTAGACCTCGGCGACGCGCTCGGCGAACAACGCCATGCCCGCGCCGTCCAGAGCGATGTGGTGAATGCGGTGGAACACCAGTGAGCGGTCGTCGGCGACGCGCAGCACGGCTCCGAGGAACAACGGTCCGTCGTCGATGCCCCCGGCCGCATCCACGTCGGCCCGCATCCACTCCAGCGCGGCGGCGTCCGGATCGGCCGCTTCCCGGAGGTCGACGACCTCGGTGGTGTGCTCGGGATCGTCCGGCAGGAGCCGCTGCACGGGCGAGAGATCCGCCGTCCCGGAGATGCGGACGTTGACCGCCTCGCAGTCGGCCGCGGCCCTGGTGACCGCGGCGGCGAGGAGACCGGTGTCGACGGCACCGTCCAGGACGAGGTACTCCGCCTGCTGATAGGCGCCGGGCCGACTGAGTCCGGCGCGCTCCGCGAGCCAGACCCCGAGCTGAGCGTCGGAAAGTTGCAGGGCAGAGCCATTTTCGGACATAAGAACAGGCATCCTTGTCGGTGATGCCGGCGCTGCGCCGGCGACTGCCGTCGGATGTGGCGGGTTAGGTAACGGAATTGACGGCTCCATCGAAACACGGAGGGCAATGGGGAAGTAAAGGCTTTGCAATATGATCAATGTCACGATTACGTGACGCACTGTCAAGGTTGCTGATCAGAACGGTATTGAGCCACGGCATCCGAAAGGAGCCATCGTGTGGATCGGTAAAGCGATGGACGTCATGAGTTCATGAAGACAACTTGGTTTATGGGAGATGTAAAAGGTCGGTGAAAGTACCCATCAACGTGCGATGAAGCTGATGGAAAGCCTGTCGCCGCCGTGGTGTACGTGATGCGCGGCGCGTTCGAACGCCGTGAGTAACGCCTCACACTGCTGCCAACAGCTTCACGAGAGAGCACCACGTAGTTCGGAGAACGGCACCTGCTCGCCGAAGCCCGCCGCACCTCACCTACGTCCTGCGCGGCCGACCCGTCCCGACCGGCATCGAACGTCTCGATGAGGATCTGCCGGGCCGGGTCAAGAGTGACCAGACGGCCCGATCCGCTCTTCCCTCACGGCAGTTCCTGCGGCAGAGTCGCGTTCTGAGGCGATGTAAGAGATTTCGTTCGAACGGATACTTCCATGCGGCACACCGCGGAGTCTCGACGGAACACCGGCGCCGACCGCCCTGCAACGAGCGATCGGGAACGCGGCCGTCTCACGGATGATCGAGCGCGAGCAGAATCCGGAAGGCGCCGGCCGTGGCCACAGCGCCGTGCAGGCCTTCGAGGGCGGCGACGCGAGCCGGCCCGACGTCGTGGGGAACGCCGCGAGAACGGCTGGGCGCGGCGGCAGCCGGCTGCCGGACGGTGTGCGCACGACCATGGAGAACGCCTTCGGCACCAGGCTCGACCACATCGGGTCTCGGTCGACGAGCAGACCACCGCGAGCATCGACGCCAAGGCGTACACCGTCGGCGACAACATCGTCGTCCAGAACGCGAGCGTCCTGCGTGACGTCGAGACGATGGCCCACGAGATCCACCACACCACTCAGCACGACGCTCCGGGCGGCCTCAGCGATCCGAACGGCACGTGGGAACGTGAGGCGTCCGACGTCGGGGCTCGGGTCGCGCGCGGCCAGAGCGTCCACCGCTGTGCCGCGGACGGCGAGGAGCACGGCGGCGGAGGCGCGGGCGCGATCCAGCGCCGGGACGGCTTCGAGTTCGAGGCGCTGTGGCGTCGCGTTCGCCCTCAACGCGGCCGGTCTCCCGGAGGACGGGAACCAGCCGCTGTACAACAGGCCCGTCGAACACGGGGACGCCGGCCGCCTCGAGAAGAGGCAGATCCCGCTGACCCGCGCCGAATGGCTGACGGGCATTCCGGCCGGCAAGGACCTGCTGCGCGCCTACAAGCACCTGACCGAAGCGGAGAAGAACCAGGTCGGTAACCGCAAGGACGACTGGGATCACATCCACGGCTCGCTCGGCGCGCTGGGCTCGGTGGACGACAAGGTGGGCAGGTCCGGCAAGGAGGAGGTCGCCCTGGTCGCCGAGCTGCGCCGGATGAAGGCGAACGTGCCCACCGCCGGCCTCAAGCCCCTCGCCCTCGCGGCCTACGACCTGATCCAGCGCCTGAACGAGGAGAAGTCCCTCAAGTACAAGAAAAAGAAGCGATAGCGCCCGCTGTGCACAGTGCCGCAGCCGCTCGCCGTCGGCCTGCGAGCGCCGCCACCGCCACGGGCGGTCGGCGCGTGACGCCGAGGTCGCGGGGGAACTTCATGGGGACCTGTTGGGTTCCAGTGGTTCGGCGGGGGAACCGCACAGGCAGCTGCGCCGCCCGGCACGCGGTGCCGGTAGCGGCGTCACCGCAGCGTGATCTCCTCGCCGATCGATCGCTCGCGGGCGAACGCGACGACCAGGGCCGTGGCCGCGGCGTCCTGCGCTGTCACACCGACCGATTTGTAGAGGGTGATCTGGTCCGGTGCGGTGCGCCCCGGTCTGCTGCCGGCGATGAGTTCGCCCAACTCGGCGTGCACGTGATCGGCTGTGATGAGGCCGTCACGGATCGGCATGAGCAGGTCGTTGCTGCCCGCAGGGAACGGGGCGAGCACGGCCTGGCGCGATTCGACACACACCAGCGCCTCGGCGACCGTGGCGCCGTCGATCTCACGGCCCGCCGGGTTGTACCCCACGGACGTGATGTGCACCCCGGGTGTCAGCCAGGAACGGCGGATGACGGGTTCGACGGCGTGCGTCGTCGCGGCGGCGATGTCCGCGCCGTCGAGTGCCTCGGCGTAGCTGGACACGGCCTGGACTTCGCCCTCCAGTACGGCTGAGAGTTCCTCGGCCAGGGCAGCGGCCTTCGCCGGATCCCGGCCGGCGACGCGGATCCGCCGGATCGGGCGGACCCGACAGATCGCGCGGGCGTGGGACCGGGCCTGCACGCCGGTGCCCAGCACTGCCAGCTCTGTCGCGTCCTCGCGGGCCAGCAGTCGCACCGACAGCGCGGAGCAGGCGCCGGTCCGCGCTGCGGTGATGGCCGTACCGTCCAGCAGCGCAGTGGGCTCACCGGTGTCCGGATCGAACGCCACGATCAGCGCCTGATGTGTAGGCAGCCGTGCCCCGTCGTTGTGCGGGAAGAGGGACACCAGCTTGGCCATGAGCGCCCCCGCCGACGGCAGGAAGCCCGGCATGGCCGCCAGGAATCCTTCGCGTTCGGACACCAGGGCGGCGACACGGTCAGGCACCGAGGCGCGGCCCGCACTGAGATCTGCCATCGCCGGCGCCAGGGCGTCGATCAGCGAGTCCACGTCGAGCAGGGCCTCGACCTGCGAGCGGCCCAGAACAAGCATGCGCCTCAATCTCCTGATGTCGGTCATGCGGCCGGCGACCGCACCGCCACAGCGTCAACCGCAGCCGCCCATCGCCCCGGCTACGACACGCCGTCCTGCCTGAGCACATTCATCCGTACGCGCCTGAACACACCAGCGTGCACGCCGACCGCCCGGAGTCCCAGGCGGTTCTCCCTCTACTGCCGTCGTACGCGAAGGATTCGCTGCTGGGGCACTCAACAGCCGGCCACGCATCACGCTCGGCTGGGATCCCAGCCGAGCGCCCGCAGGATCTGATGTGTCCAGGAGTTCCGACACCCTCCGGGCGGACGGCGCTACTTCCGAAACACGCCCTGGTGCTGGTGCCAGACCAGCGTGTAGCGCCAGAAAAGTCGCCGACGCAGCCGTACGCCGGGCAGCGCCTGGCGGGCGTCGCGCACGATGTCCGCGAAGGCCATGCTCGCCGGTCGGGTCGGGGCGGTCATCGAGGCTGGTCGCGGCGCCTTGCGGCCCTTGTTCTTGATCCAGGCCATGGCGACGTTCGACGGAATGGCGGCGGCGTCGATCAGGTAGTCGGTCAGAGACTGCGGGCGGGAGACGCCGACGACGACCAGGGTCCCGCCGGGCGCCAGGTGCTGTCGGAAGTGGGTGAGAGCGTCGCTGAACCGCATGTGGTGGATGGTGGCGACACATGTGATGGCGTCGTAGGGGCCAGGCGGTATCTCGTTCAGGGCGTCCCCGACGGTGAAGGTCACCGGGGCTGCCGGGGCTGTGAGTTCCCGCGCGCGATCGACGATGGTGCGATCGACGTCGATACCGTGCACTGCTCCGGCCCGTGGGGCCAGGAGTCTGGCGAGGTCACCGCTGCCTGATCCCACGTCCAGGGCACTGTTGAGACGTCTGGGGAGCTGGCGCAGGATCCATCGGTGGTAGTGGGCGTTGTGGTCCCACGGGTGGGTGGCATGGAACTGTTCAAGTGCTCGAAGGATGCGGGGCAGCAGCGTCGACATGGCCTGAGTCCATCAGGCCCTCGGTCGCATGCGAAGCCACAGCCGAGATACAACCGCCGAGTTCCGGACCGGTGCAGGGCGGACCTCCGTGCATGAGGCGCCCGGCGCCGCTGTGCCGGGCCCTGCGGGCTCACGTTGAGGCAGTATGGGCGGCGAGGGCATCGCCTTCACCCCGAAGTCCACGCGGCCCGGCGGCACTTGTGCCGGCAGGCCACGCGGAGCGCCCTTGCCGGAGGAGAAAGGCACGACGGTTGGCTGAGGAGAGGACGGTCTCGGTCCCGTCGTCCTGGATGACGCTGTCCGGCCGGTCCGGACGCGCCGTCGCCCGGGCCTGCGACATCGGTATCGCGCTGGTGGTACCGGTGGCGGCGGAGTACTACAGCGGCGAGTACGACCTGCTCCTGGGCGGGCTGATGGGACTGTGCCTGCTGGCCCGCAGACGGTTCTCCGGCACGGTGATGGCGGTCGTCCTGGCACTGAGCCTCGTCCAGCTCGTCCTGTACGACCTGCCCGACATGCCGCTGGCATCGGCACCCGCCGCTTACAACGTCGCCGTGCTGTTCGCCATGATGTCGGTCGTCCACCATTCCCGGACCACCTGGATGCCGTACCTCGCGGGCGCCGTGGTGCTGCTGGTCACGGCGGCCGGAACGGTGGGGACGCCGGCCCTCGGCATCGAGCCGTTCGTCGATCTCCACACACTCCTGATCCTCTGGGGACTGACGTTGACGGTCTGGCTGACGGCCTTCGCCCTGCACACGCGGCGCCTCTACGCCGAGAGCCAGGCGGCCCGCGCCTGGCACGCCGAGCGGGAACAGGAGCAGGGCGTCCGGCTGGCCGCGGCCCGGGAGCGGGCCGAGATCGCCCGTGAACTGCACGACGTGGTGGCGCACAGCCTGGCCGTGATGATCCTTCAGGCCGACGGCGCCGAGTCCGTGCTGCGGAAGTCGCCGGACACGGCGCAGTCCGCGCTGCAGACGATCGCCGCCACCGGCCGGGACGCGATCGACGACATGCACCGCATCGTCCGGGTGCTGCGCGAGGGAAACCCGGACTCCGCCGACAGCGACCCGCCACGGCGCCTGGTCACCCTCGCCGAGATCAAGGTCATCGCCGAACGCGCACGGGCCGCCGGGCTGGCCGTGGACGTGTCGGTCGAGGTCGGCGAAGGACGGCTGTCGCCGGCGGAGGAGATGACAGCCTTCCGCATCGTCCAGGAGTGCCTCACGAACGTGCTGCGCCACGCCGGAGCCGGGGCCGGGGTCGCCATCCGGATCCACGAGGAGCAGGGCACACTGCTGATCGGCGTGGTCGACGACGGAGCGGGCACCCTCTCCGGCCGCGGCGTAGGCGGGCGCTCCGGAGGGAACGGACTCGTGGGGATGCGGGAGCGGGTGGAGCTCGCCGGTGGCAGCTTCGAGGCCGGCCCCCGGCTCGGCAGCGGATGGCACGTACGTGCCTCGATTCCGACAAGGACGAAGTGATGACGCAGGCAGGCAGGCCGATCCGGGTGGCCGTGGTGGACGACCAGCCGCTGATCCGGGCCGGTTTCTCCATGGTGCTGGCCGGTCAGGACGACATCGAGGTCGTCGGCGAGGCGGAGAACGGGGCGGAGGCCCTCGACCTGCTGCGAAAGGTCGAGGCGGACGTCGTCATCATGGACATCCGCATGCCCGTCATGGACGGCATCCAGGCCACGGACCAGCTGATGCGGCTGGACGATCCGCCCGGCGTGCTGGTGCTGACCACCTTCGACAACGACGAGGACGCGTTCGCGGCGCTGCGCAGCGGAGCCGGCGGCTTCCTGCTGAAGAACGCTCCCGCCGCGGAGGTCGTGAACGCCATCCGGGTCCTGGCCGCGGGGGAGTCGGTGGTGGCGCCGCGGATCACCCGGCTGCTCCTCGACCGGGTCTCGGACCGGCTGGCACCGGCGAACGGACAGGCCGAACGGCTGGACGTCCTGACCGCGCGCGAGCGGGACGTGCTCGCCCTCGTCGCCAGAGGGCTGTCCAACGCCGAGATCGCGGCGGACCTGTATGTCGCACAGGCCACGGTGAAAACGCACCTGGGCAACCTCATGGCGAAACTGCACCTGCGGGACCGAGCCCAGGCCGTCGCGTTCGCCTACGAGTCCGGGCTGGTCCGTCCCTCCCCCTGAGGGTGCAGAAGCGCCGCCGGGTTCTGCCCCTGGGGGTGCAGGAGCCACCCCGTCCGACGTGCCAGATCCGCCGTGCCCGATCTCGAATTCGTGGCCGATGTCCGGCGGGCCGCCGGACTCCAGACTTCTCACTGTCGCCGAACGCGGCCGAGAAGACACTGGAGGATTCAATGAACACCACGCCCACCACGCCCACCACGCAGAACCGCAAGCGGAACCGCCTCGTCATCGGCGCGGTCACGGCCGTGACCGCCGCGGCCCTGGCCACCGGGGCGGGGTACTGGTGGCAGGACCGCAACGAGCTCAGCCAGGCGTCCACCGAGGACTGCCGGCTGGCGCAGCGCATCATCACCGAGGCCGAGGAGATCTCCACCGGCCCCGTGCCGGACGCGGAGAAGTGGTGGCGGGAAACCGGCGACGAGCGCCGCGCGCAGATGAAGGACGGCTACCTCGGAGCCAGGATCTCCCAGTACGAGGGATGGGCGCTCGCGACCGCCAGGAAGTCCCCCGAAGCGCCGTCCGCGAAGGACGTGAAGAACCTCCAGGGCGAGGCGCAGGGACACTGCTCGGACTCCGGCGTCACCCTGTCCATGCCGCAGCTCGGATCCTGACCCGGATCGCGAGAACCGCTCTCATGGCTCTCCACACCGCCGCCAGGAGTCACGCACCGGACGACGTCATCACCGCCACAGCCCTGGTGAAGACCTACCGTCAGGGCACCGCCGAGGTACGGGCCCTCGACGAGGTGTCCGTCGGTGTCCAGCGCGCCCGGTTCACCGCCGTCGTCGGCCCCTCCGGGTCGGGGAAGTCGACCCTGATGCACTGTGCCGCCGGGCTCGACACCCTCACCTCCGGCAGCATCGTCCTGGACGGAACGGAGATCACCGGGCTGTCCGACCGGCAGCTGACCCGGGTGCGCCGGGAGCGGATCGGGTTCGTCTTCCAGTCGTTCAACCTGCTGCCGCAGCTGACGGCCTACGAGAACATCGTGCTGCCCGTCACCATGTCCGGCGGGCGCCCGGACCGCGAGTTGGTGGACCATCTCTGCGAAGTCCTCGGCATCGCCCACCGGGTGTCGCACCGACCCGCCGAGCTGTCCGGGGGCCAGCAGCAGCGGGTCGCCGTGGCCCGGGCGCTGGTGGCCCGGCCGGCCGTGGTCTTCGCCGACGAACCCACCGGCAACCTCGACTCCCGGGCCGGCGCCGAAGTCCTCACCATGCTGCGCCGGTCCGTCGACGACCTCGGCCAGTCGGTCGTGATGGTCACCCACGACCCCGAGGCCGCGCGGTACGCGGACCGGGTACTGACCCTCGCGGACGGACGCGTCGTGAAGGACGAGCACGTCGCCCCTTCCGGGCGGGCCGCCGCACTCGCCACCGACGCCATGAGGAGACGGCGATGAGTACCCCGTGGCGCGCGACCGTCCTGGGCTCCCAGGTGGCGGAACTCCTGAGGCGGCCCGGACGGTTCGCGGCGACCGGACTGTCGCTGCTGATCGCGGCATTCGTCGTCTTCGGGGCCGTGACGGCCCAGCAGATCATCACCGCGACCGTCGTCGAGCAGTTCCGTGGAACACCCGAAGCGGTTTCACTGGTGGTCACGCCCGACGACGGTGAGGACATCGGCGAGGGCCGCCTCCGCGAGATCGGGAAGACGCCCGGAGTCACCGAGGCCGTCGGCCGGATCGACGGCGGCAGCCCGCTGGACGGCAGCGCCGTCGAACGCTACCTCGATCTGTCCGCGGACCCGGGCACCGGCGCCTTGGCACAAGTCCGGCTGCTCAGCGGCACGTACCCCTCCGGTCCGGGCCGGCTCGCCGTCAACACCCAGGCCGCGGAGGATTACGGTCTCGCACCGGGTTCGTCGCTCACCCTGCTGCAGCCCGAACCCGACGGCGAAGGCACCCGCCGGAAGACGGTCGAGGTCAGCGGCATCGTCCGCAGCACCGCCACGAACGACGCGGAGCCCACGGGGTACGCCCCCGGCCCCCAACTCGGCGAGCTGCTCGGCGTGTCGGGCTACTCCCGCATCGACATCCGCACCGACACCGCGTCCTTTGCGGCCGGTTCCGTCTCGGCGGAGCTGACGGAGCGGATCCGGCAGGCGGTGCCCGGAGCACAGGTGCGGTCCGGGGACGAGACGCGGGACCAGGAGGCCCGTGAGGCGGTGGCGGAGGCGAAGGACATGCTGGAGCTGGTCACCGTCTTCCTCGCCGTCGCCGTCGGCGCGGCCGTTCTCGTCGCGACCTCCACCTTCCGCATCGTCTTCGCACGGCGCGTACGCCAGCTGGCGCTGCTGCGCGCCATCGGGGCGACCCCGCGACGGCTCGCCGCCGCGCTCCTCGCCGAAGGAGCGGCGGTCGGCCTGCTGGCCGGTTCGACCGGTGTGCTGGCGGCCTGGGGCTGCGGACAGCTCGTCCCCCCGGTCGCCGGCCGGTTCGGGCACGACCTGTTCGCCTCCTCCCAGGTCCCGCTGACGCAGGCCGTTCTCACCGTTCTCGGCACCGCTCTCCTGGCGGTCCTGGCAGTCCTGGCCCCCTCCCTGAGCGCCTCACGGGTCTCCCCGCTGCAAGCCCTGCGGAGCACGGCATCCGGGCAGGAGGCGGCGGGCGGCATCGGACGGACCCTGCTGGGCCTGCTGTGCGCGGCGGGCGCCGCGGGCCTCGCCTGGCAGCAGCACGGTGAGCTGCCCCAGCCGGGCGACGCGGAGTACGACCGGTTCGAGGCGCTGAGCGTCGTAGTGCTCTCGGGCGGGCTGGCCTTCCTGGCCCTGATCGCACTCGGCCCCCGTCTGGTCCGGCCGGTGCTGTCGGCCGTCGCCGTGCCGCTGCGCCGCACCGGCGCCGCCGGGCGCCTCGCGGTCGCGGGCGTAGGGGGCGCGCCGGGACGGGCGGCCTCGGTCGCGGTCGTCGTGGCCCTCGGCGTCTGTCTGGTCGGCTCGACCCTGACCTGCCTCGCCTCCCTGAACGCCTACGAGCGGTACCGGCAGGCGGTGGAGGCACCCGCCGACTTCCACCTGCACGCGAGAGACAGCGACTCGCTGGACCGGTTGCTGGCCGCCGATCTGGCCTCTCACCCCGAACTGGCCGATGTGACCGCGTTCCGCACGGCGGAGGTCATCGCGAGCACCCGCAGCGCGACGATCTCCGACCTCGACCTCGGCACCGTCCGCTCCGGCGTGAGCCTGACCGCCCGTACCGGCTCCCTCGGCCACCTCGACCCCGCCCACGTCGTCGTGGACGCCGACCACGCCCATCGGCTCGGCGTCCAGGCGGGCGACCGTGTGACGCTGACGTTCAAGGGCCGCCCCGTCCAGCTCACCGTGGCGGCGACGCTGCCCGGAACCGGACCCTACGGAGGGAACTTCTTCGTCCCCGCCGCAGACCTCAGCCGTATGGGAATGGCCGCGGTGCCCACCACGGTCACCGCCGACGTCTCGCAGGACGGCGCTCAAGGGCGGATACGCGCACAGCGGGCGATCACCGACACGTTGACCGGCCCGGAGCGCGGCGACGGCCGCGTCATCGCCGAGGAGGCCGGACGGGCCGGGGAGTCGGACGACCTGCGGACGATGGCCACGACAGTGATCATGGTCCTGGGGCTGACCGTCCTGGTGGCGGTCGCCGGAGTCGCGACCACGGCGAGTCTCACCGTCGTCGAACGCAAGCGTGAGTTCGGGCTGTTGCGGGCCCTGGGCCTCGGTGGAGCGGCCGTGCACCGCATGGTCACGGTGGAATGCGCGCTCTACGGCGTACTGGGCGGAGTCCTCGGCCTGGCCCTCAGCATGCCGTACTCCTGGCTGGTCGTCCGTGTCGCCGGGACGAGTGTCCCGTTCAGCTTCCCCGCGGGGGAACTCGCGGCGGTCTTCACCGTCCTCGTCCTGGTGACCGCCGCCGCGGGAACGGTGCCCGCCCTCCGGGCCTCCCGGACCTCGCCGACGGTCGCCGTCGCCCAGGACGAGTAGCCGGACAACGGACCGGCACGGACGGGCGGGTGCGCGCACCAGGGGCCCGGTGGGCGCGTTGCCGGGATCAGTACGGGCGGAAGCTGATCACGCTGTTCCGGTTCGGGTAGATGATCCGCATCTGCCCGCACCCCTCGTTCAAACACCGGCACCGCCACTGACAGCGCGTCATCCGGCAGCGCGGTGCGACACGTCGCATGCCTCGTTGGTGAACTGCCCGTGTGAGCGCTGTCGTGCGTCCGCTCAGGGCGTCAGAAAGCCGACGTCACCGACGCGCGTACAGCATCTCCCGCCGAGTTCACCGCCGGCTCCCGGCCTGATCGGATCGATGAGGCTCGGTACGTACGTGTGCACGCACCCCTTGCAGACCGAACAGGATGAGAAGTTCCACCAGGCCGCCGTCGGCGCTGCCCAGCCAGTGGGGCAAGGACGTGTCGAACTCGGCCGCCTCACCAGCCGGCAGCGTCAGGTCGCGCTCACCGGTCACGAGCCGCAGGCGTCCGTTGAGCACGTAGAGCCATTCGAAGCCTTCGTGGGTCTGCGGGGACGGTTCGAGTGGTTCCGGCTGGGCGGGAATGATCATCTTGAACGCGTGCACCCCGCCCGGTTGCCGGGACAGGGGCACGAAGGTCATGCCGAACCTTCTGATCGGCTTGAGGTGGATCCGGGGATCGCCGGTGCGCGGGGCGCCGACGAGGTCGTCCAACGGAACGTCATAGGTACGGGCCAGCGGCAGCAGCAGTTCCAGGCTCGGCCGGCGCTGCCCGCTCTCCAGCCGGGACAGGGTGCTCTCCGACGTACCGGTCGTCGCCGCGAGGTCGGCGAGGGTGATGCCGCGGGCACGGCGCAGTGCACGAAGGCGCGGCCCCACCGCGTCAAGCACGTCGTCGTCCGTCGTGTGATCCATCAGGGCATCTTGCCATAACCGCAAGTTTCCATGCCAGATCTGGGGCGCCTGGTGAGACTGAGCGCATACCGACACAAGGAGCCTGATGAGCACCACTGAGGCAGTCACGTTCTGGGACGGCGTCTACGCGGCCCGGCCGGCAGCCGGCAACCCGCAGCCGAATGCCCGCCTCACCGAGACGGTGACGGGCCTGCCGCCCGGCGACGCGTTGGACCTCGGATGCGGCGACGGCGGCGACGCGCTGTGGCTCGCCCGCCTGGGGTGGCAGGTCACCGCCGCCGACATCTCGGCCGTGGCGGTCGAGCGGCTCGCCGCCCTCGCCCGCTCACACGGCCTGGGCGGCCATGTCACCACCTTGCGGGCCGACTTGCACGAGTCTTTCCCGCCCGGCGGATTCGACCTGATCTGCGCCCACTACCTGCACACCCCCTTTGACCTGGACCGGGCAACCGTCCTGCGCTCGGCCGCGCACGCACTGCGCCCGGGCGGGCGGCTGCTGGTCGTCGACCACGGCTCGGCCGCGCCGTGGTCGTGGAACCAGGATCCCGACCTCCGCTACCCGAGCCCACGGGAAGTCGCCGCAGGTATCGACCTGGCCCCGGAGACATGGACGGTCGAGCGGGCCGACGCACCCCGCCGGATCGCGACGGGACCGGACGGGCGCACCGCCGAGGTCATCGACCACGTCCTCCTCGTCCGCCGCACCCCCTGACACGGCGGTCGGCGCCCGCCCCGGCAAAGAAAGGGAGACCATGATGCCCAGCACCACGCGCCGCGACCGCCGCCGCGACACCCCGCCGCCCCGGACCGGGAACAGCGAGCTCGACGTCCTGCGCGGATTCCTCGACCACCTCCGGACCTCGATCGCCGGGAAGGTCGACGGTGCCCCCGAGCCGCAGGTGCGAACAGCCGTGGTGCCGTCGGGCACGGACCTGCTCGGCCTGCTCAACCACCTGACTTCCGTCGAGCGTTCGATGTTCCTCGGGGACGACGTCACCGACTGGCAGGCGACGTTCGAGGCCGCACCGGCGGACGGCGTGGCCGATGTCGTCGCCCGCTACCGAGACGCGGTCGAGCGCGCGAACGACGTTCTCGACGGGTGCACCGATCCCGGCGCACCCGTCCCCCGACCGCGGCCGGACCGCCCCGCTCCCAGCATCCGCTGGGCACTCACCCACATGATCGAGGAGACCGGCCGGCACGCGGGCCACGCTGACATCCTCCGGGAACCCATCGACGGCACGACCGGCCGCTGACCCATCTTCTCCAGGACGGAAACACATGATCACAGCACCACGGCCGTTGCCACGCCGCTTCCTCCGATCCGCACACACGGTGGCAACCGTGATGCTCGCCCTCCTGTTCGCGATCGGCACGGCAGCCTGTTCCACGTCCATGTCCACGCCGACAGCCGGCGACGACGTTCCCGCCTACGCCGCCGTCACCCAGGACGATCCCCGGTTCGAGAACACCTTCCGACACGAGTTCGCCGACGTCGACGGCGTCCGTATGCACTACGTGACCGGCGGCAGCGGCACGCCAGTCGTACTGATACACGGTTGGCCACAGACCTGGTACAGCTGGTGGCCGATCATGCCGGAACTCGCCGAGCACCACACCGTCTACGCCATCGACCTTCCCGGACTGGGTGACAGCACCGGCTCGCCGACCGGCTACGACAAAGCCACGCTGGCACGGTACGTGCACACGCTGATCGCCGATCGGCTCGGGGTGAGTGACGCCCGTGTCATCGGACACGATCTCGGCGCCGCGGTGGCCTTCCAGTACGCCGGCCAATTCCCCGACGACACCGCACGCCTCGGCTACCTCGACCTGCCGCTGCCCGGGCCCGCGATCGACGCACCCACCTACCGCTCACTGAGCTGGCACATCGCCTTTCACTCCCAGCGACGGGTCCCCGAGGCGGTCGTGGGCGACGATGTCCGCGAGTACCTGGCACTGTTCTATCCCCAGGTCTCGTTCGGTGGCACGGCGTTCGGTGGCACCTCTGACCGGTCCCCGTTCACCACCGCCGAGATCAACGAATACGCACGAACCTACAGCCGGCCCAAGGTCCTGTCGGGCGGCTTCGAGCTCTACCGCGCCCTCGACGAAGACGTCCGCGACACCGTGGCAACAGCACCGATACGTGTCCCGGCCCTGCTGATGACCGCCCAAGGACAACTCAAGGCGATCCAGGGCACAGTGGCCCCGCGCATGACCAACATCGTGCGGGCGGTGGACGTGCCGAAGGCCGGGCACTGGCTCGTCGAGGAGAACCCCCGGTTCGTCACCGCCGAGCTGTTGCGTTTCCTCGACGGATGACCACGCCGCTGAGGCGGTACAGGACGCCGCTCGGCCACCGGGCCGCCAACTCTCGCCCAACCAGATCAACATCTGCCTGGCCGGCCGTTCACGTGTCGACCGCTTCTTGACCATGGACGCCGCCCGCATCCACTCACAGGCGCCTTGTGCCATGCACAAGGCACCTGTCAGCGCCTCTCCGGAAGTCGTCCGGAAGCTGCTGGTGGACGCCGCAAGCCGGCCGCTGTGGTCCGAGGCCGACAGTCCGGACACGACGTGGTCGGCCGGCCTCGGCCCTGGCGACGACGGTGCCGGTGCGGCCCGGGCTTTCCGGACGGGACGCGTACAAGCCGGCTTCGTGATTCCTACGCCGTCGCGCGTTCAATCAGGGCCCGCACCAGCATCGCGGTGGATCGCCCACGAGTCTCGTAGGCCTGGACCGGGTCAGGCACCCCGTGCGCACCGTGCGGCGCCGACATCCTCCAGACCGCGCGGCGTCTTCTTCTCCGGTGAAGGAAAGGCTGCTGAACAAGCATGGGCGACAAGCCGGGTGCCGCCATGATGACAACCGGGCTGCTCGACCACGTAAATGCGCCGGCTCATCCCGCTCTGCCGGTGACAACTCCTGAGCTTCGGCTCAACTGGTTGGGTCCCTACGGGGCTGAAGCGCGATCACTGTCATCGAAGCAGACTTGTCGGCGACCCGGTGGTTGGCGTCGGCGTGAGTGAGGAGCGTTGGCGTACCGATGCGAGCGTTCCTGTCACGAGAGCGAGCAGGAGGAGCGCGAGCCCCATGAAGATCACGGGATTCACCCAACCTGGCACCAGCTCGGTTCCCACGCCGTCCAGCGTGACGCACTGCACGCTGACCGGCAGGGATTCCCGCGTGACGATGTGGTCGCCCGCCACGCCCCGCGCCGCACACGTCTGGTCCGGATCCAGAATGTAGAACCCCGACGTCACGCCCCACGCGTAGGCGCCGAAAGCCGCCGCGCCGGACATCACAGCGACGAGCGCGGAAGTCGTGAGGCTCGGCAGATGCCACATCCTGCTGGTTAGCCGCTTGTAGGCCCGCAGGACGACCGCCAGGGCGGCGACCACGAACACCACGGGCGTCAGGAACGGTGCAACGGCCAGTGCCATGAACACAATGCTTGCCATGCCTGACCAGACAGCGCACGCGCCATGTCGGTTCCTCATATCCCCGATCACAACCGGCCGACCGGCGAGCGGGTCCCCGGAGAGCCGGCGGAGCACCGGGGCCAGGGGCACCGGCCATGCGTAGCGTCCTGCTGACGGCAGGCAGGGCCCGTGCTTGCGGACGGTCCTGGCCGGAGCCCAGGCAACGTGCGTGAGCGTCACCAGGGGTGTGGGTGGCGGTCATGAGGGGGCTGCGTCGCCTCTGCCGGCCGCGGTGGCGCTTCGGACGCACTCGCGGAGCAGGGCGCGGCGTCGGTCATGTACGTCATCGGGTTCTTGGCTGCCGGCCGCGTATACGTTGCTGACCGGTGACCAGGCCATGGACATGGCGATGACCATGGCCATGATGTCGAACGGGTCGCCTGCGCGGACCCGCCCGGCGGCCTGGGCCTGGGCGATGGCCGTGAGCTTGCGGTCGTCGTAGCGCTGGTGGGTCTCGACGAGGTGCCCGGCAGGCCGGCGCTCCAGTCGTGTCCAGGTCGCCAGCCGGATGAGGTCGGGGCGGCGCAGGTATTCGTCGTAGAGACGAACGGCCCACGCCGCGAGATCGTCGGCGTCGATGGGCACGACGTCGGTGATGCGCTCCAGAGAGCTGAGGAAGATCGCGTCGAAGAGTCGCTCCTTGTCGCCGAAGTAGGCGTAGAGCTGTGCCTTGTTGGTGCGCGCTGCCGTCACGATCCGTTCGATGCGCGCGCCGGCGATGCCGTGCTGGGCGAACTCTTCGGTGGCGGCGTCCAGGATGCGCTGGTAGGTCGCGGCGCCTCGCGGGGTCTGGGGCTGTTCCGGCATGCCCGCAGCCTACCAAACAGAACAGTTGGTTTGCCTCGGGGCGGGGTCGTGTTTACACTGCGGCAGACCGAACAGTCTGTTTAAGGGAGTGCGTATGCGAACGACCACCGGATGGCAGGCGACCGGTCCGACGACGCTGCGGCGCACGTCGCTGGAGCGCCGTGACCTGCGCCCGGACGACATCGCGGTGCGGGTCGACTACTGCGGCGTGTGCCACAGCGACGTACACGCCCTGCACGCCTACGACCAGCACACGAAAGCGCCCCTGGTGCCCGGTCACGAATTCACCGGCGTGGTGGCAGGGATCGGACGGGAGGTGACCACCTTCTCGGTCGGCGACCGTGTCGCGGTGGGCAACATCGTCGACTCCTGCGGCGTGTGCGCCATGTGCGAAGCCGGACAGGAGAATTTCTGCCACTCCTTCCCGACTCTGACCTACGGCGGCACCGACCGCCAGGACGGGTCGACCACCCTGGGCGGCTACTCCCGCGAGTACGTCGTGCGGGACACCTTCGCCTACCCGCTCCCCTCCGGCCTCGACCCGGCCGCAGCCGCCCCGCTGATGTGCGCCGGCGTCACCGTCTGGGAACCCCTGCGCCACCTCGGTGTGGGCCCCGGCAGTCGCGTCGCCGTGGCCGGGCTCGGCGGCCTGGGCCACCTCGCAGTCAAGATGGCCGTGGCACTCGGCGCGACCACGACCGTCATCAGCCGCACCCAGGACAAGCGCGACGACGCCCGCAAGCTCGGCGCTCACGACCTCATCGACTCCACCGACGGCCGGCGGATGGCCACGGCACGCGACACCTTCGACGTCGTCATCGACACCATCTCCGCCCCTCACGACCTCGCCCCGTATCTGAAGCTGGTGGCGATGGACGGCACCCTCAGCCTCCTCGGGTACCTGGGCCCCATCACCGTCGAGACCACGGACCTGCTCATCGGCCGCAAGAAGCTCAGTTCCGCGGGCAGCGGAGGCCGCCTGGCGACAGCCGAGATGCTCCAATTCTGCGCCGACAACAGTGTCGCCGCCGACATCGAAGTACTCCCGTCGTCACAGCTGGACACGGCACTCGACCGTCTCCGGCGAAACGACGTCCGCTACCGCTTCGTGCTCGACATGTCCGACCTGGACTGAGGAGACAGTGGGGCCCGGCCATGGCGTGCGGTCCGGACGGCGGCGCGCGCATGGCCCGGCACTCCGCCCGCTCACAAACGACGAGCCTATGCCCGAGCAAGGCCAAACAGGGCCGGACACAGGCCATCAGGAAGAGACCGACCCGCCGACCTCGTCGAGCGTGATCCGTGCCCGAAGTGCAGGGCCACTGTCGGTCGGGGTGGATCTTGCGCTCCGTGCCCGGTCCGGGCGTGCTGCGCGGATGCTCGTGTCGGCCAGGCGGAATGCCGCGGGCGGCGACTCGCCCACGGCAGGTCGGGACGCCGCATGGCAGGGTCAGAACTGGTTCTCGCCGCCGTTGACGTGCAGGGTGGTGCCGAGCACGAAGCTGCTGTCCGCAGAGGCGAGGAAGGCCACGGCGTTCCTCGCCGGCTCGGTCAGTACGACGACCCGCCCCGGCTGCCCCGCCGGATGCCTGGGTGTGCAGGGCTCGCTGGCCTCCGGCGACTCCGGCCGGCCGGCCCAGGACGCCCTGATCGCCTGGCGCGACGACGCCCGCGCCAGCCTCTGCCACCGGTTCCAGCGGGCCGTCGACGAGGGTGATTTGCCCTCCGGCGCAGACCCGGAACTGCTCGCCCGATACGTCATGACCGTAGCGAACGGCATCGCCGTCCAGGCTGCCGGTGGCGCCACCCGCTCCGAACTCCAGCAGGTGGCCGACATGGCGCTGCGAAACTGGCCACCTGTCTGACAGTAGGCGCCCGCGGTGTCGCGCCACCCGAAGCGAGGAACCGCTTCCATCGCGCGCAAGGCCATCGGCACACCCGTCGCGTGCGGCTGGTGACAGCGTTATTTCCGGCGCCCCGACCTGACCCGCAGGGGAAGAGGCATTCGGCATCCCCTACGGACCCTGAGGGGGTTCTCCCCCTTCACAGCCCGGGGGGTCGCTCCATGTCCCAGCGGAGCGGCCGACGGGCATGATCCATCCATGACTTCACGGCGAACCAGATTCCGGATTCTGGCTGGTACGGCGGCTCTCGGCAGTGTGTCCGCCCTGCTGGCTCCAGTCTCGGCGGCGGTCGGCTCCCACAGCGAGCGGACACAAGGCGGGACTGTCGTCAGCGTCGAGCAAGCGGCCGACCTCACAGCGGAGGAAGTGGCCGGGGAACTCCAGGGAAAGATCGACTCCTCCCAGGTCCGCTACGGCGTGACCGGCTATCGGGTCACCTACCGCACCACTGACAGCGCGGGCGCCCCCACGACCGCGAGCCAGCTCGTCGTCCTGCCCAAGAACGGGGCACGCCACCTGCCCACCGTCTCCTGGCTGCACGGCACCACCGTCCACCGCAAGGACGTCGCCTCGGAGAATCCGAAGTCGAACGACCGGCTCGTCGCTCTGCTGTTCGCCTCAACCGGGCGGGCCGTTTCGGCGCCCGACTACGTGGGCCTCGGCTCGGGCGAAGGCTTCCACCCCTACGGTGACCCTCGGGCCACCGTCGCGGCCTCGGTGGACGGTCTGCGCGCGGCCCGGACCTTCGCCCACTGGAACGGCCGGGAGCTGAAGCGGAAGGTCCAGGTCAGCGGGTTCTCGCAGGGTGGCCCCGCGACCATGCTGGTAGGCCGGGCGCTTCAGCAGAAGGGCGCCGACCGCTACTTCCGGCTGGGGGCACTCGCCCCGGTCAGCGGCCCCTACAACCTCTCGGCCTTCGAGGCCGCCGCGGCCGACGACAGGATCGCCAAATCCGGCATCTACCTCGCCTACTTCGTCACCGCCTGGAACAAGATGTACGGCCTCTACGCGTCACCCGGCGACGTCTTCCGCTCCCCCTACGACAGCAAGGTCGAGGGTCTCTTCGACGGCCATCACACTGCCGAGCAGATCGTCAGCGAACTCCCGGCAGCCTCCAAGGACCTGTTCACGGAGGACTTCCTGAACAAGATCCGCAGGCCCGACGGTGTCCTGAAGGACAAGCTGCGCCCGATGGACAACACGTGCGACTGGCAGCCGAACGTACCGGTGGAGATCTTCCACGGCCGGGGCGACAAGGACGTCGACCTCAGTCATGCGACGTACTGTGCCGACCAGTTGACGAGGAACGGCGCCGCACACCGACTGACCGACGTCGGCGACTACGACCACAACGGATCGGTACGGCAAGCCCTGCCCCGGATCGTCAGGTTCTTCGACGAGTCGGCGAAGACCGACTGAAGCGCGTCACCGGCAGCGGGTGGGAGCAGAGGATGTACACGCCCGTTCAGGGCGTCGGCCTGACCTGCGGTTTTGTGGACATCGAGCTGCCTGACGATGAGCACATGAGGGCCCTGGCCGAGTTGGAGGACGTCTCCCTTTTTCGCGGAGACGCGGTGCGCTCGTCGAGCGGCGGTCGGCTGCTTCACGGCCCGGCGGCCGGGGTCCGTCGCGCCGGCCCATGGACCAGGCGGCAGCGTCAGTCTCTTGGCACGGCTTGCCTGTGGTCGTCACCGGCAGCGCCTGGACGAACAAGTCCGATGTGCTCAGTGATCGGTGCGTCCGCCTTGCCGTTCGAGTGTCCAAGTTCTCGTTCGCCACAGAAGGATCTTGGACACCCTCTTCTCGTTCCTGGACGTCAGCCGAGGTTGGCTTCTCGGGCGGGGAAGAAGTCGGCGCTTTGGACGTACTCCATGGCCTTGGTGAACTCCGGTTCGTCGAGGCGGTGTTCCATTTCCTGCGGGCTCAGGTCCTCCACACGGGTCTGGATCCAGTACAGGTTGCCCAGTGGATCGCGTACCCGCCCGACCCGGTCTCCGAAGAACAGGTGGGTGACCTCGGTGACCGAGGTGCCGCCGGCCGCAACCGCCTGACGGTGCACGGCATCGGCGTCGTCGACGTAAAGGCGGAGGAAGCCAGGAGTCGGCGGCCACTCCGACCGCGCGTCGAACATCATCACCACGGAGTCGCCGATCCGTACCTCCGCATGCTCGATGGCCCCGTCCTTGCCCGCAAGGCACGCGAGCTCCTCTGCGCCGAAGGCCCTCTTCATGTAGTCGATGAGCTGCACCGTGTCGCGCGAGATGATCCACGGCGTCACGGTGCTGTAGCCCTGGGGAACCGGCTTGACGGACATCTGACCTGCCTCCTGGAGTGCGAGTGCCTCAACGCGGTGATGACGCTAGACGCCTTTTAGGTCACACGCTGTCCTAGACCCGGACTTCGCGGGTCACCGTTTCAGGTCTGTGGCCAGCGGGTTTGTCCGATGTCGGTATCGAGGAGATCGAGGAGGTGGAGTTGGAC